>NZ_PJNE01000001.1:3000000-3300000 GCF_002846495.1 Phycicoccus duodecadis
GAGGCGCGTGAGCTCCTGGAGCGCGTCGAGGACCTGGCCGTCGGGTCCGACGAGGCGACGCGGCACCCGGCCGTCCTCGCTGTCGACGATGGACACCGCGGCCCGGTCGCCGTCGACGTCCACGTCGAGGTCACCGTCGAGGTCGCAGATGTCCAGCAGCGTCTCGAGGAAGTCGGCCGCCACCTCGCCCTCACGCACGAGCTGGGCCCGACGGCCGCCCCGGCGGCTACCGGTGGCGCCCTCGTCGCCCGCACGCTCGTCAGAGTCAGAGTCAGAGTCGGCGCCCTCGTTCTCGTCCTCGTCCCGCTCGATCAGGGACTCGTCCGCCACGTCCGTCGCTGGCTCGGTGGTGTCGACATCGCTGCTGACCACGGTCTCGGGGGTGTCGCTGACGGCCGCGGCCTCGTCGGTGACGTGCTCGCTGTCCTCGGTGCGCTGCTCACTCATGGGCTCTCCAAAAGGTGCTGGGGTGAAGGGGTTCTGGGGGCGGGCCGTGCCGGCCCGGGGGCGTCAGCCCGCCGACGGCGAGCTCTGCCCGGACTTCTTGGGCTTCTTGGCCCCACCGGACTTCGTGCCGGACTTGGCCGAACGGACGGTTCCGGCGGCCCTCTGCTGGGGCGCCGTCTTCGGTGCCGCAGGCGCCGCCGCGGGGTCCTTCACCGCAGCCGAGCCGGGGGCCACGACCTTGCCGGAGCCCTTGGCGCGCTTCTTCGACTTCGGCTGCACGCGCTGGCCCACGGGAGTCTCGTCGATCTCGGCCGCCTCTGCCTCGGTGACCACCGGGGCTCCCGGGATGGCCTTGCCCTTCTTCTTCAGCCGCTCGTGGTAGGCCCGCTCGGCCGCAGAGCCCGGCGCCGGCATCCGGCGGATGACGTAGAACTGCTGCGTCATCGACCACACGTTGGTGGTGAACCAGTAGATGAGGACACCGATGGGGAAGTTGACACCGGAGACGGCGAAGACGACCGGGAAGATGTAGAGCAGCATCTTCTGCTGCTTCGCGAACGGGCTGTCGAGCGCCGACTGCGGCATGTTCTTGGTCATCAGCTGGCGCTGGGTGGTGAACGTCGTGGCCGACATCAGGACGATGAGCACGATCGTGACGATCTGGGTCGAGAGCCTGTCCGCCCCGAGGAAGTGGTCGGACAGCTGCGCCCCGAAGATCGAGGCCTTCTCGGCCTGGCTCGCGACCTGCTTGGTGATGGGCCCGATCGGGTCGGTCTCCCCCGTGGAGATCTTCTGGAGGCCGTTCAGCACGCGGAAGAGGCCGAAGAAGAACGGGGACTGCACCAGGATCGGCAGGCACGAGGAGAAGGGGTTGGTCCCCTCCTTCTTGTACAGGTCCATCGTCTCCTGCGTCATCGCCTGACGGGACTCGGGATCGGTCTTGCCCTTGTACTTCTTCTGGATCTTCTGCATCTCCGGCTGGATGAGCTGGAGCTTGCGCGAGGCCTTGATCTGCTTGACGAACAGCGGGATCATCGCCGCCCGCATCACGATCACCAGACCGACGATGGACAGCCCCCAGGTCCAGCCCGAGGCCTCGGGCATGCCGATGGCGGTGAGCGCTTGGTGGAAGCTGAACATGATCCAGGCGACGAGCCACTCGATCGGGGCCAGGATGCTGTTGAACAGATCGCCCATGGTGTCCTTCGACGGGCCGGCCGGAGCCGGCGGATGATGTCACCGCGGTGACGGGATGGTCAGATGTGGGACGAACCCGGGGCTGCCGGAGTTCCTGCGTAGGGCTTCGACCCGGTGGTGCCCGGCACCGGCCGGCCGGTGCCGGGGTCGCGGTCGGGCACGTGGTCGACGCCGCCGGCCGCCCACGGGTGGCAGCGCAGCAGCCGGGCCGCACCCATCCACCCGCCGCGCAGCGGGCCGAAACGCTCGATGGCCGTGACGGCGTAGGCCGAGCATGACGGGTAGTACCGGCAGGTCGGCGGCCGCAGCGGGCTGATGAAGCGCTGGTAGCCCTTGATGAGCACCAGCACCGGCCATGCCAGCAGCCGGCCGGGGCTCACGACGAACTCCCGAAGCGACCGATCACCCTGTGCCACAACGGGTTCAGCGCCGACTGGAGGTCGCCGAAGGTCGCGGCACCAGCCGCCGGGTTGGCCCGGACCACGACGTCGACCCCGGCGGGTGTGCCCCCGAGGAGTGGGACGACCAGCGAGCGGAGCCGGCGCTTGGTGCGGTTGCGCACCACGGCGTTGCCGACGGCCTTGGACACGACGAAACCGACCCGCGGCGGGGAATCCGCACGCGCGTCGGTTCGGGTGGCGTGGACCACGAGCAGCCGTGAGCCGGCGCGGACACTGCCGCGGCCGCGGGCTGCCGTCGCGAAGTCCGCCCGCTCACGCAGTCGGCTCGGCGCCGGCAGCACCGAGCGGCCTCAGGCCGAGAGCTCGGAGCGGCCCTTGCGACGACGGGCCGCGAGGATGGCGCGGCCCGCACGGGTCCGCATCCGGAGACGGAAGCCGTGGGTCTTGGCCCGGCGGCGGTTGTTGGGCTGGAAGGTCCGCTTGCTCACGATGATCTCTTTCGCGGTGGACGGGCCGGGAGGCCCGCGGGTCGGGGGTGCCTGATCGGCGGTCATCGGAGGCCCGGGAGCCCCGTGGTGGGGCGGCCGCGGGCAGGCGAAAAACGCCGACGAACAGACCGCATCACGGTACCCGAGCGGAGCGCCCCGACCAAACCCGTGCACCGGTTCGCCACGGGACCAGGAACCCTCTACCATCGCACGGAGCATCGGCGGATCCAGCGACGACACTCCGGGGAGCGCCCGCGCCGCGCCGAACCCACAACCTGTGGACAACCGTGTGGACGGATGACCCGTACACGGTGCCGCACGGCGACGATACGCGGAACGAGGACGGGAAACACGTGGCGGACAGGATGATGACCGAGCTGTGGACCGCCACACTCGAGGCCCTCGACGACGACGGCATCCCCGTCCAGCAGCGCGCGTTCCTGGGCCTGGCCCGGCTGGTCGGCCTGCTCGACGACACCGCCCTGATCGCGGTCCCCAACGACTTCACCAAGGACCAGGTCGAGACCCGGCTGCGCGACCGCGTCACTCACGTCCTCAGCGAGCGCCTCGGCCGTGACGTCCGCCTGGCCGTTACCGTCGACCCCTCGCTGGCCGACCTCCCGCTCGACGGCCGCGAGCCCGGTGCCGGGAGCGCCGCGGACGACGCCGCCGACCACAACGACCCGGGGCACGACCAGCGGGCCGCCGACCGGCGCCAGCAGATCCACGACCTCGAGCTCATCGACGACGACGAGAGCGGCGCCGGTCGCGACCACCACGGTCGTCCGGCCCTGGTCGAGGTCCCCGGGATGCGGCGCCCCCGGCCCGGCACCCAGGTGCCCGAGCAGGTCGAGCTGACCCGGCTGAACCCCAAGTACACCTTCGACACCTTCGTCATCGGCGCGTCCAACCGCTTCGCGCACGCGGCGGCGGTCGCGGTGGCCGAGGCGCCGGCCAAGGCGTACAACCCGCTCTTCGTCTACGGCGACTCCGGGCTGGGCAAGACCCACCTGCTACACGCCATCGGCCACTACGCCCGCGCGCTGTTCCCCAACGTCAAGGTCCGCTACGTGAACTCCGAGGAGTTCACCAACGACTTCATCAACAGCATCCGCGACGACAAGGCCGCCAACTTCCAACGCCGCTACCGCGACGTCGACGTCCTGCTCATCGACGACATCCAGTTCCTGCAGGGGAAGGTGCAGACCCAGGAGGAGTTCTTCCACACCTTCAACACCCTGCACAACGCCAGCAAGCAGGTCGTCATCACCAGCGACGTGCCGCCGAAGCTGCTGACCGGCTTCGAGGCCCGGATGCGCAGCCGCTTCGAGATGGGGCTGCTCACCGACGTCCAACCCCCCGACCTCGAGACCCGCATCGCCATCCTGCGCAAGAAGGCCATCCAGGAGCGCCTCAGCGTCCCCGACGACGTGCACGAGTTCATCGCCTCGCGCATCTCGACCAACATCCGCGAGCTCGAGGGCGCCCTCATCCGCGTCACGGCCTTCGCCAGCCTGAACCGCCAGCCGGTCGACATGAGCCTGGCCGAGATCGTGCTGCGCGACCTCATCCCCGACGACTCCACCAGCCAGGTCACGCCGGCGACGATCATCGCCCAGACGGCCGCCTACTTCGGGCTGACCATCGAGGACCTCCAGGGCCAGTCGCGCAGCCGGGTGCTCGTCACCGCCCGCCAGATCGCCATGTACCTGTGCCGCGAGCTCACCGACCTCTCGCTGCCCAAGATCGGCCAGCAGTTCGGCGGCCGCGACCACACCACGGTGATGCACGCCGAGAAGAAGATCCGCCAGCTGATGGCCGAGCGGCGCGCCATCTACAACCAGGTCACCGAGCTGACCAACCGGATCAAGCAGCAGTCGCGCTGACGCACGCCGTCCCCCGTCGGACACGGTTCGTCCACAGCCGAACCTTCGACAACCCCCCGCTCCTCCCCACCCCGTCCACAGGACGAGCCCCGCCACGGTCGAGCGCCGGGCCCGCCCGACACGCACGGACGCAGGCCGCCACCGGCCCGGCCGCGGCCGACAACCTTAGACAACGGTCATCCACCCATGGGTACAAGCCTGTGGAAAACTCCGGCCCCAGCCGTCCCACCAGCGCCCGAGGCCCCCAGTTGTCCACAGGCCCTGTGGACGGCTGTGGACGGACGGCGGGTCGCCGTGGACGACGCGCCGCCGGTCGGTGGACCGGATGTGAACGCCCGCTGGCCGTCAACAGGCAGCGCCCGTCGTGCACCGAGTCGTCCCGGGCCCGTCCACACCCCGGCGCGCCGCGCTGACCTGCACCGACAGCGAGTCGTCCACAGGATCCACAGCTCCTACAACAACGATGAGACCTGGAGATGAAGGGGTCCGCCCCGATCAGGTCCCTGCTGCGACCCGCCCGGGAACGAGGAGAGAACCCTCCGAGCACGGCGGGAGGAGCCATGCCGACCGGATGCAGCGACATCGGTACCGCCCCCGGTGCCGGTGCACTAATGTCATGCTCCCGTCTGCCTCGGGGGCGCCGACGAGCGCCCGTGCGGACGGGCACGATCCCGATGCACCACATGGGCGCGGCAGGCCGCGCCGGATAGGGCGGTATGCCGTGAAGTTCCGCGTCGAGCGCGACGTCCTGGCCGAGGCGGTCACCTGGGTGGCCCGCGGGCTGCCGGCCCGCCCGCCGGTCCCGGTCCTCGCCGGCATCCTCCTCGAGGCCGGCGACGACGGCACCCTCACGCTCAGCGCCTTCGACTACGAGGTCTCGGCCCGGGTCACGGTCGCCGCTGACGTCGCCGAGGCCGGCACCGTGCTCGTGCTCGGCCGGCTCCTGGCCGACATCTCGCGCAACCTGCCGGCGCGCCCGATCGACGTCTCCACCGAGGGCAACAAGGTCCAGGTCACCTGCGGTGCCTCGCGGTTCAGCCTGCTGATGATGCCGGCCGACGACTACCCCACCCTGCCGGCCAGCCCCGAGCCCACCGGCTCGGTCGACGGCCACCTCTTCACCCAGGCCGTCGCGCAGGTCTCGATCGCGGCCGACCGCGGCGACACCCTGCCGATCCTCACCGGCGTGCGGGTCGAGGTGAACGGCGACACCATGACGCTGCTCGCCACCGACCGGTACCGCCTGGCCATGCGTGAGCTGCACTGGAACCCCACCGCCACCGACGTCGACCACGTGGTCCTCATCCCGGCCCGCACCCTCAGCGAGACCGCCCGCAGCCTCGGCGCCAGCGGCTCGATCGACGTGGCGCTGGGCGCCGCCGCCGGTGGCGACGGCCTGGTCGGCTTCGAGGCCGGGCGCCGGCGCACCACCACCCGCCTCCTCGACGGCGAGTACCCCAAGGTCTCCTCGATCTTCCCCACCACCTCCGACACCGAGGCGGTCATCAAGACCTCCGAGCTGGTCGAGGCCGTCAAGCGCGTGGCCCTGGTCGCCGAGCGCAACACCCCCGTCCGGCTGCGGTTCAGCGACGGGCAGGTCGCCATCGAGGCCGGCACCGGCGACGACGCGCAGGCGTCCGAGGCCGTCGAGTGCGCCCTCACCGGCCCCGAGATCGAGATCGCGTTCAACCCCACGTACCTGCTCGACGGCCTCGGTGCCGTCGGTACCGACTGGTCGCGCATCTCGTTCACCCAGGCCTCGCGCCCGGCCGTCCTCTCGGGCCAGCCCGAGCAGGACGGCGAGGCCGACACCTCGTACCGCTACGTGCTGATGCCGGTCCGCTACGCCTCCTGACCCGCGCCCGCGACCTGAGTAGCCTGCTGGGGACGCACCGCTTCACCCCACCCACACGAGGAGCTTCGGATGCAGCTGGGACTGGTCGGCCTGGGCAAGATGGGCGGCAACATGCGCGAGCGGCTGCGGCGCGCGGGCCACGAGGTCGTGGGCTACGACCGCAACAAGGCCGTCTCCGACTCCTCCAGCCTCGCCGACCTGGTCAAGCAGCTCTCGGCCCCCCGCGTGGTGTGGGTGATGGTGCCGCACGGCGCCCCCACCCGTGACACCGTCGCCGCGCTGGCCGACCTCCTCGACAAGGGCGACCTCGTCATCGACGGCGGCAACAGCAAGTGGACCGACGACCTCGAGAACGAGAAGCTGCTCAAGGAGAAGGGCATCGGCTACGTCGACTGCGGCGTCTCCGGCGGCATCTGGGGCCTCGAGAACGGCTACGGCCTGATGGCCGGCGGCACCAAGGCCAACGTGCGCAAGGCCATGCCGATCTTCGACGCGCTGCGCCCCGAGGGCCCGCGCGACGAGGGCTTCGTGCACGCCGGCAAGGTCGGCGCCGGGCACTACACGAAGATGGTGCACAACGGCATCGAGTACGGCCTGATGGCCGCGTACGCCGAGGGCTACGAGCTGCTCACCAAGAAGGACATCGTCGACGACGTCCCGGGGGCCTTCAAGGCCTGGAGCCGCGGCACCGTCGTCCGGTCCTGGCTGCTGGACCTCATGGTCGACGCCCTCGAGGAGAACCCCACCCTCGACGACGTCTCCGACTACACCGCCGACTCCGGCGAGGGCCGCTGGACGGTCGAGGAGGCCATCGAGCTCTCCGTGCCGATGCCGGTCATCTCGGCCTCGCTGTTCGCCCGGTTCGCCTCGCGCCAGGAGGTCTCGCCGACGATGCAGGCCGTCGCGGCGCTGCGCGGCGGGTTCGGCGGCCACCAGGTGATGACCCTCGCCGAGGGCCGCAAGCTGCGCGCCGCCGACGCCACCGGGCCGGCCAGCGCCGATGCCTCCCGCCGGGCCGCGAAGCCCAAGGAGAAGGCCCCCACGAAGAAGACCGCGGCCAAGAAGGCCGCGCGGGCGGCCACCGCCGGCCCCGCCTCCCCGGGCACCACCGGCGACGCGCGGAAGCGCACGACGAAGAAGGGCTGAGCGGGAGGGTGCACGTCCGGCACCTGTCGGTCGCCGACTTCCGCAGCTACACGACCGCCGAGCTCCCGCTGGAGCCCGGCGTCACGACCCTGGTCGGCCTCAACGGGCAGGGCAAGACCAACCTGGTCGAGGCCCTGGGCTACCTCGCGTCGCTGTCGAGCCATCGGGTGGCCACCGATGCCCCGCTGGTGCGGGCCGGGGCCGAGCGGGCGGTGGTGCGCGGGGCGGTGATGCAGGACGGCCGCGAGACGATGGTCGAGCTCGAGATCACGCCGGGGCGCGCCAACCGGGCCCGGCTCGGGCGCTCGCCGGTGCGCCCCCGTGATGTCCTGGGCTCGCTCCGCACGGTGCTGTTCGCCCCCGAGGACCTGGCGCTGGTCAAGGGCGACCCCGGCGAGCGGCGCCGCTTCCTCGACGACCTGCTGGTGGCGCGCCAGCCCCGCTGGGCGGGGGTGCGCCAGGAGTACGACCGCATCGTGAAGCAGCGCTCGGCCCTGCTGAAGTCGGCCCAGCCCTACCTCTCGCGCCGGGCCCGGGGCCGGCGTCCGCGCCCGGGGGCCGAGGCGCTCGACCCCGCGTCGGAGGCCGCGAGCGCGCTGCACACCCTCGAGATCTGGGACGCCCAGCTGGCCACGGTCGGCTCCTCGCTGCTGTACGCGCGGCTGCGGCTGCTGCGCGACCTCGGGCCGTACCTCGCCAAGGCCTACGACGAGGTCAGCAACGGCCAGTCCGACGCCCGGGTCAGCTACCGCTCGTCGCTGCGCGAGGGGACCGCGGCCCGGCTGGCCGCGGGTGAGGTGCCCGAGATCCCCGAGCTGCACGACGAGATCCTCGCGTCGCTCGCCGCCGTGCGCGACCAGGAGGTCGAGCGCGGCCAGTGCCTCGTGGGGCCGCACCGCGACGATGTCCTGCTCTCGCTCGGCGAGCTGCCGGCCAAGGGGTACGCCAGCCACGGCGAGTCGTGGTCGTTCGCGCTCGGGCTGCGGCTCGCGGCCTTCCAGCTGCTGCGCACCGACCTCGGCGACGACCCGGTGCTGGTGCTCGACGACGTCTTCGCCGAGCTCGACGTGGGCCGGCGCGAGCGGCTGGCCGCCATGGTGGGCGACGCCGAGCAGGTGCTGGTGACCGCCGCGGTGCCCGAGGACGTCCCGGCCGCCCTGGCCGGGCGCACCTTCAAGGTCACGCTGGGCTCGGTCGAGGAGGTCGTGGCGGATGACGCCTGAGCCCGACGACGGCGCGGAGCCCGACGTGGCCGCCGGGGATGCCGGGGATGCGGGGGGTGCGGGGGGTGCCGGGGATGTGGCGGATGCCGCGGAGCCCGAGGCCGTGCGCCCCGAGGTCGCCGACCCGGTGCTGGCCACCGCCGAGGCCCTGGCCCGCGCCCGCGCCGGGGCGCGCGCCAAGGGGCTGCGCCCCGGGTTGAAGCCCCGACGGCGCCAGCGCGACGTCCCGGCCGACCGGCGCAAGGACGGGGGCCGCGACCCGCAGCTGCTCGGCGACCAGATCGGCCGCTTCGTGGCCGAGCGCGGCTGGGCGGCCGAGGTCGCCGTCGGCTCTGTCATCGGGCGCTGGCCGGCCATCGTCGGGCCCGAGGTCGCGGCGCACTGCCATCCCACCGACTTCGCCGATGGCGTGCTCACGGTGCGGGCCGACTCCACCGCCTGGGCCACCCAGCTGCGGATGCTCGAGACGTCGCTGATGGGCCGGCTGGCCGAGGACGTCGGCGAGGGCACCGTCACCGAGCTGCGCATCGTCGGGCCCAGCGCGCCGCCCTGGTCCCGCGGGCGGCACCGGGTGCAGGACGGCCGCGGCCCGCGCGACACCTACGGCTGAACCGCCGGTCCTCGCCGGCGGTCCTCGCCGGAGGTCCTGCCGCTCGTCGAGTGGAGGTGACACGCGGACGTCCGGGCCGGATGCCGTGCGTGTCGCCTCCTTTCGACGAGGGGGGCGGCGGCACTAGGGTCGGTCGGATGGTGGACGACCCGACCTCCCAGCCCTCCGCCGCCGACGCGCCGCTCGTCACGCGCGCCGACGACGACCGCATCGCCGTCATCACCCTCGACTCCCCGGCCAACCGCAACGCCCTGAGCCGCCGCCTGGTGGCCGAGCTCGGCGAGCACCTCGACGCCGTGGCGCACGACGAGTCGCTGCACGGGGTGCTGCTGCGCTCGTCGCACCGGGTGTTCTGCTCGGGTGCCGACCTGGCCGAGGCGGCCACCGTCGACATGGAGCAGTCGGCGCTCGGCATCATCGACCTCCAGCGGCGCATCGCGGCCCTGCCGGTCCCGGTGGTCGTCCGGCTCGACGGGCCCGTCCGCGCCGGGGGCCTGGGGCTGGTCGCCAGCGCCGACCTCGTGGTGTGCCGCGACGACGTGTCGTTCGCGCTCACCGAGGTGCGCCTCGGGCTCGCGGCATCCGTCATCTCCATCCCGCTGCGTCACCGGCTCACGGCCCGCGCGGCCTCCGACTGGTTCCTGACCGGGCGCACGTTCACCGCGGCCGAGGCGCTCGAAGGCGGCCTCGTCACCCGGGTCGTCGACGAGGCCGGGATGGATGCCGCCGTCGCCGCCGTCCTCGACGACCTCCGCGCCGGCGTCCGGCAGGGGCTGACGGTGGCCAAGCGGCTGCTGACCGCCGACCTGGTCGGGCTGTTCGACACCGAGGGGCCGGCCACCGCGACGCTGTCGGGGCGCCTCTTCCACTCCGAGATCGCCCAGGAGCGGATGGCGGCGGCGCTGAAACGCTGACGGCCGAGGTCGTGCATCGCCGGGCTCCCGCGACCACGGCCGCTCCGGTCGCGGGTGTCGGTACCCGGGGGCATCGTGGAGGGATGACGACCTCGCCCCGCTCCGCGCACCTCACGGTCCCGTGCTGCACCATCGTCCCGCCGTACCTGCTCGCTGCGCTGGCGCAGAGCGACGACCCCGACCTCGCGGGCCGCGCGGCCCGCACCCTCGCGGTCGACGCCGAGCTGCGCCGCGGGCGGGTCACGGCCGAGCTGCGGCCCGGGCATCCCGGTGCCACGCCCCCGCCGCCGCGGGCCACCCGCGACGCGCCCCAGCGCACCGTCTACGACGCGGCCCGGACCACCGACCTGCCCGGCACCCGGGTGCGGGCCGAGGGCGGCCCGGCCACCGCCGACGCCGCGGTCACCGAGGCCTACGACGGGCTGGGCGCCACGTGGCGGCTCTGGCACGACGCGTACGGCCGGGCCTCGCTCGACGACAAGGGCCTGCCGCTGCTGGCGAGCGTGCACTACGGCAGGGACTACGACAACGCCTTCTGGGACGGCAGCCAGATGGTGTTCGGCGACGGCGACGGCACGATCTTCCTGGGCTTCACCCGCAGCGTCGACGTCATCGGCCACGAGCTCGCCCACGGGGTCACCCAGTACACGGCCGGGCTCAACTACCAGGGGCAGTCGGGGGCGCTCAACGAGTCGGTCTCCGACGTCTTCGGGGTGCTCGTCAAGCAGCGCCTGCTGGGGCAGAGCGCCGCCGAGGCCGACTGGCTCATCGGCGCCGACCTGCTGGCGCCCGGGGTCCAGGGTGTCGCCCTGCGGTCGATGGCGGCGCCGGGCACGGCGTACGACGACCCGCGGCTCGGCAAGGACCCGCAGCCGGCGCACCTGCGCGACTACGTCGAGACCTCCGACGACAACGGCGGGGTGCACACCAACTCCGGCATCCCCAACAAGGCCTTCCACGACCTGGCGGTGGCGCTGGGCGGAAACGCCTGGGAGGTCGCCGGGCGGATCTGGTACGACGCCATCACCGGCGACATCAAGGCCGACTGCGACTTCGCGGCCTTCGCGGCCCTGACCGTCGCGGCCGCCTCCGCCCGCTACGGCCAGGGTTCGGCCGAGGCGGCGGCCGTCACGGCGGCCTGGGAGGGCGTGGGTGTCACCGCGGGGGTGGCGGCCCCCGCCCCGACGCCGGGCGGCGGCTCCCCGCCGGATGGCGGTTCTCCCGCCCCCGGGCACTCCACCGAGGTCACCGTCCGGCGCACGGGTGGCATCGCCGGCATGGTCCGCGAGAGCACCGTCCCGCTGGCCGCGCTGCCCGAGGCCGACACCCGGCACTGGCGCTCGCTGCTCGCGACCGGGCGCCTGCAGAGCGTCGCCGAGGCCGCCCGTGAGGCCCGCGACGTCCCTGACGCCTTCTGCTACGACGTCTCCTGCGCGCTTCCGCCGCTGGCGGTGCGGCTGCCCGAGCCGGCCCTGCCCGACGACGTGCGCGGGCTGCTCGAGCGCACCCTCGACGCCCGGCATGACGGCTGACCGCGCCGCGCGTCACGAAGGCCGGTCAGGGCCGCTGGGGGCCCCTGGTGCGGGTGGGGAGTCATCAGGCACGGGGACAGCACCGGAAAATGGCCGCCACGGGCCTCCCAGGCCGTGTTCTGTCCGCCCCGACCGGTAGGATGGAGGGCAGACATCGCGTCGCGGGGCACAGGTGCTCCCACGCGAGCCGTGAGCCACCCCGACCGCCCGGCCGGTGTGGACTGCCCGAAGGAGATCCGTGGCCGACCAGCCCGACCAGAACCCCGACGTGCCCGAGCCCACCGAGGCCCTCGACGCCCCTGAGACGGCCACCCCGGAGGCCGACGCCCCGCACGTCCCGGCGATCAGCTCCTCCGCACCCGACGCCGGCGGCCCGGCCTACGACGCCGCGGCCATCACCGTGCTCGAGGGGCTCGACGCCGTCCGCAAGCGCCCGGGCATGTACATCGGCTCCACCGGCGCGCGCGGCCTGCACCACCTGGTCTGGGAGATCGTCGACAACGCGGTCGACGAGGCCCTGGCGGGCTTCGCCGACACCATCGAGGTCGTGCTCCGCGAGGACGGCTCGGTGCGGGTGCGCGACAACGGCCGCGGCATCCCCACCGACATCCACCCCACCGAGGGCGTCAGCGCGGTCGAGCTCGTCCTCACCCAGCTGCACGCGGGTGGCAAGTTCGGCGGCGGCGGCTACAAGGTGTCCGGTGGCCTGCACGGCGTCGGCTCCTCGGTCGTCAACGCCCTCTCGACCCGCCTCGACGTGTGCGTGCGCCAGAAGGGCTTCGCCCACCGGATGACCTTCGAGCGCGGCGTCGCCACCGGGCCCCTCCAGCGCATGGAGGAGAGCGACCGCACCGGCACCACCGTCACGTTCTGGGCCAGCCCGGAGATCTTCGAGACCACCGAGTACGACTACGAGACCCTGCGCGCGCGCTTCCAACAGACCGCGTTCCTCAACAAGGGCCTGACCATCTCGCTCACCGACGAGCGCGTCGTGCACGACGGCGAGCCCGACCTCGACGGCGTCGACGGCGACATCGCCGAGGTCGAGGCGGTCGACGACACCGAGGAGACCACCGGCGCGCGCCGCACCACGGCCCGCTCGGTCACCTACCGCTACGACGGCGGCCTGGTCGACTACGTGCACCACCTCGTCGGCAGCAAGAAGACCGAGCCCGTGCACCCCGAGGTCATCAGCATCGAGGTCGAGGACGCCGAGCGCGCGCTCTCGCTCGAGCTCGCGATGCAGTGGACCACCTCCTACAGCGAGTCGGTGCACTCCTACGCCAACACCGTCAACACCCATGAGGGCGGCACCCACGAGGAGGGCTTCCGTGCGGCGCTGACCAAGCTGGTCAACGACTTCGCGCGCAAGCAGAACCAGCTCAAGGACAAGGACGAGAACCTCACCGGCGACGACGTCCGCGAGGGCCTCACCGCCGTCATCTCCGTCAAGCTCGGCGAGCCCCAGTTCGAGGGCCAGACCAAGACCAAGCTCGGTAACTCCGAGGTCAAGGGCTTCGTGCAGCGCGCGATGACCGACTCCTTCGGCGACTGGCTCGAGCGCCACCCCACCGAGGGCAAGGACATCGTCCGCAAGTCCATCCAGGCCGCCACCGCCCGGATGGCCGCGCGCAAGGCCCGCGAGGCCACCCGCAAGCGCGTCCTCGAGAGCGGCGGCCTGCCCGGCAAGCTGCGCGACTGCCAGGCCAAGGACCCCGCGGTCTCGGAGGTCTTCATCGTCGAGGGCGACTCGGCCGGCGGCTCGGCAGTGCGCGGGCGCAACCCGTTCACCCAGGCGATCCTCCCGATCCGCGGCAAGATCCTCAACGTCGAGCGCGCCCGCCTCGACAAGGCCCTGGCCAACCAGGAGGTCCAGGCGCTGATCTCGGCCTTCGGCACGGGCATCGGCGAGGACTTCGACATCGAGAAGGCGCGCTACCACAAGATCGTCCTGATGGCCGATGCCGACGTCGACGGCATGCACATCCGCACCCTGCTGCTGACGCTGCTGTTCCGGTTCATGAAGCCGCTCATCGAGGCCGGCTACGTCTACCTCGCGCAGCCGCCGCTGTTCCGGATCAAGTGGAGCAACGCCCCGCACGAGTTCGCGTTCACCGACCGCGAGCGCGACGCCCTCCTGGCCGAGGGCCAGAGCAAGGGCCGGCGGGTGCCCAAGGACAACCCGATCCAGCGCTACAAGGGCCTGGGCGAGATGGACTACCAGGAGCTGTGGGAGACCACGATGGACCCCGATCACCGGGTGCTGCTCCAGGTCACCCTCGACGACGCCGCCGCGGCCGACGAGATCTTCTCGATCCTGATGGGCGAGGACGTCGAGAGCCGGCGCGGCTTCATCCAGCGCAACGCCCGCGACGTCCGCTTCCTCGACATCTGAGCCCCCTGCACCTTCCCCGCCCCATGCCGGAAGGTTCACCTCAGCCGGGGAACGGATCCCCAGCGACGCTGAACCTTCCGGTGCGACGCCAGAACCGCACGAAGGATGTCCATGACTGAGCAGCCGCCGATCGAGACCGACCGCACGGAGCCGATCGACCTCAACACCGAGATGCAGCGCTCGTACATCGAGTACGCGATGAGCGTCATCGTCAGCCGCGCGCTGCCGGACGTGCGCGACGGGCTCAAGCCCGTGCACCGGCGCGTCCTCTACGCGATGTACGACGGCGGCTACCGGCCCGACCGCGGCTTCAACAAGTGCAGCCGCGTCGTCGGCGACGTCATGGGCCAGTACCACCCCCACGGCGACAGTGCGATCTACGACGCCCTCGTCCGGCTGGTCCAGGACTGGAGCCTGCGCTACCCGCTGGTGCAGGGCCAGGGCAACTTCGGCTCCCCCGGCGACGACCCGGCCGCGGCCCCGCGGTACACCGAGTGCCGGATGGCGCCGCTGTCGATGGAGATGGTGCGCGACATCGACGAGGAGACCGTCGACTTCCGCCCCAACTACGACGGCAAGACCCTCGAGCCGTCGGTGCTGCCCAGCCGCTTCCCGAACCTGCTGGTCAACGGCAGCTCGGGCATCGCGGTCGGGATGGCGACACAGATCCCGCCGCACAACCTGCGCGAGGTCGCCGCGGCCGCCGAGTGGGTGCTGGCCCACCCCGACGCCACCCGCGACGAGATGCTCGAGGCGGTGATGCGCGAGATCAAGGGTCCCGACTTCCCCACCGGCGCGCTCATCATGGGCACCAAGGGCCTCGACGACGCCTACCGCACCGGCCGCGGCTCGGTCATCATGCGCGCGGTCGTCGAGGTCGAGGAGATCCAGGGCCGGCAGTGCCTGGTGGTCACCGAGCTGCCGTACCAGGTCAACCCCGACAGCCTGGCCCAGAAGATCGCCGAGCACGTCAAGGACGGCCGGCTCAGCGGCATCGCCGACATCCGCGACGAGACCTCGGGCCGCACCGGCCAGCGCCTGGTCATCGTGCTCAAGCGCGACGCCGTGGCCAAGGTCGTGCTCAACAACCTCTTCAAGCACACCCAGCTGCAGACCAACTTCGGCGCCAACATGCTCGCGCTGGTCGACGGCGTGCCGCGCACCCTGCCGATCGACGCGTTCATCCGGCACTGGGTCGACCACCAGCTCGACGTCATCCAGCGCCGCACCGCCTACCGGCTGCGCCGCGCCGAGGAGCGCATCCACATCCTGCGCGGGCTGCTGAAGGCCCTCGACGCGCTGGACGAGGTCATCGCCCTCATCCGCCGCTCCCCCGACGTCGAGGCCGCCCGCACCGGGCTCATCGAGCTGCTCGAGATCGACGAGGTCCAGGCCCAGGCCATCCTCGACATGCAGCTGCGCCGCCTCGCGGCCCTCGAGCGGCAGAAGATCATCGACGACCACGACGAGCTCCAGGCGATGATCGAGGACTTCACCGACATCCTCGCCAAGCCCGGCCGCCAGCGCGACATCGTGTCGGAGGAGCTGGCCGAGATCGTCAAGAAGTTCGGCGACGACCGGCGCACCAAGATCACCCACTTCGACGGCGACATGTCGATGGAGGACCTCATCCCCGAGGAGGACGTGGTCGTCACGATCACCCGCGGCGGCTACGCCAAGCGCACCCGGGTCGACGCCTACCGCGCACAGAAGCCGGGCGGGCGCGGGGTCCGTGGGGCGCAGCTGCGCGGCGAGGACATGGTCGAGCACTTCTTCGCGACCACCTCGCACCACTGGCTGCTGTTCTTCACCAACCTCGGCCGGGTCTACCGGGCCAAGGCCTACGAGCTGCCGGATGCCGGCCGCGACTCCAAGGGCCAGCACGTGGCCAACCTGCTGGCGTTCCAGCCGGGCGAGGAGATCGCGCAGGTGCTGGCCATCCGCTCCTACGAGGACGCGCCGTACCTGGTGCTCGCGACGCGGGGTGGGCTGGTCAAGAAGACGCGCCTCTCCGAGTACGACAGCCCGCGCACGGGCGGCCTCATCGCGGTCAACCTGCGCGACGACGACGAGCTGGTCGGGGTGGGGCTGGTCTCGCCGTCCGACGACCTGCTGCTGGTCTCGCGCAAGGGGATGTCGGTGCGCTTCCACGCCGACGACGCCCAGCTGCGCCCGATGGGCCGCGGGACCAGCGGGGTCACCGGCATGAAGTTCCGCGGCGACGACACCCTGCTCGCGATGGCCGTGATCGCCGACGGCACCGAGCCCGACGTGTTCGTGGTGTTCGAGAACGGGATGGCCAAGCGCACCTCCGCCACCGAGTGGAACGCCAAGGGGCGCGCCACCCTGGGCGTCGCGGTCGCGAAGATCACCGACCGCAACGGCGACCTGGCCGGTGCCCTGACGACCACCGGCGACGACGAGCTGCTCATCGTCTTCGAGAAGGGCAACATCGTGCGGGCCACCACCAGTGGCATCGCGCCCAAGGGCCGCAACACCCAGGGCGTCATCCTGGTGAAGCCGCCGAAGGGCGACCGGGTCAAGGCCGTGGCGCGCAACCCCGAGAAGGACGAGGACGACGCCGTCGGCGAGGCCGATGAGGCTCCTGTGACCGGTGGTGACGGTGCGGTGTCCGGCGCCGAGGGTGCCGGGGCCGGCGATGTCGCAGGTGACGAGGCTCTGGAGGCCTCCGGTGGGGCCGGTGAAGAGTCGGTCACGACGGCCGAGTCGGGCGCGGCTCGTGTCGCCGACGACGGTGACGATGCCGTACCGTCGGACGACGAGACCACCGACCGAGGAGGCCGTGAGTGAGCACCGCAGACCACGCGGGGCGCCCCCTGCGCTCATCGACTCCGCCGCGCACCGCTCCGACGGCGAGCGCCGGCGCGACGAGCGCCACCCGGGGCGCTGACAGCGCCGCCGGGCGGGGCGACGGAGGCACGCTGCGCCGTGACACCGGCGCCCGTCAGGCCACCGAGTCCCAGGCCACCCGTCCCGTTCCTGCTGGTCGGGAGGGTGCGCCGGCCCGTACCGGCGCCGCTCCGGTGCAGCGTCCCGTCGAGGCCGGCCAGCGCCCGGCCGGTGGGGTTCAGCGCCCGGCCGGCCGGCCGGCATCCGCCCGCCGGGTGCGCCTGACCGTCTCGCGCGTCGACCCCTGGTCGGCGATGAAGGTGTCGTTCCTGCTGTCGGTGGCCCTCGGAATCGCCGGCGTGATCGCCACCGCGGTGCTGTGGACCGTCCTGGATGCGATGGGCGTCTTCGACCAGATCAACGGTGTCATCGGCCAGGTCGTGGCCGACGGCAGCAACAGCTTCGACATCCTCGACTTCGTCGGCTTCACCCGCGTGGTGTCGCTCTCGATCGTCATCGGGGTCGTCGACGTCATCCTGATGACCGCGATCGCCACGCTGGCGGCGTTCCTCTACAACATCTCGAGCGCACTCGTCGGCGGCCTGAAGCTCACGCTCACCGACGACTGATGCTTGCCGCGGCCGCTGGGTCGCGCCGACGGAGGCCGGGGCCGGATGGTCCCGGCCTCCGTCGCGTCTGCGCTCCCGGCGCCGGCGGTGAACCGTTTTGGGCGGGAGGGTGCGGGTGGGGTAATCTCGTGGACCGTGCCCTCCCGCTCCACGGAGGGCGCCGCCGGTCGGCGAACGGGCCTATAGCTCAGACGGTTAGAGCGCTTCCCTGATAAGGAAGAGGCCACAGGTTCAAGTCCTGTTAGGCCCACCACCGACCCCCTCCCCATCAGGCGGTGAATGTTCGTGAAGAAGCTCCTCGTCCTCGTCGCGTCGGCTGCCGGCGCGTTCGCGATCTCGAAGCAGATCAGGGACAAGAAGGCCGAGAACCAGCTCTGGGCCGAGGCCACGGACTCCCCCCGCAGCTGATCACCCTTCTTGGTCGTCCTGTGGCGCTGTGCGCGCTTGGGGTGGCCGACCGGGGGCCATGGCGCAATTGGTAGCGCACCTGCTTTGCAAGCAGGGGGTTAGGGGTTCGAGTCCCCTTGGCTCCACCGCAGGTCAGAGGCCCCTTCCGCTCCTCGGGAGGGGCCTCTATCGCGTCGGTACTCCAGAGAAGTACTGCAGTGACCAAGCGCTCTCACATGGCTGGGTCGACGTGGACGCGCGTGTCCGCTTGGGGCGAGGTAGGCCAAGTCAGAGGTCTGCGAGCCGAAGCGCTCGATCGGCGGTAGTGGGTGCTTGTGGTGGGTTCTGCTGCTCGGTCATCTCACTGGAAGAGAACGCGGAACTGTGCAAGAATCGTGTCGTAGCCGGTTCCATTGAGGTGAGAACCGGAAGTGAGCTCCAGGACTTCCTGCCGGACGACAGGGCCTGGGGCTCGCGTCATTCCCCAGACTAATTGATCTCGTGCAACGTGGTCGTTGAGGCGATCAGGTCGTAGTTGTCTTCGTTGCCGCAGCGGAGCTCCACGATCGACCCACACACGGCGTCGGGCACCCACAGCATCGGCTCGAGCCTCCCACGGACGTGGTTCATGTGGATGCGGCGCGGAAGCGTCTTAGCCCGACGCATGCTGTCAAGCATTGCTGCGTCGCGTCCGTCATCTGCCTTTCCGCGCGACTCGAACACAGCCTCGTCGACGCCCATCTGAGCCAACTCCCAGATGAGCCGTTCGAAACACTTCCTGCGTGCACGCTCGGGGTCATGGGGCAGCACGAGCGGCGTGCTGCGAACAACCACGAAGTTGTGGGCCGGAACGGTGGCCACGGTTGTCGCGATCTTGCGCCGGCGCCGCGCATCCTCGTCCCGCCAGTGAAGCTTCTCCTGACCGGGTAGCCGCATTGAGCGCATGGTCTTGCGCACGTCGTCCTCAAGGATGGTCTCGAGAACCACGGCGGCGAGGATGTACGTGCCGGGGTCTTGGGCGCGGTCGGATCCGGACTCGTCGACCCACGCCCGAAAGGCTGGTGGCTCAGGTGCAGACATGAGTCACGTCCTCTTCTTGGCCCGGCGCCGGCCGCGGGTTGCCTTCTTGCGCGTTAGAGCGTGGGCGGCCTTGGCATCCGTGATGCTGTCGCGGTCAAAGGGGGGCTGCAGCTCGTAGATGTTGCGGGTCGACAACCCCGTGGGGGAGAGCGGGTTGGGGAACTGCTCCTGGACCACATCCAGCAGGCCCGCATCACGCAACTCCTTGAAACCGCGCTCGGCGGTGTCTGCAGACCAGCCGTACCAAGCCGGCATGTGCTCGGTGGGCAGGGTGAACTCGGGCTTCTCCTTGAGTGCGACGAGAAGCATCGCGATCGCCGGAAGGCTCAAGGTCTGGTCCCAATCGCCGTTCCAGAACTCAGTGGTCAGCCGGAGAAACCTGTCTTCCGGAGACTTCCCCTGTGGTCGCGTGTACGGGGTGTTGGTGCCGTCACCCTTGAGCAGAGTGATGGTGACCGCTCGCTGGCGACCCGAACGACGCCGCGTGACGAGCTTGCGGTCGACGAGGCGACCGAGGATCTTCGTGGCGGCCGACGATGCCGAGCCCGCTTCGGCCGTCTCCACCGTGCCGAGCGCCCGCGCCCAGAGTCGAAGGTCGAGCGTGGAAGACCAGCCGTCGTCGCGGTCGCCGCTGCTGATGATGGTGTGCAGTAAGAGGAAGGCGAGCAGACCGCGCTTGTCACCGTTGCGGACGAACTCGGCCAGAGGACCGGGCTTCGACCCGCTCTTGCTCGGGGTCTGGACGAACACGTTGGGGACTGGGGCGAAAGGGCGCCCCGCCCGCAGGATCAGGTAATCCCGTGTGTCGCGAGCGGTGGCGGGGACTGTCCCGCTACCGCTACCTGATGCCGCTTCCGTCTTGCTCACGTGCCATTTATAGCGCATTGGGTCGGCCCAACAAGAATCGGCTGAACGGCAGTGAACTGCTGCCACAGCGGGTGTCTGATAGAACCTGCTAGCCCACGTGCAAGGCCATCTGCAAGACCACGTGCAAGGGCTACCGCCAACTGCCGGTGGGGGGAGCAAGGTCGCGCGCCAATTCTTCCCTTCGAGGTGGGTGCTGGGTGTCCTCGCTGCCGATCCCCCTAGCCCTGCCAAGGATCGACTCGGGTCTCGAAGACTCGGGCAGCGCCACACGAGCCAGGCGCACGGCTCGACCGTCAAGTTCCAGAGAGTTCGCCTCCAAGACGCTTGAGTGCATCACGCGTCGATGTCGAGGAGACCTGGGAGTAGATCTCCATAGTGAGGGCGATGCGGCTGTGCCGGAGGACGGCCATCGCGACGCGCGGGTGGACATCGAGGGCAACAAGGAGGGTGGCGCAGGTCCGCCGAGTGGAGTGGATGGGGACGACAGGCACGCCGGCCTTCGCGGCCCTCAGCTTGAAGTCGCGGTGGAAGTTGCGTGGGTCGACCGGATCGCCCAGCCGGGTCGTGAAGACCAAGCCGCAGTCGCCCCACATGTCGCCGGCCGCGAGCCGCCGCCTGGCCTCCTCGACCCGATGCCGCTCGAGTGCCCGCACCGCGATCTCCGGCAGCGGCAGCGGGGCATCTGAAGACGGCGTCTTCGTGTGTCGCCGGAGCAGCTGGTGGTCGACGCGCTGTACCTGCCACGCGATGAGCGCCTCGCCAGCCTCGAGGTCGACGTCCTCCCAGGCCAGCCCGAGCATCTCCCCGCGACGCAGTCCGAGCGTGAGCAGCAGGACGTACCCGGCGTACATCGGGTCACCATCCGCGCGCGCCGACTCCAGGAACCGCCGCGCCTCGTCGACGGTCCACACCGGCATCTTCTTCGACCGTGGCATGGGTACCCGCACGAGCGCGGCAACGTTGCGGAAGACGAGCTCCTCGCGCATCGCCTGGGTCAGCGCACCGCGCAGCACCCGCCACGCCTGGTGGACCGTCCAGTCCGAGGCGACCTCGTGGCAGCACGCGCCGAGGGCGCAGCACTGCGGCTCGGGGCGCGCGGCATCCTTGCCCTGGAAGCAGCACTGGCAGCGGACCCGCAGCGTGTTCACCCATACCTGGACGTCGCGGACCATCAGCTTTTCGAGCTTGCGGTCGCCGAGGTCCGGGACGATGTACAGCCGGGAGAACATCTCGTAGTTCGAGGTGGTGGCAGGCGACAGGGTGGGCTGCACGGTCTCCTCCAGCCATCGCTCGAGGAAGTCCCGCAGGCGCGGGGAGACCGGAAGCATCGGTCCCCGCCGCGCCTGCTCGTGGAGCCGAAGCCACTTGTCATGGACCTCCGGGCGGGTCTTCCCGTAGACGGTCTTGCGCTGCCGGCGACCCTTCGGCGTCACGATCCACACGTGCGCCGCGAAGCCGTTCCGGTACGGGTAGATCGACCCCTCGCCGTTCGGCGGCCGGCTCACGGCCAGTCCGCCTCCGCCTCGGCCGGGCGCATCGCGACGTACTCGTCGACCCACGCCGGCAGGATGCGGCGCGACCCGCCGTTCTCGGCAGAGCGACGGTCGCCGGCGCTACACAGCCTCTGCTCTCGGGCGAGGCCAACGAAGACACAGCCTCCGTGCCTTCCCGAACGACGCCGAGAACGGCCAGCGCCACCCTTGCGCGACTTGGATGCCAAGCTTCGTCCATGGCCACGAAAGCGGAGCTGGAGAATTGGATCGTCGACGCACTGGGCGACGCAGGACGAGAGTTGTCCATCGTTGACGTTGCACGACATGTGTGGGAGCACCACGAGGTGGAGCTCAGGGCCTCGGGCGACCTCTTCTACACATGGCAGTACGACCTTCGGTGGGCGGCTCAGAATCTGAGGAACGACGGCGTGCTCGCCTCCAAAGAGGGACGTCGGTCTGGGGGCTGGAGACTGCGTTGACCGCTCCCCAAGCGACAGGCATTCGCTTAATCTGTGAGATGTCGTCCGAGTGCCACCGCGACCCATCCCCCTCTGGACGTGGGTGCGACTGCAAGACAGCGCCCCGTGGAGTGGTGGGGTTTGGGGTGACGGCGCGGCGTCCTGAATAGAAGGGGGCCACCGGCGAGATTCTCGATGTGTACCGCCAAGCACGCATCGAAGGAGACCTCACCGATGGCCTTGTCCCAGTCTGCCGTGTCCGAGCTGTTCGAGGTGTTCCGCACCGGCGAGGGCACCGATTTCATCCGTGAATGCGTCCGGGTGGCGATGCAGGAGCTGATCGAGACCGAGGCGGCGGCCGCGGTCGGCGCCGGCCGCTACGAACGGTCCGAGACCCGCACCACCGAACGCAACGGGTCCCGGCCGCGGCTGTTGACCACCCATGCCGGGGACGTCCAGCTGGCGATCCCCAAGCTGCGCGCGGGCTCGTTCTTCCCGA
The DNA here is from genome assembly GCF_002846495.1 of Phycicoccus duodecadis. Taxonomy (NCBI): domain Bacteria; kingdom Bacillati; phylum Actinomycetota; class Actinomycetes; order Micrococcales; family Intrasporangiaceae; genus Phycicoccus; species Phycicoccus duodecadis. The sequence goes on from NZ_PJNE01000001.1 coordinate 3,022,358, forward strand.
GCATCCTGGAGCCACGCCGGCGGATCGACCAGGCGTTGTACGCGGTGGTCATGGAGGCCTACGTCCACGGCGTCTCCACCCGCTCCGTGGACGACCTCGTGGTCGCTCTCGGTGGGTCGGGGATCTCCAAGAGCGAGGTGTCCCGCATCTGTGCCGGGCTGGATGAGACGGTCGGGGCGTTCCGCACCCGCCGCCTGGACCATGTCGAGTTCCCGTACGTGTACCTCGACGCGACGTACCTGCACGTGCGCACCGAGCAGGCCATGGTCACCTCCAAGGCCGTCGTCGTGGCCACCGGCGTCACCAGCCAGGGCCGGCGGGAGATCCTGGGCCTGGACGTCGGCGACAGCGAGGACGAGGTCTTCTGGCGGGCGTTCCTGACCGGGTTGAAGAAGCGCGGCCTGACCGGGGTCAAGCTCGTGATCTCCGACCAGCACGCCGGCCTGACCGCGGCCATCTCCCGTGCCCTGCAGGGCAGCTCACACCAACGGTGCCGGGTCCACTTCATCCGCAACGTCCTGGCCCACGTGGCCAAGGGCGAGTCCGAGATGGTCGCCGCGGTCTTCCGCACGATCTTCGCCCAACCCAGCCTCGCACCGATGAGCAAGCAGTGGGACAAGGTCCGCGACGAGCTCGCCGCCCGCTACCCCAAGATCGGCCCCTTGATGGACGACGCCAAAGCCGAGGTCCTCGCCTTCGCCGCGTTCCCCCGTGAGCACTGGCGCAAGATCTGGTCTACCAACCCCCTGGAGCGGCTGAACAAGGAGATCAAGCGCCGCTCCCGGGTCGTGGGGATCTTCCCCAACGAAGCCGCCGTCATCCGCCTCATCGGAGCCGTCCTGGCCGACACCCACGACGAATGGGCCACCGACGAACGCCGCTACCTCTCCGAAGAATCCATGGCCAAGATCGGCACCACCGAGCATGATGACCCTGTCGCCCTCACCGAGGGTTGACCGGTCGGCATCGAGATGACCTCAAAGCCCACCACTCCACGGGACTCTTTCGACTGCAACAGCTGTGAGCGCCCGCTACGAGAGTCCCGCGGTCAGACTCGGTCAAGTCCCCGGTGGTGGTGTAACGCTGCGTGATCTTCGTTGGGTTAGGCGGTCAGGGCGGACATGGGTTCTGCTCCGTTCTCGGGGTCGGTGGTGGTGAGGGGGGTCAGGCGAGAGCGGGTCAGGACTTCCAGGCCGAGGTAGCGGCGTCCTTCTGCCCATTCGTCGGTCTGCTCGGCCAGGACCGCGCCGACGAGGCGGACGATCGCTTCTCGGGTGGGGAAGATGCCGACGGAGTCGGTGCGGCGGCGGATCTCGCGGTTGAGGCGTTCGGCGGGGTTGTTGGACCAGATCTGGGTCCACACGTCCTTGGGGAAGGCGGTGAAGGCCAGGATGTCCTCGCGGGCGGCGGCCAGGTGCTGCGCGACCGCGGGCAGCTTGTCGCTGACGTAGTCGATCAGCCGGTCGAACTGGGCGTGTACGGCCGCGGCGTCGGGCTGGTCGTACACCGAGTGCAGCATCGCCTTGACGGCCGGCCACATGCTTTTGGGACAGATGCTCATCAGGTTCGCGGCGTAGTGCGTGCGGCAGCGCTGCCAGGACGCGCCGGGCAGGTTCGCCGCGATCGCCTCGACCAGCCCGGGGTGGGCATCGGAGGTGACCAGCTTGACCCCGGCCAGGCCGCGGGCGACCAAGTCGGCGAAGAACTCGTTCCACGCCGCCCCGGTCTCGCTGGTGGCCACCCGCATGCCCAGGACCTCACGGTGCCCGTCGCCGTTGACCCCGACCGCGACCAGGACGACCGCGTTGACCACCCGTCCTCCCTCGCGGACCTTCATCGTCAACGCGTCCGCGGCCACGAACGTGAACGGCCCGGCCGGGCCCAGCGGGCGGTGGCGGAAGTCCTCGACCTGCTGGTCGAGGTCGGCGGCCATCCGCGAGACCTGCGAACGGCTCAGCGAGTCGATCCCCAAGGTCTTGACCAGCTTGTCCATCCGCCGGGTGGACACCCCAGCCAGGTAGCAGTCGGCCACAACGGTGACCAGCGCCGACTCCGCGCGCTTACGACGCTCCAGCAGCCACTGCGGGAAGTAGCTCCCCGTGCGCAGCTTGGGCACGGCCACGTCGATCGTGCCGACCCGGGTGTCCAGCTCGCGGTGGCGATAGCCGTTGCGCTGCGCGACCCGCTCCGGGCTGGGGCGTCCCCACTCCGCGCCGACCACCGCATCCGCATCCGCGGACAGCAACGCGTTGATGATCGACTGCAGCAGCGAACGCATCAGGTCCGGCGAGGCTTCGGCCAACGCCTCGCCAAGCAGCCCAGCAGGGTCGACAATGTGTGGTGCGGTCATCGTGATGCTCCGTTCGAGAGTGCTGTGAGAGGTTCACTCGAAGGATCACGCGGTGGCCGCATCCACGTCCAGCCCCAACCCGAGGACGGCGACCGCGCTACACCACTATCAGGGACTCAACTTCAGACTCAGCTGTCAAGGTGTGCAACCGCCGTCTCGGAACACGCGATCACTCGAACCTCGACAAAGATGCCGGCTTCTCGCAATTGCCCACCAATGCGCGTCAACATGGCATGGTGGAGGGCCCGGGGCTGGCCAGTGGTCCACCGGCGAGGTGCGCCACTTCTGCGTCCGGGCTTGCGGATACGACTGAGAGCTGAAGCAGCGAATCTATGGCAACTGAGGAGTACATCCCCCCTGAGCCGCATTTGATGGGTTCCATGCGTTCTGTGGGGTACACGTTGGAGGCGGCTATCGCCGATCTCGTTGACAACTCGATCACTGCGGGCGCATCACGCATCGACATCTTGTTCGCCAGCGAACCTACTGATTTCGTGGCTGTCCTCGACGATGGAGAGGGTATGTCGCGTGACGCAGCTCGCGAGGCAATGCGTCTGGCGGCTCGCAGCTCGACCGAACAGCGCTCGGCTGAGGACCTCGGGCGCTTCGGCCTTGGACTCAAGACGGCTTCCCTCTCCCAATGCCGGGACTTGACGTTGGTGAGCAAGACACCCGAGGGAGTGGTCGCCTACTCCTGGAATCTGGATCACCTCTTCCGCGAAGGCACGTGGTCCCTCCTCCTGCTGGACGAGGCCGAGGTTGCTGCGTTGCCCTGCGTTGAGCGGCTCCTCGCCCAGCAGACGGGCACTCTCGTTCTCTGGCGCGACCTCGACCAGCTGCGAGCACATGCCGGATCGTCTGCGTCCGAGCTCGACGCAGTGATGGTGGGCGTGCGCGATCACCTCGGCCTCGTCTTCCACCGCTTCATCGGCGATTCCAGACGCCCACTCGCCATCCGGCTTAACGGTCGCGGGATTCCCGCCGTCGACCCGTTCCTCTCGAGTCACCGACGAACGCAGCGTCTGCCGTCCGAGTCCTTCAAGGTCGAGGGCTCGACAGTCACAGTTCAGCCGTACACCGTGCCACGACTGACAACCCTGTCTTCAGCCGACCGTGCCAGTCTGCAGGTGGCCGGCCAACTCCGTGACAGCCAAGGGTTCTACATCTACAGGGCTCGTCGCCTCGTCATCTGGGGAACCTGGTTTCGCATCCTTCCCAGGCAGGACATGGCGAAGCTTTCGAGAGTCCAAGTCGACGTCCCCAACACGCTCGACCACCTATGGGCCTTGGACATCAAGAAGGCCACTGCGCAGCCACCACCTGAAGTCCGGCGGCGGCTCAAGAAGTTCGCCGAGCGCGTGACGGTTCCGAGCAAGAACACCCTCAACTGGCAAGGCCGCAAAGAGAGTGGCCCGACCCAGCACGTCTGGCAGCTCGTGACCCACGAGCACGGATTCAGCTACGCGCTCAATCGGAGCCATCCGGCCGTGGACGCCGCACTCGTGGCTTCTGGGGGACAGGGAGAGGCAGAGCTCGGGCGGCTTCTCACCCTTATCGAGGGCACGATGCCCGGCGACGACATCTTCAATCGGTTGGCCAAGGATCAGGTATTGGAGAACCGGCTGGAAGACCTTGCTATCGCCGAGATCGCCCGTGACATGTGGACGACCTACTCGGCAGTCCCGGGGTCCGCAGCGACTGACGTGGCGTTTGTCGCGGCGATGATCAACGTCGAACCCTTCAGCGACCACCCCCGCGGCGCTGACATCCTCAAGGAGGCAACGCGTGGCTGAGACCGAAGCGATGGAGCGACTCAAGCTCGCCACGAGCGGCGCCCTCAGCACGGGGTTGCACACGGAGCAGCAACTCCGCGACATGGTCGCCGCTCTGCGACCGATTTTGGCTCCCGCCGCTTCGGACGACGAGATCGACTCGATGACGCGTGAGCTCATTCAGAGGCTGCAGATCGATGTCGACCTAGGCACCGCGGTGACATCCGAGGACTTCGTGTCCTGGCTTCCAGAACGGCGAGGCGAGATCGAGTGGACACGCTGGAAGGCCTACAAGCAGTGGCTGCTCCAGAACGACCGTCCTCCGAAGATCGTGGACAAGCTGGGTCACCTGACCGATGAGATCCTGGATCTCGTCGGCGATCCCAAGGCAGGGGGCACGTGGGGGCGTCGGGGCCTGGTGATCGGTGAGGTCCAGTCTGGAAAGACTGGCACCTACCTGGGACTCTTCAACAAGGCCGCTGACGCGGGATACAGACTGATCATCGTGCTAGCCGGCAGCACCGAGAGCCTGAGACAGCAGACACAGGAGCGACTGGATGAAGCCTTCATCGGTCGCGACACCCGACTGATCGCGCAGAAGGGCGGACAGACCAACCAGCACGCGAGCAAGAAGTTCCTCGGCATCGGTCTTCTCAACGAGACGATCGCCGACGCGCAGAGCATGACTACGGTGATGCAGGATTTCCGCAAGTCGAGCCTTATGGCCTCGAGCATCACGGTGTCGGAGAACACCCCATCGCCGTACGTTTTTGTCCTCAAGAAGAACAAGAGCGTCCTCAACGCCGTGCAGGATTGGCTGGGTCAACAGGCCGGCGCCAGCGGCCGGATAGACCTACCTCTGCTGTTGCTCGACGACGAGTCCGACTATGCGTCCGTCAATACGGCCGATGAGGACTCCCCCACGGCCATCAACGCAGCAATCCGAGGGATCCTCGCCAAGTTCACACGCAGTTCATACATTGCGTTCACGGCCACTCCCTTCGCCAACATCTTCATCGACCACGACCACGAGAACGATCTGTTTCCGAGGGACTACGTCTACAGCCTTGAAACGCCCACCAACTATGTGGGAGCAACCGCGACGTTCGGCACGAGCGACGACGTATTCGAGGGCGGGCTCATGGATGTGACTGACGCCGAGGCCTACGTCCCGCGCCAGCACAAGCCGAACGATTCGGTACCTGGACTCCCGCCGAGCCTCAAACTGGCGATCCGGACCTTCTTCATCGCGACCGCGGTCCGAGACCTCCGCGGCCACGGTGGAGGTCGCGCAATGTTGGTGAACGTGTCACGGTTCAAGAACGTCCAGCGTCAGGTTCACGAGCTGGTCGAGCAGTACGCCGTCGAGCTTCGCAATGCGGTCGAGTTCCACGCCGCTGATTACGCCCACGGGCGGCCCAACGCACACCTCGAGTCCATCGAAGAGACCTACGTACAGGTGTACTCGGAAGTCGGGTTCTCTTGGGCGCAGATACTTGATGCACTGTGGACCTCCGTGGCGGACGTTCGCGTCACCTTGGTGAACTCCGACAGGGACAAGGCCCTGATCGACCAAGAGATGGCTTGGGACAAGCCGCCCCGGATGATCGCCGTGGGAGGGGACGTCCTGAGCCGAGGACTGACGCTCGAAGGTCTGACGACCAGCTACTTCTATCGGCGTGCTGGCGCCTTCGACACCCTGATGCAAATGGCGCGTTGGTTCGGCTACCGCGACGGGTACGAGGACCTCACTCGACTGTGGATCACCACGGATGTTGCCGATCAGTTCCGATTCGTCGATGACGCCGTTCGGGAACTCCGGGATGACCTCGCGGAGATGAAGGCCCAGCGTCTGACTCCAGCGGATTTCGGGCTGGCAGTGAAGAAGCACCCAGAGAGCTTGTTGGTGACGGCTCGGAACAAGATGAAGGCCGCGACCACCTTCAAGAAGTCTGTCTCCTTGGGCGGCCGGCGAATTGAAACGGTACGGCTCAACGGCAGTGATGGGAGCCTCTCTACGAATGAGTCGGCCATCAAGTCACTGCTGGCGGACCTCGGTGCTTCAGCCGAACCGGCGAACCGTATGAACTGGCCAGGTTGGCGTGGAGTCGCCAAGTCGACGATTGCCGACTACTTGGACGCCTTGGTGACAGATCAAGGGGAACTCATCTGGACAGGGGAGAACCTCCAGACCTTCGTCCGGAACGCTAAGTCACCTAGCATGCAGAAATGGGACGTGGTATTGGTGAACGGCAAGAAGACCGGTGCTCCCGACACGAGCCTCGGAGTCTCCTTTCATCCTCCCGAGCGCACACTTTCCGTGTCTGACGGTGATGTCCTCAGGGTGTCGGGTGCTTCGGCCAGACTGGCCGGCTCCACAGACGTCGCGTCGCTGAATTTCATTCCCACGAAAGCCCGGGAAGCAGCGGAAGCAGCCTTCTGGGACTCACGGACGTGGCCAGAGGGCAAGCGCCCGAAGAACGTTCCGGAAACGGCGGTCTATCACTGCTTGCCGCGTCCTGTGCTGATGCTCTACCCGCTGCGAGCCAAGTGGAAAAACTCTGTCACACCTCTTGGGTTCGAGCACGTCGACGGGCACCTAGTCGTGGCAACCAAGATCGCCATTCCCGGGCGACACGTGAACGTCAACGACACCTCCACGGACGCTGAATACATCATCAACACGGTTGCACAGCAGGGCTGGCTCGCACAGTTGGAATGGGGGACCGATGCAGACTGACGACATCCAGCAACAGTGGTCTCGTCTGTGCTCGGAGAAGTCGCCGGCCAAGAAGTACTTCGATCCCGAGCATCCACTCGAGTTCCTGTTTGGCGCCGACGATCGTGGTCGAGCGGTGATGGCGCTGATCACTCCTGAAGATCCAAAGCTGGACGACGTCAGTCGGGATGTCTCGACGCACTCCTCGCGACGCGAGGACGGGCGGTGGGCGACCACCTGGACGCTCGGGGACCAGTCGTTGTTCCCCACCTTCGTCCGGCTCGGTGTGGACCTCGCTCATAGGTCCGCCACTCCCACGCCCCCTCACACTGCTATCGATGAGTTCCTCCTTGCCCTCGCGCAATGGCAGGTGCTTCTTCGACCACGACCGCCCAAACGACTCAACTTGGAACGGCTCCGCGGTCTGGTCGCTGAGCTGTGGGCCGGCGAAACCGTAGTCGGCGAGGGCAAACCCCGTGACGAGCTCGTGCGTGCGTGGTCCGGTCCACTCGGCGGTGTTCAGGACTACACGTTTCCGTCGGGGCATGTCTGGGAGGTGAAGGCCAAGCGATCCAAGGCCACCACGGTCAAGGTCTCGTCGGCAGAGCAGCTCGACCCAGCAGACAAGTCACTGCATTTGGTAGTGCTGGACCTCGACGAACGATCGTCCGACTTTGACGGCGCCCGCTCCTTGGTCGACCTGGTACGGGCTTGGAGGGAGGAGCTCGGCGCCAACCCGGCTGAGCGCCACCTACTGGACCTCTTGATCTCACGCTTGGGCGTCGATCTCTCAGATCCCTACTACGAGGAGACATGCTTCACGCTGCAGCAAATGACCGTGTTTCGGGTAAACGGGGAGTTCCCCAGCCTCCGAGCCGCTGACATGCCGAGCCCTGTCAGCGCGGTGAGATACCAATTCGACGTGCGAGGACTGGAGTCGTGGATCGTGGAAGGTGATGGGACCAGCCGTGAGTGACTTCCTCTCAGAACTACTGAACACCGTCGAGGTGCGGGCCGACGTCGAGAACGATCTCACCGCCGCAGCGTTCGTGGCCGAGATGGCCGACCGGATGGCCGCGGCGGAGGAGATCGAGAACCTCGTCCCCATCCACTTCCGGGGTCAGAGTGGGCGCCGTCGAAGCGGGGTCGATGGACACGATCTGGGCGATACTGATGACTCTGTCGCCTTGGCCATCGCGCACTTTGATGGTTCCGGCGGAGGAGGAACAATCGGTAACGCTGAGATCCAGCGCCTCTTCGGCCTGCTCGAGGCGTACTTGGTCGATGCCGTCGCCGGCACTTTCCCCGACGACCGCGAGCCCTCCGAACCGGCAGTCCAATTGGCGCGCGACCTCCACAGCAGGGGACGATCCATCACGCGATTCCGTCTGTATCTGTTCACTGACCTTGCGTTGGGTTCCAGAGTGGCCAAGCTTCCCTCGACCAGCGTCGGCGGTATCCCAGTCGACTTCCACGTCTGGGACCTGCGGCGGTTAGAGGCGCTTGCGACGTCATCCCAAGGGCGCGATCAGCTGGATCTTGACCTGACGGAGTGGAGCCCAAGCGGAGTTCCGGCCCTGAGCGTCCTTGGGGAAGGAAAGTTCGAGACGTACTTGGCGGCAGTCCCCGGACATCTTCTCGCCGATCTGTATGGGCGTTATGGGAGTCGCCTGCTGGAGAGCAACGTTCGTTCGTTCCTCAGCGGGCGGGGGAACATAAACAAGGGAATACGAACTACGCTTCTCAGCGAGCCACTGCTGTTCCTCGCCTACAACAACGGTGTCACCGCGACGGCCACCGCGGTGGAGACCGGCTCCGACGGTGCGATCTTGGGACTCCGCGACCTCCAGATAGTGAACGGCGGTCAGACGACAGCTTCCCTGTTCTACGTGCGTCGTGACACCTCGCCCAAGCCCGACCTCTCCAAGGTCCACGTCCAGATGAAACTCGTTGTTGTCGAACCTGAGACAGCGGGGGATCTCGTTCCGAACGTCTCGCGCTTCGCGAACAGTCAGAACCGGATCAGCGAGGCGGACTTCTTCTCCAACAGTCCCTTCCACGTTCGCATGGAGACGTTGTCCCGACAGGTCCTCGTTCCGAGCATGGCTGGGACGCATTTCCAAACGAAGTGGTTCTACGAGCGAACCCGAGGCCAATATCAGAACGAGAAGGCAAAACTGACTCAGGCCGAGGCCAAGAAGTTCGAAGCGGTGTACCCCCGCTCTCAGCTCATGACTAAGACTGACGCCGCCAAGTATTCCGTGTCTTGGGGTCAAGAGCCTCACAAGGTGAGTGCTGGGGCCCAGAAAAACTTCCTTGCCTTTGCGAATTCCGTCGCGCGCCTTTGGGGGTGCAACGATTCGCAATTCAACGAGGCGTATTTCAAAGAGCTGGTGGCGAAGGCCATACTCTTTCAGACGATTCGCACCCGCGTCGCTAGAAGCGAGTGGTACCAGTCCGGATACCTTGCCAACATCGTGGCTTACACAATGTCAAAACTTTCTCACACGATCTCCTCGCAGGCTCGGGGGGCGCGTTTGGACTTTCTAGGGATATGGAATCAGCAGTGCGTCCCCGACAAAGTGCTTGATGCGAGCCTCGAGGTCGCTCATCTGTGCTTCCAAGCGCTTACGTCCGAGCATCGCCCGATCCAGAATGTGACGGAATGGGCAAAGCGCGAGCAGTGTTGGGAATTGGTGAAGTCAATCCCATACAGTCTTCCAAAGTCCCTCTCGGACGAATTGGTTTCGGCCGAAGCCATGAGTCAAGTCCACAGGGATGCACGTGCTACACAAAAAATTGACGACACGATCGCGGCGCAGTCCAAAGTCTTCGAGGTTCAGGTAGACGAATGGAGGCGCATGCACTCGTTCTGCCGTGAGAACGGCCTTCTTTCCCCTGCCGATAACGACATTGTCGGGCTCATGACAGGATCGCGACCGAAGGTTCCGAGTGAACGCCAAGCTGCGCGACTCCTCAGTATCCGCCAACGCGCCCTCGACCACGGCTTCGACTGAGCCCCGTCTATGCGGGAAAAACTGGTTCCGAGCACCACCATTTCCCGCGCGGCCGGTCGGACAGGTCAGTTGTGACTGCCTCTCTGTCGCGTCGTGATTGACGCGACACGAAGGCATCCGCAGCAGCCTCTGGGGGCCGAACAGAGGGGTCAAGCCGAAGGGGTGCAACAGTCGTCGTGGGGAAGGGCCTCGAGGCCTCGGGAGTCGATCGTCAGCTACCTTCTCGCGTGGTCTGTGCAGATCGTCCCAGTCCTCGGCTGGCTGGGAGGAGCCTGTCGCCGGCTCCTCGTACACTCTTGCCGATGACCGCCGTAGAGAATCCGAACGTTTCGCGCTTCGCGCGTGGTCAGGCACTGCGCCTACGACGGAACGCGGACCACTGCAGCGAGCCCGCAGAGCTGTTGGAATTGGTGCGGCGGATGCGGTCCTCAGCGGACAGCCCGCTGTTGGCGGCAGACCTCTTCTCGGGGGCGGGGGGGATGAGTCTCGGCCTGGAGCAGGCCGGCATGCGGGTCATCTTCGGTGCTGACTTCGATGCAGATGCCCTAGAAACGCACGCCCATCACTTCGCGGGGATGTCTGTCGGTTGGGACTTGGGTGACCCCGAGCGGGTCCAAGAAGTGGGTGCCATCCTTCGCTCGGTCGAGATCGACGTCGTGGCCGGTGGTCCCCCATGCCAACCGTTCTCCAAAGCTGGTCGTTCAAGGATGCGCTACCTCGTGAAGCACGGTGTGCGAGAGCGCCACGACAAGCGCAGGGACCTCTGGCAGTCCTACTTGGAGATCGTTCGCTTGGCGCAACCTCGCGCGGTCATCATGGAGAACGTGCCCGATATGGCGCTCGACCGTGAGATGTTCATCCTTCGCTCCATAGTGCGCCGTCTTGAGGACTGGGGGTACTCGGTTCAGCCTCGCGTAGTGGACACCTATCGGTATGGCGTCCCCCAATTCCGTCAGCGTTTGATACTGGTCGCGATTTTGGGCGGTCTCGCGTTCACGTGGCCCCCAGAGTCGAGCAAAAAGGTGACTCTGGGGAATGCGATCCAAGATCTGCCACCTGTGGATCCCCAGGACGGATGGGTCTCTGAGGCGAATCAGGCTGGATGGCGAAAATATGCGGGGCCGAAGACAGAGTTCCAGCGCGAGATGCGAAGTTCAGTCGCCCCGGCCCAAGCAGATCGCGTCTACGACCATGTGACGCGACGCGTGAGGCCTGACGATGAGGCTGCCTTCGAGCAGCTCGACACCAAGACCCGCTACTCAGAGCTGCCAGTGGAACTCAAGCGCTATCGGGACGACATCTTTGACGACAAGTACAAGCGACTTGACGCGAATGACTTGTCGCGTACGATCACTGCGCACATCGCCAAAGACGGGTACTGGTACATCCATCCGGAGCAGAACCGGACCTTGACGATCAGAGAAGCGGCCCGGATCCAGACCTTTCCGGACCATTTCCGCTTCGCGGGATCACCTACGTCGGCCTTCCGTCAGATCGGAAACGCTGTACCGCCTCGCCTCGCGCGCGCCGTCGGAGCCGCTGTTGTAGACGTGGTGGAGCGGGGTGCACCTCGACTTGCCGTCACCACTTCGGACACGAAGGCAGCGTTGGCGGCTTGGTTCCAGAGTTCGAGCGCGATCAGCCCTTGGCTCCGAACGGACTCTCGCTGGATGGTGGTTCTGGGGGATACCATTCTCGGCTCAGAATCCGCGACCGTGATCGCGGCTCTTTGGCCCAGCGTGTCCGCTTGGGAATCCGCTCGGAAGTTCTTGGAGAATCAGGGCCGCGCCATCGAGATCGTCGGCTGGCTGGGGCGGCCAGGTTTGGCGGATCAACTGGTCGAAGCTGCAATGGCGGTGGTGGCCTCGGGGGGATCGCTCGACGACGCCCAGCTGAACAGGCTGGTCACGAGCGGAACGCTCCGCGCGACGACCGCTCAACTGGCGATGCTTACGGTCCCCGAAGGAGAGGAGCCAGTGGTTGCCAACACAGGCGCTCTGCGCGTTGCTGGCCGCTACTTCCAAGGGACTGAAAGGTGGCTCAAGAACCGGAACTCAGATGGGCGGATCGCGGTCGGACGCTTGATCGGATTCGACGAAGAAAGTACGAAGGCCCAAGTAGCGTTGATTGAGGTCGGCGCAAAGGTATGTACGCCCAAGGCGCCCGAGTGCCGGGTCTGCCCGCTCGTCTCATGGTGTAGGTACGCTTCTGACCGCTGAGGGTGCTTGCTAAAGGCTCAACTGATCAGCCAGCTCGGGGTGCCGCGCTCGGAGCAGATGCAGAACAGAGCTGTAGTCGCCTAGTTCTCGGTCATCGATCAGCGCCGCCTTCAAAGCAACTCCTATGTCGCGGAGCGCCATATCCGAGGCTCTGGACCCCTTGGGCGTGGCTTCTGCCCTCGCCGTCGTGTTGGCTGACCGTCGGTAGGCATCGTCCGCAAGAACGCACAACTCATGTATCGGGCGTTCCAACATCTGCCGAACCATAGGGGGGAGGGCTACGTGCATCTTGGCCACGTTTATCTGGAAGTCCTCGTCCAGGTCCGTTCCAAAATCCAAACTCGCACGTGCAAGTTTCGTGTGTTCGTCGATCCCTCTCAGGCCTGACCAGCCACCGTGCTGCACCAAGCGATCCGCCCGGTAGATGTACAACCCCTGCTGTCGGTTCCACTTCTGCGGCCCGGAGAGCCGTTCGAACTGCTCGAGCGAGGAGAACCGATCCCGGGCCGGAAGGACGACGCCTTGGAAGCGCACCTCCGAGCTGCCGGAGCCGTTCTCCACCTCGAAGATCTGTTCCGGGAGGACCGTCCGCTCCCGCTCGTGCGGGGCGAAGGGGTCCCACGCTTCCAACTTCGCGTCATCGACGCAGATCACGACCGGGTCGCCGCGGCCGACCTCGCCGGCGATGAACCTGTGGAACACCATGGCCAGATGGTCGGCGGTACGGGACGCGAGCGAACTGAGGCGGCGCCGCCCCCACCCCGTCTCGGCATAGCGCTCCGGAAGGACGCGATCTAGGTCCTCCCACACGACGACCGTGCCCGGGGACTCGCGCAGCAGGTCCTTTGCCCGCTCGATCGCTGGAGAGGTCTCGTCAACCGTGATGTCCCAACTGTCGGTCGTCGCGATCCGGTTGAGGTCCAACGTCATCACTTGGAAACGGGCAAGCGTCGGAGCGGTGCGACTCACAACCGTCAAGCGACGGCACTGCGAGAACGAGCCGGTCTTGAGGCCGAGTCCGAACCTACCCAGCTCATTCTTCTTGTAGTCGCGTCGCGTGCCGAACCGAAGCGCCTCCACCAACTCGCCCTGCGACATGCCGCGACCGTCGTCGCTGATGAGTACATAGGAGTCATGAGGTACGAACTGGGTGAAGACATTGATTCGCGACGCCCCGGCGGCAATCGAGTTGTCCACGAGATCGGCGATCGCAGTGGTGAAGTCGTACCCGATGTCACGCAGTGATCCGGTCAGCCGTGCGGCAGAGGGTGCAACCTGCAATGCTCTGAGTCCTGCCATCCCTGTCAACCTCCTAGAGTTGAAAGCATGCCAGGCGAGAAGCGAGCAGTCCTGCGCGGCGGGGGCGTGTCGCGCCTAGGGTATTTGACGGCGCAGACGTTCGTGTCACCGCCGGTCAGCGCTGCGGCGCGGAGCACGATGCGCGCGAACCGGGGACGCGACACCGGGCCGGAGCTCGCCATCCGGTCGCGGCTACACCGAGCAGGCCTTCGTTACCGCGTCGACCTGCCACTTCCCTTCGACCGTCGAAGGCGAGCGGACCTTGGGTTCACGCGGGTGGGGCTGTATGTCTTCGTGGACGGCTGCTTCTGGCACGGTTGCCCGAAGCACTTCGTCATTCCGAAGACCCGCACAGACTTCTGGGTTGCCAAGATTGAGTCCAACCGACGGCGGGACCGAGACACAGATGACCGGCTCCGGGAGCTGGGCGCGACTCCCCTCCGGATCTGGGAGCACACCCCCGCTGCTGTGGCGTGTGACCTCATACGTGCCACCTACTTCGAACTCGCAGTCCCAGGGAGGCTTTAGCCGCGCACCACGCTTGCTTCCACGACTTGGTCGGGTTGGTGAGCGGACTGCCGGTTCTCAGCGGAGGACCGGACCCCCATCGGGCGCCGGCTCGGTGCTGAGCTCGCACCCGTCCACCAGCGGGTGCACGCGCCACTGGTGCTCGGTCTTCCCCTGACGCTTGATGACGTCGTCGCGCTCGGCGGCGTCGAAGGCCGCATCAAGCCGGTCCTTGACGCCCACGGTGTCGGACGACCAGTCGCCATCCCAGCTCCCCACCACGGTGCAGGCCTTGATGGGGTGCAGCTCGTTCCAGCCAGTGTGCAGAGAGTCGAAGACCCAGCGCCCCCGCACGTAGAGCAGGTCGGAGCCGAGGCCCTTGTCGTCGGGCTGGTGGATCTCGGTCGGCGCGCCCTCGACGTCCGACGGTGACCCGGCGTCCCCCACCCCAATGGCCCCTCCGAGCAGCGCGGCCAGGAGCGCGAGCAGCGCGAGGATGCCCCCCACGATCCAGCCGAACGGTGGGGGGAGCGCCACGCACAGGGCCCAGGCCGCGAGCGCCAGCCCGTAGGCGACCAGCAGCCCCACCCGGAAGTCAGCGATGCCGGCCCCCTCGAACTCGGCGTGCAGGACGGCGGTCGAGGGCAGCACGCCCTTCTTGTCCCGGGCCTTCTCGCCGGTGAAGAAGCCCACGTGGTCGCGCACCCCGTCGGTCTCGGCCGCGAGGTACCCGTACGGGACGCTGGTCTCGAGGTGGGCCTGGTCGACGCCGGGCATCGTCGGGTAGACGAGCAGGTTGATGGAGTAGTCGGTGTCGAGGGCATTGGCGATGGTCTTCGGGTCACCGAGGTCCACGTTGCCGACCTTCTCCTGGGGGGTCTCGACGCTGATCACCGCACCGATGACGCTCTCGTCGCCGCCGAGGCAGACGAGCCGGATGTTCAGCCACCAGTCGCAGAAGGCGACCCCGCCGGCCGCCGCGAACGCCTCGATGAGGATCAGCCCGCACGGGAAGGTGCCGTAGCCGAGCAGGGCGAAGATGGCCGCGATCGCAGCGGTGGCGGTCGCGATGTAGGCGGCCGGCGACATCCACGACATCGGCTGGCTGCAGAGGGTGTACTGCTTGTATCCGGCCATCACGTCACCTCACGGCTGCTTGACGACGTCGACGCTGACGCCCCCGGCCAGGACGTCCTGGTAGCCCTCGGTGTAGAGGGCGTGGATGTTGATGCGCTGGGTCCCGTCGAACCCGGCGGGCGGGGTGACGGTGGCCGTCACGGAGACGAGGCCGCCCGGCGCCAGGACCGGCTGGTCGGGGGCCAGCTCGACGGCCCAGCCGGCCGGGAGCGGGGTCGCCACGAGGTGGCGGGCCAGGTCCTTGCGGTACTCCTCGAGGTCCTCGCACCTCGGCGTCTGCAGCACGTAGGCGTCGGTCTCGAAGCGGTACCGGTGCTCGCGCTTGGTCTCGTTGCGCAGGGTGAAAGAGACGACCGCCGGCGAGTGGGCCTGCACGACGTCGGTGTTGTGCTGCCCGAGGTTGTTGTTCCGGTTCCGGTCGCTCGCCGGGTCGAGCAGCGCCTGGAGGCAGTAGTGCCCGGGGGCCGCCGGGGTGTGCCACGAGAACGCGACGTGCGACGGGTTGCCGGGGCCGCCCTGGACGCCCACGTCGACGAGCCGGGTCGCCACCGGCACGCTGACCGTCCCCATCCCGAAGTCGAGGTAGGACAGGTGGACCGGCATCGCCACGACCGGGCAGTCCGGCGCCGCGTTCGACACCCGGACGTCGACGGTGTAGATGTGGTCAGGCTGCAGGTCGTACGAGCCGACGGGCGTGCCGCCGTCGAGGATGGTGAAGTCCGGGTTCTGCCAGGTCACCGGCAGCCCGCGCGCCATCAGGTCCTGCTGCGAGTAGACGAGCGGGTCGGGCACCCGCATCGCGGGATCGTCGATGGGCACGCACCGGCTCGCAGCCGCCTTGTCCTGCCGGTCGGGAGGGTGCGGCCGCGGCCGGAACAGGGCCAGGAGCAGACGCAGCAGCTGGCGGAGCAGCCGGGCGAAGGCACCGGGGATGGCGAGCAGCGCCCGCAGGAGGTCGGCGAGCGGTCGCACGGTCAACCGCCCGTCGTGAGGACGCGACGCCAGGCGAGCCCGGCACCGACGGACGTCGCCAGGGCCGCCACACCGGCGACCAGGACGAGGGTGAGCTCGAGAGCCCCGCTCCCGCCGTCCGGCTCGGCGCCGGTGGCCCCCTCGAGCCACGTCGGCTCGACCAGGAAGGCGATGGTGAGGGCCGCGAACGCCGCGGCGGCGATGGTGCGGAGGATCGCTCGGACGACCTGTGGGCGATGCGGCGCGGAGGTGCTGGTCATGACCTCTCCCTGGGTGCGGGTCGGCTCGCTGCTGTCGAGCATTGTCCGCTCGTCGCCGCGGCCTGTCGACCCCGAATCTTCTGCGCCCGGGCAGAGTCCGGGCCGGATGGGACCCGGGTATCCCCGTGCTGGCGCTGAGGTGCGCGCCGGCCCGGCTCCGTAGCGTCGCCGGAAGGCGGGAGAGCCCCGCCGGCACGACCCGAGGGAGGCGCCATGTCCGCCGCCACCATCCGCCACGTCGGCCCGGCTCTCTGCCTGGCCGCCTTCCCGCTGCTCCTGCTCACGGCCGAGGCTCTCGCGCCGTGGCACGGTGCCGCCGACTCGGAGGCCCAGACCCTGGCCCGCGCGGCCTCCCAGGCGGGCGCCACGAACCTGGCCGACCTGCTGTCCTTCCTCGGGATCCTGCTCGCGGTGCCGGGTTTCCTGGTCGTGATGCGGCTGACCCGGGGGCGTGCCCCCGCGGCGTCCCTCGCCGGGGGTGCGCTCGCGATTGCGGGGTACGTCGCCGGGATGCTCCAGGTCGTCTCCGACCAGTACGACGTCCTCCTGTCGCCGCTCGCAGGGTCCTCGAGCGTCTCGGACGCGTTGACCTCGTCGCGGGCGTGGGCGCTGCCGATCGTCCTCGTCGTCTTCCTCGCCGGGATGCTGCTCGGCCCGGTGGTCCTGGGGGTCGCGCTGTGGCGCAGCCACGCCGCGCCCGCGTGGACGGGCCCGGCGCTGGCCGCCTCCTCCGTCGCCGGCCTGCTCTCGCACGTCGTCGACCTCAAGGCGGTCGACCTCGCGGGGCTCGCCCTGCTCGCGCTCGCAGCCCTCGCCGTCGCCGGGCGAGCGCTCCGGGCGGGCGACGACAGCGGTGACCACGCCTCGGCGGCCACCACCCGGGATGCCAGCCCGCTCCCGGCGGCATGAGCCGGCGCGGCAGTCGCCGCAGCGGACCCGTGACGCGGCTTCCCGCCGGCGCTACCGTTCCCTCATGACGCGGCCCCTGGTGGTCGGCGCCGCTTCCACACTCGTGGCGGGTGCGTTGGCTGCGGCGACGCTCACCGCGGCCGGGGAGGGTATGGGTCCCTCGATGACGGCGTACGTGCTGGTCATCGTCGCCTTGGCCCTCGTCCCCCTCGCGGCGGGATGGTTCCTGCTCCGGCACGACCCGCACCACCTCGTCGGCGGCCTGCTGTGCTTCCTCGCCGTCTCGCCGCTCGTCGTCGCGGCTGGCGACGGCTGGGCGGCCGCCGTGGCCAGGCACCGCGAGGTGCCGGTGAACGACCTGCTCGTCGCGCTGTCCCAGGGTTCGTGGATGCTGCTCTACGTACCGGCGGCGCTGCTGGTGCTCCTCTTCCCCGACGGGCGGCTCGTCGGCCCCCGGTGGCGCTGCGTCCTCTACGGCCTCCTCGCCGTGCCCGTTGCGTGGATCCTCCTGCTCGCGGTGCAGCCCGAGCGCTTTCCCCCGCCCTACACCTCGAGCCGTCACGTCCTCGGCGCGCTGCCGGCTTCGTGGGCGGCCGTCGCGGAGCCATTGGCCGTGGGCCTCCCCCTGGCTCTGCTCGTGCTGCTCATGGGTGCCGTCGCCGCCCCCGTCGTGCGCCACCGCCACGGTGACGAGCGCGTGCGGCGGCAGGTGCGGGCCTTCACCCTCGGCGCTGCGGGGCTGCCCGTGTCCCTGCTGCTGTGCTGGTTCAGCTACCTCGTCCTCGGCGTGCCCGACCTCGTCCTCGTCGGGCTGGTCATCACCTGGCTGGCCATCCCGGGGGCGACGGTGACCGCCGTCGTGCGGCACGATCTCTACGGGGTGGACCGCGCCCTCAGCGCCACCGCGACCTACGCGGTCCTGAGCGCGCTGGCCCTGGCGTGCGCCACGGCGGTGGGAGTCGCGCTCGGCGCCCTCCTCGGCCAGGGCCACCCGGTCGTCTCCGCCGCGGTGGCCGCCCTGAGCCTGCTCGCGGTGCTCCCTCTCCGCCGCCCGGTCACGGCCGTCATCGACCGGGTCGCCTACCCGCGGCGCCACCGCCTGCGCCAGGCCGTCGACGACCTCGCCCGGCGCGTGCACCAGGAGGGGGCCGACCCGACCGGGCTCGAGAGCGTGCTGCGCGAGGCGCTCGACGACCCGTCGCTGCGGGTGTTCTACTCGCTGACGTCGGACGGGTCGGTGGTCGACCGGGACGGTGTGGTGGCTCCCCTGCCCCAGGACGCCGTGCCCCTGTTCACCAGCGGCCACACGGTCGCGGCGTACGTGACGTCCACCGTGGTCGAGCCGGCGCTGCTGCACGAGGCCACGCGCACGGCGTCGCCGCTCGCCGAGCTTGCGCGAGCCCGGCTGCTCGCCGACCTCGCCCGGCGTGACGCCGAGGCGAGCCGGGCGCGACTCCAGCGTGCGGGCTACGAGGAGCGTCGACGCCTCGAGCGCGACCTGCACGACGGCGCCCAGCAACGTCTGGTGTCGCTGGGGATGTCGCTCCGCGTGGCCCAACGCCACCTGGGGCGGGACTCCGGCGGCGTCGACGCCGTCCTCGACCGGGCGGTCGCCGAGCTCGGGACGGCGGTCGCCGAGCTGCGCCAGCTGGCCCACGGCATCCGCCCGTCGTGCCTCGACGACGGGTTGGCGCCGGCCCTGGCCGGCCTGACCGCGACCGCCCCACTCCCCATCCTGCTGGACGTCGACGACATCCCCCTGCCCGACGACATCGTCGCGACCGCGTACTTCGTGGTGGTCGAAGCGGTGACCAACGCCGTCAAGCACTCCGCCGCCGGGCGCGTCGTCGTGCGGGTGCGCCGGCAGCACGAGGTGCTCGAGGTCGAGGTCACCGACGACGGGGTGGGCGGGGCCGACCCGGGCGGCTCCGGCCTGGCGGGGATGGCCGACCGGGTCGCCGCCGCTGCGGGGGCGGTCACGGTGGTCAGCCCGAGGGGCCAGGGGACCTCGGTGCGCGCGGTGCTGCCGTGCGCGTCGTGATCGGGGAGGACACGGCCCTCTTCCGGGAGGGCCTCGCCAGCCTGCTCACCGACGTCGGCCACGAGGTGGTCGGCCGGGCGAGCGATGCGGACGAGCTCGAGGCGGTCGTCGCGTCGACCCCCTGCGACGTAGTGGTGGTCGACGTGCGGATGCCGCCGGACCACACCGACGACGGCGCGCGTGCGGCCCGCAGGATCCGGATGCGGCGCCCGGACATCGGCATCCTCATGCTCTCGCAGCACGTGGAGGTGCGGCACGCCCGCGATCTGGTCGCCCTCGGGGCCTTCGGGTACCTGCTGAAGGACCGGGTGCTCGACGTCGAGGACTTCCTCGGTGCGCTCGAGCGGGTCGCTGCCGGCGGGAGTGCGCTCGACCCGATGGTCGTCGAGCGACTGATGGGGCAGCGCTCCGGTGCCGAAGGGCTGCAACGCATCACCCCTCGAGAGCGCGAGGTGCTCGGTCTCATGGCGGAGGGGCGGAGCAACACCGCCATCGCGGGCCGCCTCTGGCTGACCGAGCGCACCGTGGAGACGCACGTGCGGAGCATCCTCACCAAGCTCGACCTCGCCGACAACGACGACGACAACCGTCGTGTCCTCGCGGTGCTGCGCTATCTCGGCGGCTGACCCCGGGCACCCCGCCCCGGACGGGGCCGGGACCGCCCCGCGGCCCCGGCCCTGACGATGGTCACGCGCCCGCGTCGACCGGCTGCTCGCACTGACCCTTGTCGAGGGCGAACGCGGACCCGGGCGAGACGTGGGTGACCGCCGACACCTTGGCGTACACCCCTCCTGAGGCGTGGTGCACGACGAAGTGGTCGGTCTCGGTCGACACGACCGGCTCGGCGTCCGGCGAGGTCGCCTTGCCCCCGAACCACTGGGCGCCGCTGAGCCAGAACGAGGTACCGGCCGCGTCGGCGAGAACGACGTCGTGGGGGACGATCGTGCCCGTGATGTGGAAGACGCCACGTCCGTCGACCGTGGTCGAGATCGTGATGTCGATCGTTCCGCTGGTGACGACGAGGTCGCCCCCCTGGCAGGCGAACGTGCTCCCGGCCGCGGGGAGGGTGACGTGGCTCGTCTCGGAGGTGGCGGACGCGAGGGACGGTGCCGCGGTGGCGACCGTCGCCAGCGCGGTGACGGCGGTGACGGCGATGGCGGTGCGAACGGACATGCGATCAACTCCTGTTCGATGAGCGGCCCGCATCCAGCGCGGGTCAGGGACCGAACCATCACGCCATGGCGGCCCTGCCCCCGACATCGGTGCTGACACTGGCTTGTCGGTCAGGCGAGGGCTTCGGTGAGGAGGGCGCCCATCGCCCGCACCCCGGCGACCATCCGCTCGTCCGGCACGCCCGAGTAGCTCATCCGCGCGTGGTGCGCCTCAGGGGCCTCCGAGAAGAACGGCGCCCCGGGCACCACGATGACCCCGGCCCGCGGGATCAGCACGTCGCGCTGGAACGCGGCCAGGTCCAACCCTTCCGGGAACGTCACCCACGTGAACAGCCCGCCCTCGGCGCGCGTCCACGTGATCCCGGCCGGGAAGTGCTGGGCCATCGTCTCGAGCATCAGGTCGCGCTGGTGCCGGTACGTGGGCAGCATCCCGGCGATGTGCGCCTCGACGTCGAACTGCGCCAGGTACGCCGCCGCCGCGCGCATGTTGAGGGTGCCGTTCTGGGTGTCGGCGGCCAGCTTGAGCAGCGCCAGCTTCTCGCGCACCTCGGGCTCGGCCAGCGCCCAGCCGAGCCGCAGCCCCGGCGCCAGGATCTTCGAGAACGACCCCAGGTGGATGACGCGCCCCGTGGTGTCGAGGCTCTTGATCGTCGGCAGCCGCTCACCCTCGTAGCGCAGCTCGCGGTAGGGCGAGTCCTCGAGCACGACCACGTCGTACTCCTCGGCGAGCTCGACCAGCCGCCGGCGCCGTGCCAGGCTCATCGTCCGCCCCGTCGGGTTCTGGAAGTCGGGCACGGTGTAGACGATCTTGACCCGCTCGGTCGTGCGCAGCACCTCCTCGAGCGCGTCGACGTCCATCCCCCCGTCGTCCATCGGCACCGACCGGTACTGCGGCTCACAGGGGTTGAACGCGATGAGGGCCCCGAGGAACGTCGGCCGCTCGGTGACGATGACGTCGCCGGCGTCGACGAACAGCTTCGCCACCAGGTCGAGCCCCTGCTGGCCGCCCTGGGTGATGAGCACGTCGTCGGCGGTGCACGGCATCCCGTCGGCGGTCAGCCGCTCGGCGACCAGCGCGCGCAGCGCCGGCAGCCCCTCGGACGCGGTGTACTGCAGCGCCGACCCGTCGCCGGCCGTCAGCAGCGCGTCGTAGATGCCGCGCAGCTCGTCCATCGGGAAGAGCGACGCGTCGGGGTAGCCGCCCGCGAACGAGGTGATGCCCGGGGTCCCGGCCAGCGCCAGGAACTCCCGGATGGCCGACGGCTGCACGCGCTCGGCGCGGCGGGCGAACGAGGTCATGCCGCCCATCCTCCACCCGTCGCAGGCCACGGCGTGGTCTCGTCCGCGGCCCGTCGGCAGCGGACGGCAGGCTCCCGGGACACGCGAGCGGCGCCCGCCCCCGAGGGGGTGCGGGCGCCGCGGCGTCGAGCGGGATCGGGCCTGGGGTCAGACCGTGGGGCCGCCGGTGAACGGGCGGGTGTCGCCGGTCTGGTCGTAGACCGGGCTGTCGACCTGGGCCGCCGGCTGGTGCATCCGGTCCTGGGCCGCACGGGCCTGGTCGGCGACGCTGGGCGCGGCGTCGACCTGGGCCTTGACCTTGGGGGCCTCGGCCTCGGCGGTGCTGAGGTAGCCCTCCCAGCGGTGCTGCATGGGCTTGATGAGGCCACCGCCGACACCGACGACGAGGATGCCGCCGATGGTGGCGAGCACGGCGATGAGGACCGGGGTCGTGACGGAGGTGGCGATGCCGACCTGGTTCAGCGCGGCGATGACGCCGAGACCGAGGATGAAGACGCCGGCGATGTTGGCCAGCGCCTTGCCGTACGACAGGCCGCCGAGGGTGCCCTGGATGAGGGTCTTGACGGCGGCGGCGATGGCCGCAGCGACGACGATGATGACGATCGCGACGAACACCCGCGGCAGGAACGCGATGATCGCGGTCAGCAGCTGGCTGATGGGGTTCGGGCCGAAGACGCTGAAGGCCAGCTGGAGGGTGAACAGCAGCACGGCGTAGTAGACGATCTTGGCCAGCACGTCGGAGGCGTCGAAGGACGACGACTCGAGCATCCGGCCGATGCCGCCGCGCTCGATGGCGCGGTCGAAGCCGACCCGCTCGAGCAGCGCGTTCACGGCCTTGGCGAGGACCTTGGCCACGATGATGCCGATGACGAGGATCACGAGGAAGAGCACGAGCTTCGGGATGAACGTCGCGATGTC
The DNA here is from genome assembly GCF_002846495.1 of Phycicoccus duodecadis. Lineage (NCBI taxonomy): Bacteria > Bacillati > Actinomycetota > Actinomycetes > Micrococcales > Intrasporangiaceae > Phycicoccus > Phycicoccus duodecadis. The sequence continues at coordinate 3,044,949 of NZ_PJNE01000001.1, forward strand.
GGCGAGCGCTCGGGTGAGGGCGTTGTCCATGAGGGGACTTCCTGTTGGGGGGACCCCGTCGGCGACACCGGCGGGGCGGCCCGGCAGTGGTGCCCGGGCGACGTGCGGCGCCCCGAGGGGCGCACGGCCGCGGTTTGACCGAAGGTGACGGAGGGCGGTGCCCGGGAGGCCGCGCGATGGGTCCGCGGCCCCGCTGGCGGGACGACTCCTCGTCGGAAGGCTTGATGCCCGCTGGCAAGGGTGCCCACGCAGGATCTGGTGTGACCTGCGTCACCAGCGGGGCGGTGCGCGCGGGGGGTCCACGGCGCCGACCCTCCGACGCGATGGCGCGCCCATGGCCCGGTCGAGCCATGTTGCTCGCGGCCGATCAGTCCTACGCTCGCCCCATCCGCCGGGGTTTCGCTCCGGAAAGCCGGCGGGCCCGCCGTTCCCGGCCCGTGGCGCAACTGCCGTCGCTCCACATCTCTTCGGAGGTCCGGTCACGACGGAGACCTCCGCGGGCGCCCCGATCCGCGGACGGTCCGGACGCTCGGCTCTGCAGGGGAGTCGGAGCATCCGTGGTGGTCGGGGCCGGCCGCTCCTCAGCCAGCGAGCGGCCGGCCCCGACGAACGGGGCGACGCCGCCGGATGCGGGGGCGCCGATCCGTCGATCAGAGGCGACGCGACGACGCCGGCCGCCCCCCGTACGGGAGCGGCCGGCGTCGTCGTGCGCGGGGAGGGTCAGCCCTTGTCGGAGCCCTCGTCGAGGTGCGGGGTCGACAGGTCGGAGCTCTCGGAGGTGCCCGTGGTGGAGGGGACCCCACTGCTGCCGGTCCCGGCGTCGTTCCAGGTGGCGGTGCCCTGGTCGGCCTCGTGCCCGGCGGCGGCCTTGGCCTCCTCGACCTTGGTCGCGGCGGCGTCCTTGACCTCGCCGGCCTTCTCGGCCGCCTTGTCCTTGACGTCGGCGGCCTTGTCCTTGAGCTCGCCCGCCTTCGCGGTCGCGGCGTCCTTGGCCTCGCCGGCCTTCTGCTTGGCGGCCTCGACCGTGTCGCTGACGCGGGTGGAGGCGGCCTTGGGCGGGGTGTAGGAGCCCGCGCTCGCCCACGGGTCGGGGCGCTCGGTGCTCTTGCGGTAGGCGTAGGCGGCGGCCCCGGCGGCGACGGCCCCCAGGAGCAGGACCCAGCCACCCTTGCCGCGGTTCTTCTTGGCGCGGGCGTCGCCCTTGAGGACGGCGTAGGCGTCGGGGGCGCGCTCGGCGGCCTCGGCGGCCTGCTCCCTGGCAGTGGCCGCGCCGGCGAGGATGGCGGCCACGGCGGTCGCGATCTTCGGGACGACGTCCTCGACGAAGGTGTCGCGGGCCTGCTCGACCTTGGGGGCGAGCGTCTCGGCCGCGTCGTGGGCCTGCTTGCGCAGGTCGTCGGCGGTGTCGCGGGCGACATCGGCGTAGTCGTGGGCGCGGCTGCGGGCGGTGCCCGCGGCATCGCGGGCGGAACCGGCGTAGTCGGAGGCGCGGTCGCGGGCGTTGCCGTACTCCTTGGCCGCGGCCTTGCGCGCCTGCTTGAGGTCCTTCTCGGCCGCCTTGCGGGCGTGCTTGAGGTCCTTGGTCGCCGACGAGCCCTGACGGCGCAGGTCGTGGGCGGTGTCGGAGGCGCGCGAGGCGGCGTCCTGGGCCGTGGCGCTCACGCGCTCGGTGGCGTCGGCGACGGCATCCTTGGCCTGCTCGGCCTTGCTCTTGCTGCGGAACACAGGTCCTCCTCGAAGTGGACGTCTTTCCCCCATCCTGCCCTGTTTCCGCTGCTCGGGGCACATCAGGGGCAGCTGATGGGGGGCCGGGCCGGACATCTCGGGCATCGGGGTCGCGTGAGAGGATCGAGCCATGAAGGCAACCCTGCACACGAACCACGGCCCGATCGTCGTCGAGCTCTTCCCGAACGAGGCCCCGAAGACGGTCAAGAACTTCACCGGCCTCGCCACGGGCGAGCAGGAGTACAAGGACGACGCCGGTCGCTCCAACCCGACGAAGTTCTACGACGGCCTGATCTTCCACCGCATCATCCCCGGCTTCATGGTCCAGGCCGGCTGCCCCGTCGGCCGCGGGACGGGCGGCCCGGGCTACGCGTTCGACGACGAGATCCACCCCGACAAGAGCTTCGACCGCCCCTACCTGCTCGCCATGGCCAATGCCGGCACGCGGATGGGCAAGGGCACGAACGGCTCGCAGTTCTTCATCACCGTCGCCCCCACCACGTGGCTCAACGGCAAGCACACCATCTTCGGTGAGGTCGCCGACGGCCCGAGCCGCGAGATCGTCGACACGATCGCCGCGGTGCCCACCGGTGCCCAGGACAAGCCGCTCGACGACGTCGTCATCGAGCGCGTCGAGATCGAGGACTGACCCGGGTCCCACCACCCGAGGACAACCGTGGCCGAGCCGACGCCGACCCCGCCGCCGCAGGAGCAGGTCCCGGTGTGCCCCCGGCACCCTGACCGCGAGTCGTACGTGCGCTGCCAGCGCTGCGGCCGGCCGACGTGCCCCGAGTGCCAGCGGCCGGCCGCCGTCGGCATCCAGTGCGTCGACTGCGTGCGCGAGGGGGCCAGGACGGTGCGGCAGGCGCGCACCGTCTTCGGCGGTTCGGCCACCGACGGCCGGCCCGTCGTCACGATGGTGCTCATCGGCATCTGCGTGGCGGTCTACCTGCTGCAGCAGGTCGTGCCGGGGCTGACGAGCCAGATCCTCTTCGCCGCGAGTGTGGGCCGGAGTGAGCCCTGGCGGTTCCTCACCTCGGGGTTCGCCCACGGTGGGCTGCTGCACATCGCGCTCAACATGTACGCCCTGTGGATCATGGGCCAGTACCTCGAGCCGATGCTGGGCCGCGCCCGGTTCGGGACGCGCCGTCGATGCGCGAGCGTAGGAAGTCGGTGCCGTTGCGGTCGGCGAAGACGCCGACCCGCGCGTACGAGGCTTCCAGGGTGTGCACGAAGAGGGCGATGGCCACGGCGAGCACGAGGCGGCCGAACCGCCCGAACCGGTGCGCCAGCACCATCCAGGCGATGCCGCAGGCGAGGGCCGCCAGCGACGCGCGCGAGCCGGTGGTCCACACCAGGGCGGCGGTCACGCCCAGCACCAGGTTGCGGCGCCGGTGGCTGGGCTGGAGCCCCGCGAACAGCAGGCCCACCACCGCGTACGACAGCCCGGCCTGGTTCTTGTCGAGCAGGAACCCCGAGAGGTACTTGCCGTAGTTGTCGGGCGCCAGCCCGGCGAAGAACAGCCCCGCGTTGACGGCCAGCCCCACCGCCATCCCGCGCACGACCGAGGGGAGGTGGATGCGCCCCGTGGCGAGGAACGCCAGGTACGCGAAGATGAGGACCAGGCGCAGCGCTCGCTTCTGCCAGCCGAAGATCGAGTCGTCGGGGGTCAGGACCGTGACGAGCAGGACGAACGCGAAGGTCCCGAGCACGTAGGGCGTGAGCCACCCGAGCCGGTGCGGAGGCCCCGACAGACGACGGGCCGGGGGCCGGGTGGTCGCCACGAGCACCAGGGCCGAGGTGGCGGCCAGGCCGAGCGAGAGGAACGACGGCGCCACCGCGGGCACCCAGCCGAAGAGCAGGACCGAGCCGAGCAGGGCGTCGACCAGGCGGGTGGGCTCGCTCGAGGGATCGGTGAGGGTGCGGTCCTGCTGCGGCGTCGCCACCGCGTCCGGGGCGCTGGACAGGACGGTGCTCACGGGCGTCACTGTATCCGCGGCCCGTCGCCGGTCGGTGGGGACACGGGAAGTCCGGCCGGACGGCCGACGCACCCCGAGGGGCCGCTCAGCGCACGGAGCGGCGCACGAGGCGCACGGCCAGCTCGCCGTACGTGGTCTCGATGGCCTCGGGGGTGCGGCGCCCGCCCGGCACGTACCAGCGAGCGACGTCGATGGCCATCGAGAGCAGCGCCAGCGCCGTGGTGCGGACGTCGTCGACCTCGAACTCACCGGCGGCGACGCCGGCCCGCAGCACGTCGGCCACGACCTGGTCGATCTCCTTGCGCAGGCCGAGGACCTCGGCCTGGTGCTCGTCGCTGAGGTGGCGGAACTCGAACTGGACGATGCGGCCCAGCTGGTGGTGCTCGGCGTGCCAGCGCGAGAACCCGCCGACGATGGCGCGCAGGGCGGTCGTGGCGTCGGGGGTGTCGCGGGCGGCCTCCACCAGCAGGTCGCGGGCGCGGGCGTGGCCGCGACGGCTCAGCTCGAAGAGCAGCACCTCCTTGGAGGCGAAGTGCACGTAGACGCCCGCGGGGGAGAGGCCGGCCCGCGAGGCGATGTCGCGGGTCGTGGTGGCCGGGAAGCCGTTCGCGGCGAAGGCGTCGGCCGCGGCCAGCATGATGCGCACCGCGGTGTCGGACGCGTCGGCCCCGCCGCCAGGCCGCCCGCCCTCGGGCGCGATGGCGGCCAGGACGTCGGTCTCGGTCAGCGGGGTCGGGCTGGGCACGGATGTCAGCCTGCCCGATCGGGCGGCACTAAGCAAGCGCTTAGTCGGGCTGTCCCGCCGGTCACACCCCGGCCACCTCGCGCAGGTGCCCCACCCGGCCGGCGAACTCCTTCTCCACGGTGTGCTCCGCGGCCCAGGTCAGGCCTCGCCGCCGGGCGGCGAGCACCGCCCCCGGGTCCGCGGCCAGGCCGGCCACGAGCTCGGCGAGGGCGCTCGGGGCGCGGGCCGGGCCGACCCATCCGCCGCCGGTGCGCCGCTGGAGGGCCGACCAGTACACGGTGTCGTAGCCGGCCACCGGCGTGCCGCACGACATCGACTCCAGGAAGGTCGAGGCCGAGTCGCCCTGGTGGTGGGGCAGCACCATCACGTCGACGTCGTCGCGCACCCGCGGCACCCACGCGGACCGGAAGGGCACCCGGCCCGCCACGGTGACCCCGGCGCCGGCGCCGGCGCGTGCGCGGACCTCGGGCTCGAGCTCGCCGCCCCCGAACACGGTGAGGTGCGCGTCGACGCCGCCGCGGACCAGTTCGGCGTGCACGGCGAGGGCGTCGAGCACCCCCTTCTGCGGCACCCAGCGACCCGAGAAGGCCAGGCGCAGGGGGCCGGGGGCGGCGGGCGGCCCGGCGAGCGCGGCGGCCACGTCGGCGTCCGTGGCCCGGGTGTCGTGGAACAGGTGCGGGCGGGACGACCAGCGCGCCTGGCGCGCGTAGGTGTGCGGGCCGTTGCACTGCAGACCGTCGGCGGCGGCGGCCAGCGTCCGCAGCCGCCGCTCGAGGCGCAGCAGCCCCAGCCCCACCTGCGGCAGCCGCCACGCGGGCGTGCCGTCCGACCGCGCGTTCTGCCAGCGCACCGGGCCCGCGTAGTCGCTGACGAGGACCAGCGGCGCCGCGCCGAGCAGCGCCGCTGCCTCGGGCTTCAACGGGGCGAGCACGACCCGCGGGGCCCGGCGGCGGACGGCGGCGCCCGGGTCGTCGGTCACCTCGACGTCGAGGCCGACCTCGTCGAGGGGCAGCGGCTCCGACCCGGGGGCGGCGTCGGACCAGGGGGCGGGCGGTGCCACCAGGACGACCTCGCCCGGCCAGTGCCGCACGTACTCGCGCACGCCCTCGAGCCGCTTGGTCACGAACGCGCCACGGCCCCCGGCGACCGGGAGCCGCCCGGGGTAGATGACCACCAGCGTGTCCGCCACGGGCCCACCCTAGGAGGGGGCCCGCTGCCGCCGTCGCCCTTGACAGCGCGCCGCCCCCGACGGCAGACTAAGCAAGCGCTTAGTCATGAGCGGCCCCACGCGCCGCCGCCGCAGCCCAGCCGAGGAGTCTCCCCATGCCCCGCAACGTGTACGACGCCGAGCACGAGGACTTCCGCGCCTCGGTGCAGGAGTTCGTCGACCGCACCCTGAAGCCGCGCGCCGAGCAGATGCTCGAGGTCAAGCAGGTCGAGCGCGACCTCTGGAAGGAGGCCGGCAAGCAGGGCCTCTTCGGTCTCGACATCCCCGAGGAGTTCGGCGGGATGGGCGCGGGCGACTACCGCTTCAACGCCGTCGCGGCCGAGGTCATCGCCGGCTTCAACTTCGCCGTGTCGTCGTGCTTCGGCATCCACTCCGACGTGTGCCCGCCCTACGTGGTCGACCTCGGCACCGACGAGCAGAAGCAGCGCTGGCTGCCCGGCATGGCCAGCGGCGACCTCATCGCGGCCATCGCCATGACCGAGCCCTCGGGCGGCTCCGACCTCGCGGCCCTGAAGACCACCGCGGTGCGCGACGGCGACGACTGGGTCCTCAACGGCTCCAAGACCTTTATCACCAACGGCTACCAGGCCGACCTCGTGATCGTCGCGGCCCGCACCGACCCGAGCAAGGGCGCCAAGGGCATCACCCTGCTCATGGTCGAGGAGGGCATGCCCGGCTTCAGCCGCGGCCGCAAGCTCGACAAGGTCGGGCAGGAGGAGGCGGACACCTCCGAGCTCTTCTTCGAGGACGTCCGTGTCCCCGACGCCAACCGCCTCGGCGAGGAGGGGATGGGGTTCATCGCGATGATGCAGCGCCTCCCGCAGGAGCGCATCGGCGCGGCCGTCGCCAACACCGCCCACGCCTTCCAGATCTTCCGTGAGACGGTCGAGTACACGAAGGAACGGAAGGCGTTCGGGCAGGCCGTGGGGTCCTTCCAGCACAACAAGTTCAAGATGGCCGAGCTGCAGACCAAGCTCGAGGTCACCCAGGCCTACGTCGACGACTGCGTGGCCGCCCACGCCGCCGGCACGCTGACCTCGGTCGACGCCGCCAAGGCCAAGTGGTTCAGCGCCCAGGTGCAGAACGAGGTCCTCGACGAGTGCGTCCAGCTGCACGGTGGCTACGGCTTCATGAACGAGTACCGCGTGGCCCGCGCCTGGCGCGACGCCCGCGTCTCGAAGATCTGGGCCGGCTCGAACGAGATCATGAAGGAGCTCATCGGCCGCGACCTCGGCCTCTGAGCCCGACCGACGCGAGGCCCGGTGCCCCTCAGGGGCCCGGGTCTCCGTCGTGCTCGAGGAGCCCGGGCGGCGGCAGCGAGCGGCGGTGGGTGATGCTCCACCAGCCGACCACCCGCGCCACCCGGGTGGTGAGGTCGCGCGCCGCCGACCGGCCCGGCAGCGCCCGCTGCCGCACGGCGACGGCCACCGTGTCGCCGGGCCAGCGCAGCAGCGAGGCGATGCGCCGCCGCCCGCGGAGCTGGTCGCCGTAGCGGTCGGCGTGCCGCGCCCACACCACGGTCTCGGCCAGCCCCGACAGGTAGGTCTTGCGCAGCAGGGCCCGGGTGCCGGTGGTGCGCCGGAAGTGGATCTGCAGGTCGGGGTCGCCCACCACGGTGCGGCCGGCCTCGTTCATCCGCAGCGAGAACTCGACGTCGTCGCAGCCGTAGGGCGGCAGGGACTCGTCGAAGCCGCCGATCGCGAGGTAGTCGGCGCGGCGGACGGCGAAGTTGCAGCCCAGGACGGCGTTGCCGAACGAGCCGCGGATGACGCCGCCCGGGTTGAGGATCTCGGCGTCCGGGTCGAGGGGCTCACCGAGGACCCGGTTGACCCCGCCGACCAGCGCCGCGTGGGCGGTGGCGCGGTGGGCCGCGGCCACCCAGCCCGGCGCGACCACGTCGTCGCAGTCGCAGAACGCCAGCGTGGGCGCGGTGGCCGCGAGCGCGCCCACGTTGCGGGCGTGCGGGAGGCCGGGCCGGTCGGAGCCGTCGACGAGGCGCAGCGGGGCGGGGAAGCCGCCGATGCGGGCACGGACGAGGTCCTGGGTGCCGTCGGTGGAGCCGTTGTCGACCACCACGAGCTCCCACGGCACGTCGGTGCGCTGCGCGGCCAGGGCGTCGAGCTGGCGGCCGATCCAGGGGGCGCCGTTCAGCACGCACAGCACGACGCTGACGGCCGGGCCGGCGGGCGGCGTGGTCACGGGGCGGCGACCTCTCGGGTCGAGGGGGCGGGACGGCGGGACGGGAGCCGGAAGAGCCAGGGTGCGTGCAGGCGCTCGGCCCCCCACCACAGGGCGAGCGGGAACACCAGGCCGGCCACGGTGCCGGCCAGCAGGTGCACGGTGAGGTCGCCGACGCCCAGCTGGAGCAGGACCACGCGGGCCCCGGCCGTTGCCACGATGTGCGCGAGGTAGATCTCGAGGCTGCGCCGGCCCAGCAGGGTGAGGACGGCCGAGAGCGCGGCCGGCCCGCGCGCGAGCAGGACCCCCACGGCCAGGACGGCGCCGGTGCCGGCCACCGAGGCCACCACGCCGAGGGCCAGCGCGGTGGGGTCGGGCCCGCGGGTCCAGGAGGTCGGCGGCATCGGGTCGGTGAGGACCAGCAGCACGGCCGCGACGAGCCCACCCCCGACGAGGACCACCGGTGCGCCCCGCGTGGCCCGGCGCCAACCGTCGGTGCCCGCGACGGCCCCGGCCCAGAAGAACGCCGTGAGCCCGAGGCCCTGGAGGAAGAGGTAGGTGCCCTGGTGGCCCCAGGCGAGGCCGCTGACCACCAGCGCGACGAGCCCGCTCGCCCACGCGCGCGCGCCGCCCTCCCAGGGCCGCACCAGCGCCGCGGCCGCCGACAGGAGCAGGACCAGCCCCAGCCACCAGAGCTGGGAGTCGGGGGCGACGAGCTGGCGCAGGACACCGGCCGGGGAGGTCGGGGTGTTGACCAGCGAGCCGGTGAGCAGCTTGACGGCCCCCTGGAGCACGGTCCACACCAGGTAGAGCCAGCCGAACAGCAGGGCGCGGCGCCGCAGGAACGGCCCCGCCCCCGCGCGCCGGACCGACGGGCCGACGAAGACCCCCGCGAGCACCGCGAACACCGGCAGGTGCACCAGGTAGAGGGCGCTGTCGAGCTCGTCGAACAACGGCTCGCCCCCCGAGACCAACCCGGCCCCGGCCGCCCCCCGTAGGACGTGCCCCAGGACGATCATGACGATGGCCAGACCGCGGCCGATGTCGACCGCGGTGTCCCGGGGGGCGCCGAGCGGCTCGGACACGGGGCTCCTCGGGGACGTCGGCACGGGATCGCCTCGACAGTAGCCGAGGCCCCACCCTGGACGCCGGGGTTCGAGGACCCCCGGCGGCGGGTAGGTTTGGTTCCTCGCGCGGGCCGCCCCGCGCGCCGCCGGCAACGTCGCTGGCCTGCAGTGACACCCCTCACGGAAGGCGACCAGTGGAGATCTGGCCCGGGACGGCGTACCCCTTGGGCGCCACGTACGACGGCAGTGGCGTCAACTTCGCCCTTTTCAGCGAGGTCGCCGAGAAGGTCGAGCTCTGCCTCATCGACGACGAGGGCGCCGAGTCGCGCCTCGAGATGCCCGAACACGACGGCTTCGTCTGGCACGCCTACCTGCCCGGGCTCCAGCCCGGCCAGCGCTACGGCTACCGCGTGCACGGCCCGTACGACCCCGAGAACGGGCACCGCTGCGACCCCAGCAAGCTGCTGCTCGACCCCTACGCCAAGGCCGTGGAGGGCCAGGTCGCGAACGACCCGGCGTTGTTCTCGTACGACTTCGAGGACCCCGAGCAGCGCAACACCGACGACAGCCTGGGCAAGACGATGCTGGCCGTCGTCACCAACCCCTACTTCGACTGGGGCCACGACCGGCCGCCGCGCCACGAGTACCACGAGACGGTCATCTACGAGGCGCACGTCAAGGGCCTCACCCAGACCCACCCCGAGATCCCCGAGGAGATCCGCGGCACCTACGCCGCGATGGCGCACCCGGCGATCGTCGAGCACCTGACCCAGCTCGGCGTCACCGCCGTCGAGCTCATGCCGGTGCACCAGTTCGTGCAGGACACCTCGCTCCAGGCCCGCGGGATGTCGAACTACTGGGGCTACAACACCATCGGCTTCCTCGCGCCGCACAACGGGTACTCGCGGGGCCAGCGCGGCGAGCAGGTCACCGAGTTCAAGGCCATGGTCAAGGCGCTGCACGCGGCCGACATCGAGGTCATCCTCGACGTCGTCTACAACCACACCGCCGAGGGCAACGAGATGGGCCCGACCATCTGCTTCCGCGGCATCGACAACGCGGCCTACTACCGCCTCGTCGACGAGGACCGGTCGCACTACTACGACACCACCGGCACCGGCAACAGCCTGCTGATGCGCAACCCGCACGTGCTCCAGCTGATCATGGACAGCCTGCGCTACTGGGTCACCGAGATGCACGTCGACGGCTTCCGGTTCGACCTCGCGGCCACCCTGGCCCGCCAGTTCCACGAGGTCGACAAGCTCTCGGCCTTCTTCGACCTCATCCAGCAGGACCCGGTGATCAGCCAGGTCAAGCTCATCGCCGAGCCCTGGGACGTCGGCGACGGCGGCTACCAGGTCGGCGGCTTCCCTCCCTTGTGGACCGAGTGGAACGGCAAGTACCGCGACACCGTGCGCGACTTCTGGCGCGGCGAGGCCGGCTCGCTCGGCGAGTTCGCCTCCCGCCTCACCGGCTCCAGCGACCTGTACGAGCACAACGGCCGCAAGCCCATCGCGTCGATCAACTTCGTCACCGCCCACGACGGCTTCACCCTGCGTGACCTGGTGTCGTACAACGACAAGCACAACGACGCCAACGGTGAGGACGGCCGCGACGGCGAGTCGCACAACCGCTCCTGGAACTGCGGCGTCGAGGGCCCGACCGACGACCCCGAGGTGCTCTCGCTGCGGGTGCGCCAGCAGCGCAACTTCCTCACGACGCTGCTGCTGAGCCAGGGCGTCCCGATGATCGCGCACGGCGACGAGATCGGCCGCACCCAGAGCGGCAACAACAACGTCTACTGCCAGGACAACGAGCTGTCGTGGGTCGACTGGGACCTCGACGAGATGCAGCGCCGGCTCTTCGCGTTCACGGGGGCGGTCGCCACGCTGCGCCGCGAGCACCCGGTGTTCCGCCGCCGGCGGTTCTTCGCGGGCAGCGCCGACCACGGCGGGCAGTCCGAGATGGGCGACATCGCCTGGTTCCGCCCCTCGGGCGAGCCGATGGGCGAGCAGGACTGGTCCAACGGGCAGGCCCGCACCATGACGGTCTTCCTCAACGGCTCGGCCATCCCCAGCCCCGACACCCACGGGCGCCCCGTCGTCGACGACGACTTCCTGGTGCTCTTCAACGCCGACCACGAGGACCACGACTTCGTGCTGCCCGGGGACGAGTACGGCGACCACTGGTGCGTCGAGGTCGACACCGCCGTGGACGACGTCGACACCCACTGGCACGACGCCGACAGCACCGTGCTCGTCCAGGCCCGCTCGGTCGTCGTGCTGCGCAACCCCCGCGAGGGGGCTGCGGCGCCCGCCTCCGGCACCTCGGCCGCGATCCCCAGCCGGAGCTGACGCCGGTGGCAGCCCACCGCCCCGACCCCTCGCGGGTCGTCCCGACGTCGACCTACCGCCTCCAGATCCACGGTGGCTTCGGGTTCGACGACGCCGCTGCGCACGTGCCCTACCTCGCCTCCCTCGGGGTCTCGCACGTGTACCTGTCGCCGGTCCTCGAGGCCGCGCCGGGGTCCCTGCACGGCTACGACGTCCTCGACCACACCCGCATCAACGAGGAGGCCGGGGGCCGCGCCGCCTTCGAGCGGCTCGTGGCGACCTGCCGCGAGCACGGTCTCGGGGTCGTCGTCGACGTGGTGCCCAACCACATGGCCGTGCCGGCGCCCGAGCACCTCAACGCCCCGTTCTGGTCGCTGCTGCGCGAGGGTCGGCGCTCGCCGTACGCCGGCTGGTTCGACGTCGACTGGGTGGCCGAGGACGACCGGCTGCTGATGCCGATCCTCGGCGACACGCTCGCGAAGGTGCTCGAGCGCGGTGAGATCGCCCTCGCCGACGACGGCGGCCCGAGCGGCGCCGAGCCGGTGCTGCGCTACTACGACCACGAGTTCCCCGTCCGCGCCGGCACCGAGCAGCTGCCGCTGGCCGAGCTGGTCGATGCCCAGGCCTACCGGCTCTCGAGCTGGCGCGAGGCGGGGGAGGCGCTGAACTACCGGCGCTTCTTCGACGTCACCTCGCTGATGGCGGTGCGCGTCGAGGACCCGGTGGTCTTCACCGCCACCCACGCCCTGCTGCTGGCGCTGCACGGCCACGGCGAGGTCGACGGCTTCCGCATCGACCACCCCGACGGCCTGGCCGACCCCGGGGGCTACCTCGAGCGGCTGGCGGGGGCCACCGGCGACGCCTGGGTCGTGGTCGAGAAGATCCTGGAGGGCGAGGAGCGGCTGCCCGACGCCTGGCGCTGCGCCGGCACCACCGGGTACGACGCGCTGCTGCGCGTGCAGCAGGTGCTGACCCCGCCCGACCACAGCGGCACCCTCGACCGGCTCTGGGCCGAGGTCGCGCCCGAGCTGGCCGACCTCGACGCCGTCGTCACCGAGAGCAAGCGTCTCGTCGTCGACGACGTGCAGGCGGCCGAGGTCGACCGCCTGATGCGGCTGGTGCGCCGGGTGCTGCCCGACGAGGACCTCCCGCGGCTGCGGCACGCGCTCGAGGCGCTGCTGGTGTCGATGGACCGCTACCGCGCCTACGTCGTGCCCGGCCGCGGCGTCGAGCCCGAGCAGGCCGCGGTGGTCGACCAGGCCGCCGAGCGGGCCCGCGGCATCCTGGCCCCGAGTGACCACGACGCCCTCGACGTGGTGGTCGCGCTGGTGCTCGACCGTGACCTGCCGGGGGCCCGCGCCGACGTGGGCGCGGCCGCCGACGACTTCCGGGTGCGCTTCCAGCAGACCTGCGGCCCGGTGATGGCCAAGGGCATCGAGGACACCGCCTTCTACCGGTGGTTCCGGCTCTCGGGGGCCAACGAGGTGGGGGGCGACCCCGAGGTGCTCTCGATCGACGCCGCCGCCTTCCACGCGTGGTGCGAGCGCCAGCAGGCCGAGTGGCCCACCGCCATGACCACGCTGACCACCCACGACACCAAGCGCTCCGAGGACACCCGGGCCCGCCTGATGGTGCTCGCCGAGGACGCCGAGGGCTGGGCCACCTGGCTCGAGGTCGCGCGTGGGCTGGCCGACCCCTACCGCACCGACCGGGTCGACGCCCCCACCGAGTACCTCGTCTGGCAGACCCTCGTCGGCACCTGGCCGATCACCGGCGGCCGGCTCGAGCAGTACCTGCTCAAGGCCGTGCGCGAGGCCAAGGTGCACACCGCGTGGGTCGACGGCGACGCCGACTACGAGGACGAGGTGGTCGCGTTCGCCCGCGCCGTCGGGCGCGACCCCGGCATCCACGCCCACCTCGACGCCTGGACCGCCGCCCACGACGCCTCCGTGCGCGCGACCATCCTGGGCCAGAAGCTCGTGCAGCTGGCGATGCCCGGGGTGCCCGACGTGTTCCAGGGCTGCGAGATCGGGCGCCTGGCCGTGGTCGACCCCGACAACCGGCGGCCGGTCGACTGGACCGACCGGGCGCTGCGCCTGTCGCGGGTGCTCGACGACGAGCCCGCCTTCGACCTCGACGACGACAAGATCCGGGTCACCGCGCTGACGCTCCGGCTGCGGCGCGAGCATCCCGAGTGGTTCGTCGGGCCCGAGGCCACCTACCAGGGCCTCGACACCGGCAGCGAGCACGCGCTGGCGTTCGCCCGCGGTGACGCCGGGGGGCCGCACGTCGTCGTGGTCGTCACCCGGGCGGCCGGGAGGCTCGAGGCCGCCGGCGGGTTCGGCCAGGCCACCGTGGCGCTGCCGGAGGGGGAGTGGCGCGACCTGCTGCTGGGGCGCGCGCACGCGAGCGACGGCGGCGGGGTGCCGCTGGCCGAGGTGCTGGCCGACCGGCCGGTGGCCCTGCTGGTCCGCGGTGAGGCCGACGGGGCGTCCTCGTGACCGTACGGTCGGTCGAGCTCTGGGCGCCGCTGCCCGAGCGGGTCGACATCCAGTGGTCGCCCATCCCCGGATCACCCGACGGCTCAGGGGAGGTACGCCGGGAGGCGATGACGCCGACCGGCGACGGCTGGTGGCGCTGGTCGCTGCCCGCCGGCATCGACCAGGTCGACTACGCCTTCGTGCTCGACGGCGAGGAGCCGGCGCTGCCCGATCCGCGCAGCGCGTGGCAGCCGGGCAGCGTGCACGGCCCGAGCCGCACCGTCGACACCGCCGCCTTCACGTGGAGCGACGCCGCGTGGGCGGGTCCGCGCGACGGCGCCGGCAGCCTCGGCGGGGTGTTCTACGAGCTGCACGTCGGCACCTTCACCCCCGAGGGGACCTTCGACGCCGCTGCCCGACGCCTCGACCACCTGGCCGCGCTGGGCGTGGACGTCGTCGAGGTCATGCCGGTCGCGGCCTTCCCCACCGACCGGGGCTGGGGCTACGACGGCGTCGGGCTGTACGCGGTGCAGGACTCCTACGGCGGCCCGGCCGCGTTCGCCCGCTTCGTCGACGCCTGCCACGCCCGCGGCCTCGGGGTGTGCCTCGACGTCGTGGAGAACCACCTCGGCGCCAGCGGCAACTACCTCTCCCGGTTCGGGCCGTACTTCACCGAGGCCCACCACACCCCCTGGGGCGCCGCGGTCAACCTCGACGACGACGGGTCGCCCGAGGTGCGGCGCTTCCTGGTCGAGAACGCGCTGCGGTGGTTGCGCGACTTCCACGTCGACGTGCTGCGCCTCGACGCCGTGCACGAGCTCCAGGACGACTCGCCCCAGCACTACCTGGCCCAGCTCTCGGCCGCCGTCGCGGCGCTGGCGGTCGAGCTCGGCCGCCCGCTCGACCTCGTGGCCGAGTCCGACCTCAACGACACGGGGATGGTCACCCCGGTCACCGACGGCGGCCGGGGGATGACGGCGCAGTGGGACGACGACGTGCACCACGCGCTGCACGTGGCCCTGACCGGCGAGACCCAGGGCTACTACGCCGACTTCGGCGGCACCGCCGACGGCCCCGAACGCGGCCCGCTGGCGGTGCTCGCGAAGGTGCTGACCCACGGGTTCCTGCACGACGGCACGTACTCGAGCTTCCGGGGCAGCACCTGGGGCCGGCCCGTCGACCGCGTCGGCGTCGACGCGCGGCGGCTGCTGGGCTACCTCCAGACGCACGACCAGGTCGGCAACCGCGCTGCCGGGGAACGCATCTCGGCCCTCGTCGCCGACCCGGGGCTGCAGGCCGCGGGCGCCGCGCTCTACCTGCTGGCTCCCACCACCCCGATGCTCTTCATGGGCGAGGAGTGGGCCGCCTCCACGCCCTGGCAGTTCTTCACCAGCTTCGAGGAGGACTGGCTCGCCGGTGCGGTGCGCGACGGGCGGCGGGCCGAGTTCGGCTCGCACGGCTGGGCCTCCCTCGAGGTCCCCGACCCGCAGGACCCGGCCACCCGCGACCGGTCCGTCCTGGACTGGGCCGAGGTCGGGCAGGGCGAGCACGCGCGGATGCTGCGCTGGTACACCGACCTCGTCGCGCTCCGCCGCCGTCTCGTGCCGGCCGGCCCCACCCGGCTGGCCGACGTCGCGGTGACCCTCGACGAGGACGCCCGCTGGCTCGTCCTGCGGCACGCGCCCGGCAGCGCGCCGGCGTACGCGGTGGCGGTCAACCTCGGTGGTGAGCCGTGCCAGGTCCCCGTGGCCGACGCCGGCGAGGTGCTGCTGTCGTGGTCCTCGGCCCAGCGTTCCGCCGGCGGCGTGCGGCTGCCGGCCGCGTCCGTGGCCGTCCTCGCCGTCGGCTGAGCCGGCCTCCCGGCGCCGGTCCGGGCCGGCCCCGGGTCACGATCCGGAGACGGTGCCGGGCGGTCCTCGGTGCCGCCCCCACCCGCCGTTAGGGTGGCGCGGACCGGCACGGTGGACGGGGAGGGGTACGGGCGTGTGGACGCTCCTGGCGCGGCGCGCGCGGGCCCATCCGGCCGCCGTGGTGGCCGTGGCGGTATCGGTCCTCACCTCCCTCCTGGTCGTCGCCACCCTGCAGCTGCTGGCCGGCGGCATCGCCGACGCCGCGGTGCGGGGAGAGGTCGACGGGCCGGTGGTGGAGCGCTCGGTGGCGCTGAGCGCCGGGCTGCGGCCGGGTGAGCTGGCGCCGGCCGACCGTCGGGTCCGCGCCGTGGTGGCGACCGGCGGGGACGGCCTCCTGACCCGTGCCGCCACGGCCACGGCACGGGGGATCGCCGGCCGGGCCGCCACCGACCGCGCCCAGCTGCTGGACCTCGACGACCTCCCGCGCCAGGCCCGGCTGGTGGCCGGCGCGTGGCCCCGCACGCCCGCGGCCCCGGGCGGGGTGGTCGAGGTGGCCCTGCCCGAGAACGCGGCCGCCCCGCTCGGCGCGGCCGTCGGCGACGTCCTCGCCTTGACCGACCTCACCGCCCCGGACGCCGCGCCCCTGCGGGTGCGGGTGACCGGCGTCTTCCGCCCCACCCAGGTCGCCGCCGGCCGCTGGGTCGACGAGCCCCTGGGCGGGGCCGGGGTGCGGCGCACCGACTTCACCACCTACGGGCCGTTCGTCACGGGCCCGGGGGCGTTCGACACCGGCCTCGTCCCGGCGTCGACGGTGACCTGGCGCTGGGTGCCCGACCTGCGGGGGCTCGACGCGTCGTCCGGCGAGGCCACCCGCGCCCGGGTGGCGCGGGTCGTCGACGGGCTGCAGCGCCTCGGCGGCGTCGGCGGTGCGGCCCCCGCCACCGGGGAGCCGCTGCGCGACGGTGACGTGACCACCGGGCTCCCCGCCCGCCTGGCCGCGGCCGAGCTGAGCCGGGCACGGGTCACCGTGGCCCTGCTGGCCCCGACCGTGCTGCTGGCCCTGCTCGGGACGGCGTCGCTGGTGGTGGCCGCCTCGCTGCTGGCCACCCTGCGCGACCGCGAGACGCGGCTGCTGCGGATGCGCGGTGCCTCCACGCGTCGGCTGGCGGTGCTCGCGCTCGCCGACGCCGCCGTGGTGGTGGGGGTCGGCTCGGTCCTGGCGCTGCTCCTGGCGCCGCCGCTGGCCCGCCTCGTGGCGTCCCGGGCGGGGGTCGACCTGCCGGGCACGGCGGCCGACGGCATCCGGTCCCTGCTGGTCGTCGTCGCGCTCATGGCCCTGGCGGGGGTGCTGGTGGTCGTCGGGACCACCCTGCGGGTCGGCCGCGGTGGTGGCGCGCCCCGGGCGGGCGGGGCGGTCCGCCTCCTGCGGGTCCTCGGGTCGTCCGGCCTCGACGTCGCCCTGGTCGCTCTCAGCGTGCTGGGGGTGGTCCAGCTGCGCCGGTACGACGGCGCGGGCTCCGACGCGGGGGGGACGGACCCCCTCAGCGTCGCCGCGCCGGCCCTGGTCGTGGCGGGCTCGGCGGTCCTCTGCCTGCGGCTGCTGCCGGTGCTGTCGCGCCAGGTGGCCCGGGTGACCGGCCGGGGGCGCGGGCTCGACCTCGCGTGGGGCGGCTGGCAGCTGTCGCGGCGGCTCGCGAGCCAGTCGGGCACCGTCCTGCTG
The DNA here is from genome assembly GCF_002846495.1 of Phycicoccus duodecadis. NCBI lineage: Bacteria > Bacillati > Actinomycetota > Actinomycetes > Micrococcales > Intrasporangiaceae > Phycicoccus > Phycicoccus duodecadis. The sequence goes on from NZ_PJNE01000001.1 coordinate 3,062,254, forward strand.
GTCCTGCTCGCCGTGACCATGGGCTCCCTCGCCCTGTCGCGCTCCGCGACGGCCGACCGGGCCCTGCTCGACCAGTCGTCGTACGAGACCGGGGGGCCGGTCCGCGTGGTCACGGGCGCGTTGGGGGATGCGACGGTGGCCGCCACCGGCGCGACCCTGGTGCGCGCGGCCGGGGCGCAGGGCCGGGTGGCGCCGGTGGCGCGGACCACGACCGGCATCGGCCCGGTCGACGGCGTCACCGTCCTGGCGGCCGACGCCGCGGCCCTCGCCGCAGTGGCCGACCCGCGGCCCGACACCCTGGGCGGCCGGTCGTGGGCGGCGCTCACCCGCGGTCTGGTCGCCGACCGGGCGGCCCCCACCGGGGTCGGGCTGCCGACCCCGGCCCGCTCGCTGGTGCTGACACTGCGGGTCGAGGCGCAGCCCGGCGTGGTCCTCGACCCTCGCTTCACCCTCGACGCCTCGGTGCTGCTGCGGGAGGGCTCGGGCCTCGAGATGGTCCTGCCGCTCGGTGCGGTCGGGGTCACCGCCCGCGAGCTGGCGGTCGACCTGCCCGCCGCCCGGGGTGGCCCGAGCACGTTGCTCGCGGTCCTCTCCACCGTGCCCACGGGGCTGGCCGGGGCGGGCGACGGCTCGTCATCGGCGACCCCGCTGCGCCTCGCGCTCGACCGGGCCCGCACCGACGCCGGCCCGCTGACCGGTCTCGGCGTGCTGCGCGACCGCTCCCGCGGTGCGGACGTCCTGCTGGCCGGCGACGCGGCCGCCGTTGAGGCGGTCCCCGCGGTCGTCACCGCCGGGGTCGCCGACGCGGCCGGGGTGGCCGTCGGTGGCCGCCTCGAGGTGGAGGTGTCCGGGCGGCCGGTGCCGCTCGTGGTCAGCGCCGTGGTGGGCTCGCTCCCCACCGCCGCCGACCCCACGCGGGCGGTCCTGCTCGACCTCCTTACGGTCCTCGCGACCGGCGAGGGCGGCACGGCCGACCGGCGCCCGTCGCTGCGGGTCGTCGAGCCCACCGAATGGTGGGTCGCACCCGGGGGCGCCCTGGACGTCGACGCCCTGCGGTCGGCCCTGCCCGGGGGCAGCACGGTGACCACCACGGCCGCCGTGCTCGCCGAGCGCACCGCCGACCCGGTGAACGCGGGGATGCGGGCCGCCATGCTGCTGGTCACGGGGGCGGCGCTACTGCTGGCGGCCGTGGGGCTGGGCGCCACCACGGCCGCGCTCGGCCGTGAGCGACGCCGGGAGAACGCCGTGCTGCTGGCCCTGGGCGCCTCACCGCGCCGTATCCGGGCCGTGCTCGAGGCCGAGCGGGTCGCGGTGGTCGTGCTGACCGTCGCCGTCGGGTCGGTGCTGGGGGTGCTGGCGGCGGTGGCCGTCGTGCCGGTGCTGGTGGGCGGCGACGGCCACCGGCAGGTGCCGTCGGTGCTGGTGAACGTGCCCGGGTGCCGCCTGCTGCTCTTCGCGGTGGTGGTCACGGGCGCCCTCGGTGCCGTCGGGGTCCTGGTGCTGCGCCGGGTCGCGGCCGACGTCGCCGCCGAGCTGCGGCGGGGGGAGGCGTCGTGACCGGCCGGCACGCGTCGACGCGACCGCGCCCGTTCCTCCTTCTCCGGCGTGGCGTCGCTTCGGGCCGCGGCACGGCGGTCCTGCTGGCCGTGGTCGCGGCGCTGACCTGCGGGTTCGTGGTGGCGGTGCCGCAGCTCGCGGCCGGGGCCGGCGACCGTGCCCTCGGCGACGTCGTGCGGGCCGCGCCGCCGGGCGCGCGCGACCTCGGCCTGCGGTTGGTGCCGCCGGCCACCCAGGGCGTGGCCCTGCCCTCCACCGACCCGGGCGTCGAGGCCGTCCCGCCGTTCGACCCCGTGACGCGGGCCGTCGCCGCCGCCGCGGGTGCCACGGGGGCCCGCCTCGACCACGGCCCCGACCTCGCCGCGCAGAGCGAGCCGATGACGGTCGTGGCGCGCACCCGCCCCCTCGGGGTCAGCGCGGCCGAGGCGCTGGTGCGGCTGGACGACGCGTACGACGAGAAGGTCCGCTGGGTCGAGGGCGCGGCGCCGCGCGCGGCCACGACGCGGCGCACCCTGGGCACCATCAGCGGGCAGGACCACCTCGTGCAGGTGGTGCCGGCGGCCCTGCGCGACCGCACGGCGCGCACCTGGGGGATGCGGGTCGGCGACGTCCTCGAGCTGCGCCAGGGATCGCAGGCGACCCGCCGGACCACGCCCACCGCGGTCGTCCTGGCCGGGACCTTCGAGCCCACCGACGCCGACGACCCGGCGTGGGCCGCCGAGCCCCGCCTCCTCGGCGTCGCCAAGATCCCCGCGGCCGACGGCGGCATCATCGACCAGGCCGCCCTGCTCGCCCCGCTCTCGAGCTACGCGGCGCTGGCCGACGGGCTGTGGCGCATCCCCGCCGGCGCGCCGCCCGAGGCGTCCCCGGCGCTGACCCACACCTGGCGCTGGGCCCTCGACCCCGGCCGTCTCACCCGCGCCGACGTCGCCCCTCTGCGGGCACTGCTGGTGCGCCTCGGCAGCGACCCCGCCCTCTGGAGCGACGTGCCGCGCCGCCCCGCCGTGGTCAGCGGCCTCTCCGACCTGCTCGACCGCTACGAGCGCGATCTCGCGGTCACCGACGTGATGGCCTCCTTCGTCACCGCCGGCGGCACGGCCCTGGCCGTGCTGGTGCTGGCGCTGGGCGCGCTGCTCGGGGCCGAGCGCCGCCGCGGCCAGGTCCGCCTGCTGCGGGTGCGCGGCGCCTCGACCGCCCGCGTGCTCGGGCTGGTCACCGGCTGGACCGCCGGGGCCGCGGTGCCGGCCGCGCTGCTGGCGGCCCTGGCCACCGGGCTGCTGGTCGACGGGCCGGTGCCGGGGGCGGCGTGGGTCGAGGTGGCGGCGGTGGCGGTGCTGCCCGGGCTGGTCGTGCTGGGAGCGACGTGGGTGGGGGTGCGCCGGCTGGGCGAGGTGCCCGACGAGACCCGTTCGCCGGCCCGGGCGGCCCGCCGGCTGGTGCTCGAGCTGCTGGTGGTGGCGCTGGCGGTGTTCGCCCTCACGACGGTGCGCAGCCGGGGTGCCGACATCGTGGCCGGTCGGGCCGACGCCCTGGCCGCCGTCGCGCCGGTGCTCGTGGCGCTGGCCGCCGGGGTGCTGGCCGTCCGCCTCCTGCCGTGGCCGCTGGGGGTGTTGGCGCGGGCCGCCGAGCGGCGCCGCGGGCTGGTCGCGTTCCTGGGGCTCGGCCGGGCCGCCCGCACCGGTGCCGACGCCGCCGTGCCCGTGGTGGCCCTGGTGGTGGGCACGGCCCTGGTCGCGCTCACGGCCACGGTGGGCTCCTCGCTGGGCGTCCAGCGCGACCTCGCGGCCCGGCTGGCGGTGGGGGCCGACGCCCGCGTCGACGCCGGCCGCATCGACGCGCCCGAGGTCGCCGCCCTGGCGGCGCGGCCCGGGGTGCGCTCGGCCGTCCCGGCCTACGTCGAGACCACCGGCGGCATCGAGGTCGACGGGCGCCAGTCGCTGGTCACGGTGCTGGCGGTCGACCCCGCCCGCTACGCCGACCTGCTGCGCGACACCCCGCTGGCCTTCACCCCGCCGGCGGCCGTACCGGGCGACGGGCTGCCGGTGGTGCTCAGCGGCGGCCCGGCCGGGCCGGGCCCCCTGGGGCTGGTCGTGCGGGGCACCACCCTGCCCGCGCACCGCGTCGCCACCGTGCCCGGTCTGGCGCGGGTCGTGGCGGGGCGCGAGAGCGTCGTCGCCCTGGTGCCGCTGGACGCCCTGGTCGCGGCCCTGCCCACCGTGCAGCCGAACGCGGTCTACCTCGCGGCGGACCGCGACGCCCAGGCCGCCCTGGCCACCGACGCCCACGACGACCCCACCCGCCTGGGCGGTCTCGTCACCGGGGTCACCACCGTCGACGGGCTGGTCGACCAGGTCGCGGGCGGCGCACTGGCGTCCTTCGTCGGCGCCACCTACCTGGCCGCCTCGGTCGTCGGCGGCGCCCTGACCCTCCTGGCGCTCCTCCTGCTGCTCGCCGCCACCCGCCCCGCCCGCATCCAGCTCGTCATCCGGCTGAGGACCCTGGGCCTGGCCCCCGGCACCGACCGCCGCCTGGCCTGGAGCGAGGTCATGCCGGTGGTCGTGGTCGGTGTCCTGGCGGGTGCCGTCGCCGGGGTGGCCGCACCGCTGGCCGTCGGGCCGGCCCTGGACCTGTCGGCCGTCACCGGCGCCGTCACCCGGCTGCCCCTGGAGCCCCGTCCGCTCGCGGTGGTCCTGGCCGCCGCGGCCGTCCTGGCCCTCGGGGCCCTCGCACTCCTCGTCGACGCCGCCGCCGCCCGGCGCGGCGACCTCGCCCAGCACCTCCGTAGAGGGGACTCCGCATGAGCACCGCCACCTCCGCCACCTCCGCCACCCGCAGCCGCCGCGGCGACGGGCCGTACATCCTGTGCGACAACCTGGTCCGCATCTTCAGCGCCGAGGGCGTCGAGGTCGTCGCCCTCCAGGGGCTCGACCTCACCGTCGAGAAGGGCGAGCTCGTGGCGCTCGTCGGCGCCTCGGGCTCGGGCAAGTCGACCCTGCTCGCCATCCTCTCCGGGCTCGACACCCCCAGTGCCGGCGTCGTGCGGGTGGCGGGCCGCGACCTGCTCACGCTGTCGGCCCGCGACCGCCTGCACTACCGGCGGCGCACCGTGGGGTTCCTCCACCAGCAGGCCGCCGCCAACCTGCTGCCCTACCTGAGCGCCCAGGAGAACGTCGAGCTGCCGATGTCGCTGGCCCGGGTGCCGCGCTCCGAGCGGGCCACCCGGGCCGCCGAGACCCTCGAGGTGCTCGGGGTCGCCGACTGCGCCGCGCGGCGGGCGCACGAGATGTCGGGCGGTCAGCAGCAGCGGGTGGCGCTGGGGGTGGCGCTGGCGAACCGCCCCGGGGTGCTGCTCGCCGACGAGCCCACCGGCGAGCTCGACAGCCGCAGCAGCGACGAGGTGTTCGCCGCCATCCGCCGGGCCAACGACACCTTCGGCACGACGGTCCTGGTCGTCACCCACGACGCCCAGGTCAGCGAGCAGGTGGCTCGCACGGTCGGCATCCGCGACGGCCGCACATCGTCGGAGGTACGCCGGCGCACGGCCGTCGACGAGCACGGCAACGAGGGGCTCGTGGCCGAGGAGTTCGCCGTGCTCGACCGGGCCGGCCGCCTCCAGCTGCCCCGGCAGTTCACCGCCGCGCTCGAGCTGCGCGACCGGGTCCGCCTCGACCTCGAGACCGACCACATCGGCGTCTGGCCCGCCGGCCGTCGCGAGGAGGACCAGGGATGAGCGACATGCTGGTGGTGCAGGACGTCAGCCGCGGCTTCGGCACCGGCGAGGCCCGGGTCGAGGCCCTGCGCGGGGTGTCGCTGACGGCCGCGGCCGGTGAGCTGCTGGCCGTGCGCGGCCGGTCGGGCTCGGGCAAGACCACGCTGCTCAACGTCGTCGGCGGCCTCGACCGCCCCGATGCCGGGCGCGTGGTGCTCGACGGCGCCGACGTCACGGCGATGGACGACGACGGCCTGCTCGCGCTGCGCCGCGGCACGGTGTCGTACGTCTTCCAGAGCTTCGGGCTGGTCCCCATCCTCACCGCGCGCGAGAACGTCGGGGTCCCGCTGCGCCTGCTCGAGGTCGACCCGGCCGAGCGCGAGGAGCGGGTGGCCGAGGCGCTCGAGCACGTGGGGCTCTCGGGGCACGTGAACCAGCGGCCGGGCGAGCTCTCGGGCGGTCAGCAGCAGCGCGTCGCCATCGCCCGGGCGCTCGTCGCCCGCCCACGGGTGCTCCTCGCGGACGAGCCGACCGGCCAGCTTGACTCCGAGACCGGGCGCGAGATCATGACCCTCATCGCACGGCTGGCGAGCGAGCAGCGGATGACGACGCTCGTCACCACGCACGACCCCGCGCTGCTGTCGATCGCCGACCGGGTGCTCGAGATGGCCGACGGCCACCTGGCTCCGGCCGCCGGCTGACCCGACGACGACCCACCCGCGGGTCACCCCGGTCAGCCCGGGACGCGGACCATGCCCTCCTGCGCCACGGTCGCCACCAGCGTGCCGTCGGCGGTGAACATCCGGCCGATGCCCAGGCCGCGGCCACCCTGGGCCGACGGCGACTGCTCGGCGTAGAGCACCCACTCGTCGGCGCGGGCCGGCCGGTGGTACCACATGGCGTGGTCGAGGCTGGCCATCTTCAGCCCCGGCTGGGTCCAGGGGAGCCCGTGGCGGCGCATGACCGGCTCGAGCAGGCTGTAGTCGGAGGCGTAGGCCAGGACGGCCTCGTGCAGCAGCGGGTCGTCGGGCAGGGTGCCGACCGCCCGCATCCACACGTTCTGGGCCGCCACCTGCGGGCCGTCGCCGGTGTAGAGGTTGCCCTCGACGTGGCGCATCTCGATGGCCCGGTCGGCCAGGTGGCGGGCGCGCGGGTCGTCGACGCCCTCGAGCGAGTCGCGCAGCGAGGGAACGGACTCGGGGGCCGGGACGTCGGGCATGGGGTCCTGGTGGTCGAGCCCGCCGTCGGGCAGCTGGAAGGACGCGCTCATCGACAGGATGGGCTTGCCGTGCTGCACCGCGTGCACCCGCCGGGTCGAGAACGACCGGCCGTCGCGCATCCGCTCGACGCTGAAGGTGATGGGCTGGGTGTCGTCGCCCGGGCGCATGAAGTACGCGTGCAGCGAGTGCAGGCGGCGGCGCTCGCCCGGCAGCGACTCGACGGTGCGGCCCGACGCGACGACGCACTGCGCCAGCACCTGGCCGCCGAACACCCGGCCGTGCGGCTGCTTCTGGCTGCGCCCTCGGAAGAGGGTGATGTCCTCGGCGAAGGTCTCGGGCAGCTCGACCCCGGTGTCGGTGCGCTGGCCGTGGGGGCCGACGCTGACCTGCGCCGACCCCAGCTCCTCGAGGTCGAGGATGCCGAGCAGTTCGACCAGGGAGGCGGGCGTTTCGGCGGTCACGGGCGTCACCCTACCGAGGTGCCGGGCCCGGCCCACCACGCCCGTCGGATGCCGCGCGCCGGCCTCAGGCGACGAGCCCGTGGCTGCTCGGACGGGCCGGCCGCGCGCGACCGCGGCCCCGGTCGGCACGCACGGCCCCGGCCGCCACGGCCAGCCGCCGTACGGCCTCGGCCATCGCCTCACCGGGGAGGACGTGGGGGAGACGGAGCCAGCGCTCGAGCCCGCCGTCGACCGCGAACCGGGGGCCGGCCGCGACCAGCAGCCCCTCGTCCTCGGCCGCGACGGCCAGCCGGCTCGACGGCAGGTCGGGCGGCAGCTCGCACCAGAGCGAGAGGCCGCCCCGGGCGGGGGTGGTGCGCACGTCCGGCAGGTGCTGGGACAGGGCCTCGAGCAGGGCACTGCGTGACGCGCGCAGGTCGAGCCGCCGCTCGTCGGTGATGCCGGGGGCGGCGCGCATGAGCTCGAGGAGCACCAGCTGCTCGAGCACCGGGGCGCCGAGGTCGCTGGCCGCGCGGGACTCGACGAGGTGGGCGGTGCCGCCGCGAGGCGCCCGCAGCCATCCGGTGCGCAGGCCACCCCAGTGCGACTTCGAGGCGCTGCCGACCGTGACGGCCCCGGGGAGGTGTGCGGCGAAGGGCAGCGGCATCGGGCCGCCCTCGAGGTCGACCTCGACGATGGTCTCGTCGACCAGCGTGGTGGTGCCGGCGGCCCGCAGTGCGGCGGCCAGCCGGGCCCGGTCGTCGTCGGCCATCAGTGCGCCGGTGGGGTTCTGGAAGTCGGGGACCAGCACCGCGGCGCGGGCGCGGGCCGCGCGGACGGTGGCCACGGCGCCCTGCACGTCCCAGCCGTCGGGGTCCATCGGCAGCGGAGCGAGCCGCGCCCCGGCCCGGCGCAGGACGTCGAGGGTGTTGGGGTAGCCCGGGTTCTCGACGACCACGCGGTCGCCAGGGTGCACCAGCGAGCTCGTGACGATGTTGATGCCGGCCACCGCGCCGGAGGTCACGATGACGTCGTCGGGCGTGGTCGGCAGCCCCCGCTCCGTGTACCGGTCGGCGATGGCCTCGCGCAGCTCGGGCACGCCGAACACGAGGTAGCCCGCGCCCGTGAGGTAGCGGGGGAGGAGGCCGACCGCTCGCTCGTAGGCCTCGACGACCCCGACCGGGGCGCGGGTGGCGGCACAGGTGAGGTCGATGACGTCGTCGCGCGGGTCGGCCGGGAAGAGGCTCGAGGAGCCGCGGCGGCGCGAGCCCTCGGGCAGGGTCACGAGCGAGCCCGAGCCGCGTCGCGAGACCAGGTAGCCCCCGTCGCGCAGCACCTCGTAGGCCCGGCTCACGGTGGTGCGGCTGACCCCCAGGGCGCCGGTCAGCTCGCGCTCGCTCGGGAGGCGGCTGCCCAGAGCGATCCGGCCGTCGGCGACGGCGACCCGCAGCGCGTCGGCCAGGGCGCGGTAGGCCGGGCGGGCGCTGCCGAGGTCGCCCACGAGCCGGGCGGTACGGGCGGCGCCGACGACGGGCGTGGGGTCGGTCATGGGGTCCACTGTGGCACGATTGGCCCTCGATTCCCATGCCACTTCTGCGTCAGGATGCTCGGGTGACCCCGCTCCAGCTCGTCCGCAACGGCGTCCGCCGCCGCGTCGACCTCGTCCCGATGACCCCTCTCGAGCAGCTCCGCGCCGGCCGCCTGGTGCGCCGGGTGGCGCAGCTGCTGGTGGGGCTGAGCCTGTTCGGCGTGACGATGGCGTGCATGCTGCGGGCCGGGCTCGGCCTCGAGCCGTGGGGGGTCTTCACCTACGGCCTGACCGTGCACCTGCCACTGTCGTACGGCCAGATGGTCGTCGCGAGCAGCTTCGTGGTGCTGCTGCTGTGGATCCCGCTGCGCCAGTGGCCCGGCCTCGGCACCGTCCTCAACGCCGTGGTCGTGGGGCTCGCCACCGACGTGATGCTCGGCGTGCTGCCGCCGGTCGACGGTCTCGGGGCGCGCATCCCGCTGATGGTCGTCGGGATCGTCGGCAACGGGTTCGCCGGCGCCCTGTACATCGGGAGCCAGCTGGGCCCGGGGCCTCGCGACGGGCTGATGACCGGCCTGTCGCGCCGGACCGGGCGCTCGATCCGGCTCGTGCGGACTGCCATCGAGGTCACGGTCGTCGTGTTCGGCTGGCTCCTGGGCGGCGTCCTGGGCATCGGGACCGTGCTGTACGCGCTGGTCATCGGCCCGGTCATCCAGCTGTTCCTGCCGCTGCTCACGGTGCGGGTCGACCCGCCCGTGCGGGCTCAGGCCGGGTCGCTCGCTCCGGGCGAGAGCCGGGAGTCGGGCTCGGAGCGCCACGACCAGACCGCGGCCGCGAGCGCGCCGAGGAGCAGCACCAGCGAGGCGCCGAGGGCCCATCGCAGTGCCGGCCCCGGCGCGCCGGAGTGCGAGGCCACGACCTGGTAGGTCGTCATCAGCACGGCCGCGCCGATGGCGGACCCGATGCGCTGGCTGGTCTGCAGCGCGCCGCCGGCCGCGCCGCCCATCCGTGGGGGGATGTCGGCCAGCGACAGGGTGATGTTGGGCGAGACCACGGCGCCCCCGCCGAGGCCGGCCACGAGCAGCGGCAGGGCCAGGACGAGCCACAGCCGGTCGCTGCGCTCGGCCCCGGGGGCCAGGGTGGCGAGCGCGACCAGGCCGGCCATCATCACGACCAGCGCGCCCACGGTCAGCGGCCGGCCGACCCGGCTCACCAGGCGCCCTGCGACGGGGGACGCGACCGCGGACCCGACGGCGAAGGGCGTGAGCAGCAGGCCGGCCCGCAACGGGGTGTAGCCGAGGCCGTCCTGGAGGTACACGCTGAGGACCAGGAAGATGCCGGTGAACCCGGTGAAGTACAGGCCGCCGATGAGGATGCCGCTGGCGTAGCCCGGGGCGGTGCGCAGCAGGCCGAGGTCGAGCAGCGGGGCACGGTCGGCGGCGACGACGCGGCGTTCCCAGCGCACGAAGGCCACGGCGAGGACCGGCACCAGGACCAGGAGCAGCAGCGACAGCCGCTGGCCGGTCTCGATGCTGACGATGGGGTAGAGCAGGGCCAGCACGGTGGCCCCGAGCAGGGCCGCGCCCCCGAGGTCGAGCTGCCGGTCGGCGGCGGCGTCGGCGTCCGCCCGGCCCGGCACCAGCCGCGCGATGGCGACCAGCAGCACCGCACCGATGGGGACGTTGACCAGGAAGATCCAGCGCCAGCCGTTCTGCTCGCCGAAGGCCGCGATGAGCAGGCCGCCGAGGATGGGGCCGATGGCCGACGAGACCGAGACGGTGAACCCGAAGAGCCCGAACGCGATGCCGCGCTCGCGCCCGCTGAACAGGGTCTGGATGAGGCCGGAGCTCTGCGGCGTCAGCAGGCCGGCCGCGAACCCCTGCACCAGCCGCGCCAGGATGAGCACGACCACGTGCGGCGCGAGGCCGGCGGCCGCGCTGGCCAGCACGAAGCCGGTGAGGCCGACGAGCATCATCCGCCGCCGCCCGTAGGTGTCGCCGAGTCGGCCACCGCTGACCAGCACCAGGCCGAGGGCCAGCGCGTAGCCCGACACGACCCACTGGATGGTGCCGGCGCTGGTGTCGAGGCCGGTGCGCATCGAGGGGATGGCGACGTTGACGATGGTGACGTCGAGCAGCACCATGAAGCCCACGACGAGGGTGACGCCGAGGACGCGCCACCGCCGCGGGTCGGGGGTCTCGTCGCGGGGCGGCGCCGCGCGTTCCTCGGTCTCCTGGCTCACCGCTCCACGCTAGGCGCTGCGAGCGGGCCCGGGACGTCGGGCTCCGCGAGGCGAGCCCGGCTGGTGAGGGTTGCGGCGCCCGTCAGCCGTCGACGGCCAGCGCGAAGGGCAGGACCGCCGGTGCTCCCGCCCGCCGCAGGGCCCGCCCGGCGACGGTGAGGCTCCAGCGGGAGGAGACGACGTCGTCGACCAGCAGCACCGGGCCGGGGGAGCCGGCCAGGGCCGCGGCCAGCTCGGGGCCGACGACCAGGCGCTCCCAGACCCCGGCCAGCCGGAAGGCGCTGTTGCCGCCCATCTCGCCGGTGGGCCCGCCGTGCGCGAGGTCGAGGGTGCCGAGGAGCCGCAGCCGCCCGATCTCGGCCAGCCCGGCGGCCAGCGAGCCGACCAGCTGCGGGTGGCTGCGCGACGGCATCGCGACGACGCCCACCGGTCGCTGCGCCCAGCCCCACTCGGCCAGCACGGGCACGCAGGCCCGGACCAGCTCGGGGGAGGCGGGAGCGTCCTCGCGCAGCACGTCGCGCAGCCGCTGGCCCCAGCCGAGGTCGGAGAGCCGGGCCAGGGCGCGGCCGCCCAGGACGGCCTCGTCGGCCGGGATCCTCCCCTTGACCGGCACCCCGATCCGGTCCATCCCGGTGGGCCACTGCGCGCGGGCGTCGACCTCGACCCCGACGCGGGTGAGCCGCTCGCGGGCGGCGCCGACCACGGTGTCCGGGATGTCCGTGGGGTACCAGGGGCCGGCGCACCCGTCGCAGCGGCCGCACGGCACGGCGGTGTCGTCGTCGAGGCACTCCTGGAGGAAGGCCATCCGGCAGGCGGCGGTGGCCTCGTAGTCGACCATCAGCTGCTGCTCGTCGCGCCGGGCGGCGGCGACCCGCTCGTAGCGCTCGGCGTCGTACTGCCACGGGACGCCGGTGCTGACCCATCCGCCCGAGACGCGCTGCACCGCCCCGTCGACGTCGAGCACCTTCAGGAGCAGCTCGAGGCGGGTGCGCCGCACGTCGACGGCCGTCTCGAGGGCGGCGGTCGACAGGGCCCGGCCCGCGGTGGCCAGGGCGGTGAGGACGGCGGCCGCCTGGTCCTCGCGCGGCATCGAGACGCTGGCGAAGTAGCGCCAGATGTCCTTGTCCTCGGGGCCGGGCAGGAGCAGCACGTCGGCGCGGTCGGTGGCGCGGCCGGCACGGCCCACCTGCTGGTAGTAGGCGACCGGGCTGCTGGGGGCGCCGAGGTGCACGACGAACCCGAGGTCGGGCTTGTCGAACCCCATCCCCAGGGCCGAGGTGGCGACCAGGGCCTTGACCTCGTTGTGCCGCAACGCTTCCTCGAGCCGTTCGCGGTCGGCGGGGTCGGTGCGGCCGGTGTAGGAGGCGACGATGTGCCCGGCCTCGCGCAGGCTTGCCGCGACGTCCTCGGCGGCCGAGACCGTGAGGGCGTAGACGATGCCCGAGCCGGGCAGGTCGCCGAGGTGGGTGAGCAGCCAGCCCAGCCGCTGTTCGGGCGACATCGACCGCAGCACCCCCAGGCGCAGCGAGTCGCGGGCGAGGCCGCCGCGCACCGTGAGCACCGGCCGGCCGCCGACCCCGAGCTGCTCCTCGACGTCGTGGACCACCCGCGCGTTGGCGGTGGCGGTGGTGGCCAGCACCGGCACGTCCGCCGGCAGCCCCTCGAGCAGGTCCTTGATGCGGCGGTAGTCGGGCCGGAAGTCGTGGCCCCAGTCGCTGACGCAGTGCGCCTCGTCGACCACCAGCAGCCCGCAGCGGCGGGCCAGGTCGGGCAGCTGCTCGTCGCGGAAGCGCGGGTTGTTGAGGCGCTCGGGGCTGACCAGCAGGACGTCGACGCTGTCGTCGGCCAGGGCGGTGCGGACCTCGTCCCAGTCCTGGGCGTTGGCGGAGTTCATGGTGACCGCCCGGATGCCGGCCCGCCCCGCGGCGGCGATCTGGTCGCGCATCAGCGCCAGCAGCGGGCTGATGATGACCGTGGGGCCCGCGCCCTCGGCCCGCCGCAGCGCGGTGGCCACGAAGTACACCGCCGACTTGCCCCACCCGGTGCGCTGCACGACGAGCACCCGCGAGCGCTGCTCGACCAGGGCCGCCACGGCCTCGAGCTGACCGTCGCGGAAGTCGGCGTCGTCGCGGCCCACGAGCCGGCGCAGCGCCACCCGGGCGCGGTCGGCGAGCTCCGGGGAGGGGGCGGCGGCGAGGGGGACGGCGGCGGCGTCGGTCGGTGTCGTCATGGTCCGCCCACCGTATGCCGACCGCCCGACATCCCCGCGCCCGTCGTCCACAGGCCGCCGGGCGGGGGAGCTCGGGCGAGAAGGTTGAGGTCAGTGCCAGCCGCGGTCGTCGACGCCGCCGGGCACGTCGGCCGTGGGGTCGTAGGGCGTCCGGGTGAAGAGGAACGAGGCGAGGTCGAGATGCGAGACGGTGCCGTCGGGCCGCCGCACCACCCGCAGCGGCTCGCCGGTGTGGTAGCCGTCGAGGCCGACCCAGGCGTCCGGCCCGACGGGCGCGAACCGTGACCCGCGCGCCTGCCCGGGCTCGCCCAGCACCAGGTGCTCGCCGACCGCCCGGGCCGTGGTGGTCGACGACCCCCAGTGCCAGGCGCCGACGAGCTCGAGCAGCGCGGGGTTCCCGGTCGCCGACCAGGCGGTCACCGGTGCCGGCACCTCGTCGCGGTACAGCCCGAGCAGGTCCTCCGACAGCGTGCGCAAGGCGGGGGACGCGGTGCTGTTGGCCATCACGACCACCCCGTCGCCGTCGTCGAGCCGCACCCGCAGCCCGGCGAGGAACCCCGGCATCGACCCGCCGTGGCCGGCGAAGCGCTCGCCGTCGACGTTCCACAGCTGCCAGCCGAGGCCATGGGCCCCCGTCCAGGGCTGGCCGGCCTGGTCGTCGACGTGGTGCGGCTCGCACATCTCAGCCAGGGTGTCGGCGGCGAGCAGGCCCGCGGTGTCGCCGGCCAGGAACGCGGCCCAGCGGGCGAGGTCGGGCACGGTGGTCCACAGCTGCCCCGCGGGCGCCATCGCCCCGCCGTCGTGCTCGGGCTCGGCGTGCAGCACGTCGGCGAACGGATGCACCGCCAGCCCCTGCGCCGCGCGCCCGGTCGGCCGGGTCGTGGTGCGCGACATCCCGAGGGGCTCGAGCAGCTCGGTGCGGACGACGTCGGCCCAGCCGCGGCCGTGGTGCACCTCGAGCAGGCGCCCCAGCGCCCCGAACCCCACGTTGGAGTAGTGGAACCGGCGCCCGGCCCGGAAGCGCGGCGCGGTCGGGGAGGCGACGAGGGCGTCCCAGTCACCGCCCGGGGTGCGCTCCCACCAGGGCCCCTCGGTCTCGGCCGGCGTCCCGCCCGCGTGCGACAGCAGCTGCTCGAGCGTGGCCCGCCCGAACGGCGACCCGGGCACATGCTCCTCGAAGCGGTCGGTGAGGTCGAGCCGCCCGGCGTCGCGCAGCCGCAGCACGCACACCCCCACGAAGGTCTTGGTGATCGAGCCCATCCGGTACTGGGTGTCGCCGTCGGCCGGCCGGCCGTCGGCCCGGCCGTCGAGGGTCCCCACCGCGCCCTGCCAGACGAGCGAGCCGCCACGCACGATGCCGGCCACCACCGACGGCAGCCGGCCGTCGCGCTGGGCGGTCGCGAGGCGGTGGTCGAGGCGGGCGGCGGTGCGCGGGTCGAGGTCCACGGCCCCAACCCTAGGACCGCACCCGGCCCGAACACTGCGAGGATGGAGCCATGGCCGACCCCTACGTCGTCGACGTGCCGCTGCGCTGGTCCGACATGGACGCCTACGGGCACGTGAACAACGTCCAGTACCTGCGCCTGCTCGAGGACGCGCGCGTCATCGGGTTCCGCGAGTGGTTCCCCGGCCGCCCGGCCCTGCTCGACGAGGGCATCGTCGTCACGCGCCACGCCATCGAGTACCGTGCGCCGCTGACCTACCGGCCCGACCCAGTCGAGGTCGCGATGTGGGTCACGTCGGTGCACGGCGCCGGGTTCGACCTCGGCTACGTGGTGCGCGACCCGGCCGGCGTGGGGGAGGCCACGTACGCCGTGGCCGAGACGGGGCTGGCGCTCTACGACTTCGCCACCTCGCGCCCCCGGCGGCTCGAACCCCAGGCGCGCGAGCAGCTGGCCGCGCACACCGGCGAGGCCGTGGCGTTCCGGTGGAACCGGCGGTGAGCGAGGTCCTGCGGCTCGTCGACAGCGCGGCCCTGGGCGACCTGGGCCGCTACGCCGCCCGCGCCCGCGCCCTCGACGACCAGGGGGCCATGCGGCTCCAGGCCGGCGGTGGGGTGCTGGCCGCCTGGGTGGGGGTGCTCCAGGGCAGCGGCATCCTGGCCGAGGGCACCGTGCTGGGCCTGCGCACCTTCGGCCTCGACGCGCCCGCCGAGTGCGACGTGGTCGTGCCGCTGGGCGCCGTCACCGACCGCACCTCACGCCACGCCGGCACCGCCGAGCTGCCGCTGCCGCCCACCCGCGCCATCGCCGCCTGGTCGGCCGTCACCCCGCCGCGCTCGGGCTGGGAGGCGGCCGGTGAGGTGGATGCCGACGAGCTGGCCGCCGCCGCGCGCGAGGGCCTCGAGGAGGTCACCGCCGCCGTGCGCGAGCGGGGCGCGGCCGCGGGCTTCGTGCGCGACCGGGTGTGGGGCCGTGAGGTCGTCCCCGGCCTGCGCTCGGGCGGTGCCTTCGCGGCGTTCTCGCTCGGGTTCCTGCGCCCGGGCAGCCCGGTGCGGGTGTTCCGGTCGAACCGGTGGACGCGGCTGACCGCGCCCGGCGGTCACGTCCTGATGCGCTGACCGGCCGGCACCACGACGAGGGCGACCACGGCCAGGCCGAGGAAGAGGGCACCGAAGAGCGGGTTGTCGTGCCCGGGCCGGTGCACCGCCGCGAAGGCCGCGGTGACGGCGGCGATGCCCAGGACGCTGCCGAGGACGTCGGCCAGCTGGAGGGCCGACGAGGTCTCACCGTGCTGCTCGACCCCGCACACCTCGAGGCCGACGATGGTGGTGGTGGTGACCCCGGCGCCCATCGCCAGCCCGGCGAGGAGCAACGCGAGGACGCTGAGCCAGGCCGGCAGGTTGAGCCACGCCACCAGCGAGAGCCAGAGCAGGCCGGCGGTCAGCAGGCCGCCGCCGACCTCGACCAGGCGGTAGCGCGGCAGGTGCAGGCTGTCGTGCCCCTGGTACCAGGCACCGACCGCCCAGCCGATGGCGCCGACCGCCAGGACGAGGCCGGCGACCTGGAGGCTGGCGTGCCGCTGCCCCACGAGGAAGAGCGGGACGTAGGTGATGCCGCCGTAGAACGCGGCGCACAGCAGCGCCCGCGCCAGCACCACGCTGGGCAGGCCGCGCCCCATCAGGAGGGTGGCCTTGGGCAGCAGGACCGGCGCGATGGCCCCGACCCCGACCAGGCCGAGGAGCGCCACGACGGTCTTGGGCGACCACTGGACGACGAGCTCGTGGGTGCCGAGCTGCACCGCGCCGGCGGCCACCGCCACGCCGAGCCCGGCCCAGGCGGTGCGTACGTGGGTGTGGTGGTCGCGCGAGCTGACGACCTCACGCAGGCGGCTGGTGTCGACCCGCCGCTGGGCCCGGGCGAGCGCCACGATCGTCACGAGGACCGGGACGACGACGCCGAGGAAGACCCAGCGCCACGAGAGGTTCTCGGTGACCCAGGCCGACACGGGCGGCCCCGCCAGCGAGGGCAGCACCCAGGCGGCGCTGATGTAGGTGAAGAGCCGCGGGCGGATGGCCTCGGGGTAGACGCGCCCGGCGATGACGTAGAGCATCACGACCAACAGGCCGCCGCCGAGGCCGGTGAGGGCCCGCCCGACGAGGAACAGGTCGAGCCGCATCGACATCCCGCACGTGGCGGCGCCCGCGGCCAGCAGCAGCTGGCCGACCAGCGCCCCGGGGAGCGGGCCGGAGCGGTCGGTCCAGACGCCGGCGACGACGATGCCGAGGAGCTGGGCGGTGAGCATCACCGAGAAGGCGTAGCCGTAGGAGCGCACGGCGTGCAGCTCGCGGGCGACGTCGGGCATGGCCGTGGAGACGGCCATCGACTCGAAGGCGACGATCGTGACCAGGGCCAGGACGGCGACGGTGACCTCGACGTAGGGACGGCTGAGGGGGCCGCCCTCGGTGGTCGTCGTCGTGTCCGTGCGCATCCTCGCCAATCTAGCCCTCCGACCTGGGACCGAGGGGGTGACCGCGTACTTCCAGCACGTCCGCCAGCACGTCGATACGGTCGGCCACGATGCCGTCGACGCCCAGGTCGAGCAGCCGGTGGAACTCCGCGGCGTCCTCGCTCGCCCCGTCGTGGAACCACACGTGGACGTGCTTGCCGAGGGCGTGGGCCCGGCGCAGCAGGCCCGGGGTGACGAGCGTCACGGTACGGCCGCCGACCCGGTGCTCGGCCGGGATCTGCAGCACCGGGGCGGGGGTGTGCAGCAGCCGGCTGACGACCCCGGGGCTGAAGCGCAGGGCGGCCGTCCCGATCTGCCCGGCGGCCGTCGCGACGCCCGGACCGAGGGCGCGCCGGGCCGCCCGGATGCGCCGGGGCGAGAACGAGCCGAGGCACACCCGCGCGGCGGCGTCGTGCGCGCGCACCACGGCCACCGTGGGGGCGAGGGCGGCGTCGGCCTTGACGTCGATGTTGAACCGCGCCTCGGGGAAGGCCTCGAGCAGCTCGGACAGCAGCGGGGGCGCCTCACGGCCCCCCACCCGGGCCTCGCGCACCGCCGACCACGGGAGGTCGGCGATGCGGCCGGCGGCGTCCGTCACCCGGTCGAGGGCGGCGTCGTGGAACGCGACGACCTGCCCGTCGGCGGTGGCGTGCACGTCGGTCTCGAGGTAGCGGTAGCCCATCGCCACCGCGCGGGCGAACGCCGACAGGGTGTTCTCGAGGCCGGCGTTGGCGGCCAGCCGCGCGCCACCGCGGTGGGCCAGGGCCAGCGGCCGCGGCGCCGCCAGGTAGGCGTAGTCCTCGGCGCGCACCTCAGCCCGCCGCGACCCGCAGCCAGACCGTCGTGTCGGCCGGCAGGGTGCCGGCGTCGTCGAGCGGGCCGGAGGCGACCAGGACCTCGCCGTCGGGGAGCGTCACCGGGTCGGCGCCGGTGTTGGTCACCACGAGGACCCCGGGGTCGCCCTGGGCGGCCACCCGGAACGCGACGACCGTGGCCGAGGCCGCCGCGTCCCAGGCGAGCGAGCCGCCCCCGAGCCGGTGTTCGCGCCGCAGCCGGAGCAGCGTGCGGTAGAGCTCGAGGGTGGAGCCCTCGACGCCGTCCTGCTGGTCGACGGCGAGGCCGGCGTAGGCCTCGGGCTGGGGCAGCCACGGGTGGTCGCCCGGGCCGAAGCCGAGGCTGGGCCCGTCGTGGGTCCAGGGCATCGGCACCCGGCATCCGTCGCGGCCGGTCACCTCGCGCTGGGTCGCGTGGAAGGTCGGGTCCTGGCGGACGTCGTCGGGCATCGTCGTGTGCTCGGGCAGGCCGAGCTCCTCGCCCTGGTAGACGTAGGCCCCGCCGGGCAGCGCCAGCATCAGGGCGGAGTACGCGCGGGCCCGGCGCAGGCCCAGGGCGGCGTCGGGCTGCGGCTCACCGGCGCGGATGCCGTTGGTGCGGGGGAGCGACTGGTCGAGGCCGAGCCGCGAGGCGTGCCGCACGACGTCGTGGTTCGAGAGCACCCACGTGGTGGGGGCGCCGACCGCGTCGTTGCTGCGCAGCGAGGACTCGACGACGGCCGTGATGCGCGCGGCGTCCCAGGGGGTCTCGAGGAAGTCGAAGTTGAACGCCTGGTGCATCTCGGCGGGGCGCACGTAGCGGGCCAGCCGCTCCTCGGGCTTGACCCACGCCTCGGCGCACAGGATGCGGCCGGGGGAGCCGTAGGAGTCGAGCACCGCCCGCCACGACCGGTAGATCTCGTGCACGCCCTCCTGGTCCCACATCGGGGCGTCGCCGGTGGCGTTGTGGTCCAGGACCGCGGGGTCGCCCACGGCGTCGGGCCCGTCCTCGGTGAGGACCTCGTCGTAGAGGCCCACGGCGCCGTGCCAGTCCGGCAGCCCGTCGCGCTTGACGAGGCCGTGGGCGACGTCGACCCGGAAGCCGTCGACGCCGCGGTCGCACCAGAAGCGCAGCACCGACTCGAACTCCGCGCGCACCTCGGGGTTGTGCCAGTTCAGGTCGGGCTGGGTCGTGTCGAAGAGGTGCAGGTACCACTGGCCCGGCGTCCCGTCGGCCTCGGTGACCCGCGACCAGCCGCGGCCGCCGAAGACCGACGGCCAGTTGTTCGGGGGCTCCTCGCCGTGCGGCCCGCGGCCGTCACGGAAGACGTAGCGGTCGCGCTCGGGGCTGCCGGGGGCCGCCGCCAGGGCCGCGCGGAACCACTCGTGCTCGCTGCTGGTGTGGTTGGGCACGAGGTCGACGAGCACCTTCAGGCCCAGGTCGTGGGCGCGCGCGATCATCGCGTCGGCGTCGGCCAGGGTGCCGAAGCGCGGGTCGACGTCGCGGTAGTCGGCCACGTCGTAGCCGGCGTCGTGCATCGGCGAGACGTAGAACGGGCTGAGCCACACGGCATCCACCCCGAGGTCCTTCAGGTACGGCAGCCGGGCGGTGATGCCGGGCAGGTCGCCGATGCCGTCGCCGTCGGC
The DNA here is from genome assembly GCF_002846495.1 of Phycicoccus duodecadis. NCBI lineage: Bacteria > Bacillati > Actinomycetota > Actinomycetes > Micrococcales > Intrasporangiaceae > Phycicoccus > Phycicoccus duodecadis. The sequence goes on from NZ_PJNE01000001.1 coordinate 3,081,587, forward strand.
GTCGGCCCAGGAGCGCGGGTAGATCTGGTAGATCACGGCGTCGCGCCACCAGGGGGCGTCGGGGGAGTCGGCGGCGTGCACGGTCGCGCCGACAGCGGCGGGGGCCAGGGTGGTCTCGGTCACCCGCCCATGCTTCCCCATCCCGCAGCCGGGACGAAACGCGGACCGGCGCCGGCCCGGGCGGGATCGGGTCAGGGGGTGAGCGGCGGGTGGCCGTGCCCGTCGTCGGTGTTGACCAGCATGTGCGCGGCCCGCAGGAAGTAGTCGCGCATCTGCTCGGCCTGCGGCTCGGGGATGCCGGCCTGCTCGACGGCGTCGAGCATGTGCCGCATCCACCGGTCGCGCATGTCGAGCGTGACCGGGTAGGGCACGTGCCGCATCCGCAGCCGCGGGTGGCCGCGCTCCTGGCTGTAGGTGTTGGGGCCGCCGAAGTACTGGGTGAGGAACATCCGCAGCCGCCGCTCGGCCGGCGCGAGGTCCTCCTCCGGGTAGAGCGCCCGCAGGGGGGCGTCCGCGGCCACGCCCTCGTAGAACGCGTGGACCAGCCGCTCGAACGTCGGCGCCCCGCCGACCTCGTCGTAGAGGCTCATCGCGGCGGCCCGGCCGAGAACGGGGGCAGCGGGGGCCCCTGGATGCCGTGGGCGTCGAACGCGGCCTTGATGCGGGCGCGCAGCTCGCGCTGCACCCCGAAGTTCTCGCCCGGCAGGCACTTGGCCAGCACCCGCACGGTGACGGTCTGGCCGGTGATGGAGTCGACGCCCAGCACGGTCGGCGCCTCGAGGAGCTTGTCGGACCATTCGGGGTCCGCCCCGAACGCCTCGGACGCCCCGCGCACCACGCCGAGCACCTTCTCGATGTCCTCGCGGTACGACACCGGCATGTCGACCCACGCGGCCGAGAAGCCCTGCGAGCGGTTGCCGATGCGGACGATCTCGCCGTTGCGGACGTACCACGTGATGCCGTCGGCGTCGCGCAGCCGGGTGACGCGCAGGGTGACCTCCTCGACGGTGCCGATCGCCTCGCCGGTGTCGATGACGTCGCCGACCCCGTACTGGTCCTCGAAGATCATGAAGATCCCCGACAGGAAGTCCTTGACCAGGCTCTGCGCGCCGAAGCCGATCGCGACGCCGCCCACGCCGGCCGAGGCCAGCAGCGGCCCCAGCGGCAGCCCCACCAGGGCCATGACGGTCAGCAGGGTGACGACGCCGACCACGAACGTCGAGATGCTGCGCAGCAGCGAACCCATCGTCTCGACCCGCTGCCGGTGCCGCTCGTGCGCGACGCCGGTGGCGGCCGCCGCGAGGATCCGCCCGGCGGCGACGTTGGTGGCCAGCCGGGTCGCGGTCCGCGACGTCATGGTGGCCACCACCCGGCCGATCAGGCGGTGCAGCAGCCACCGCGCCACGACGCCCATGACCAGCACGAGCAGCACCCGGACGCCGTCGGTGACGAGCCACTGCTGGGCGCGTTCGGCGACCGTGGCGAGCACGTCGGCGTTCAGCCCGGTCAGGCCGGGCAGGGTGAGGGCGGGGGTGGCGTCAGTCACGGGCATCGCGCTCCTGGGCGGTGAGGGCGCGCGCCACGGGGTCGCGGTTCTCGGCGACCAGGCGGCGCAGCGCGGCGGGGGCGTCGGGATGCTCGTCGAGCCAGGTGCGGGTGGCGTCGAGCAGCCCGGCGTCGGCCAGGGAGCGGGGGTAGAAGCCCAGCACGAGCGCCTCGATGAGGGCGTGCGAGCCCTGCTGCTCGACGGTGTCGAGCATCGAGAGGTAGCGCTCGACGTAGGGCCGCAGCAGCTCGGCCGGCGTCCCCGCACGGGTGAAGCCGAGGCCGATCATCTCGACCACCGCGGCGGGCAGGCCACCGTCGACGGCCCCGGCCCGCCAGGCGCGCTCCTTGGCCTCGGCGGTGGGGACCGCGGCCCGCGCCCGGGCCGCACGCTCGCGAGCGGTCGAGGTGTCCTCGCGCGCCAGCTCGGCGGCGATCTCGGCCTCGCCCGCGGTGCCGGTGGCGGCCAGCGCGGTGAGCAGGGCCCAGCGCACCTCGAAGTCGACGTCGAGGCCCTCGAGGACGGTGGTGCCCTCGTAGAGCCCGCGCACGACGGCGGGGTCGTCGCCGGCCGCGGTGAACCCGGCGGCGGCGGTGACCAGCTGGAGCTGGGCGTCACTGCCGGGCTCGGCGTCGCGGGCGATCTCCCAGAGACGGTCGCGGGTGGCCGCGCGGGTGGCGTCACGGTGCTGGGGGGCGGTGAACTGGAAGACCGCGACGCGGAGCTGGCTGATGAGGGTGCGCACCAGCGTCGAGTCGCTCTCGCCGGGCAGCGTCGCCAGCACGAGCTCCGCGTAGCGGCGGGCCCCCATCTCACCCTCACGGGTCATGTCCCAGGCCGACGCCATGACCAGCGCGCGGGGCAGCGGCGAGCCGAAGCCGCGCGGGTGCGCCAGCGCGGTGGCCAGCGAGCGCTCGTCGAGGCGGATCTTGGCGTAGGTGAGGTCGTCGTCGTTGACGAGCAGCAGGTCGGGCTGCGGGCGGCCGACCAGGGCCGCCAGCTCGGTGACCGGGCCGTCGACGTCGACCTCGAGGGTGTCGGTGCGCTCCAGCGCCCCGTCGCGCACGTCGTAGAGGCCGACCCGCAGCCGGTGCGGGCGCAGGGTGCCGACGTGCTCGGCCGAGGTCTGCTCGATCGCCGCGGCGGTGACCCGGCCGTGCTCGTCGACCTCGAGGTTCGGGCGCAGCGTGTTGACACCGGCGGTCTCGAGCCAGGCCTTGCTCCAGGTGCGCAGGTCGCGCCCGGAGGTGGTCTCGAGCTCGACGAGCAGGTCGTCGAGGGTGGTGTTGCCCCAGGCGTGGGTGCGGAAGTAGGTGCGCAGCCCGTCGCGGAACGGCTCGCGGCCCACGTAGGCCACGAGCTGCTTGAGCACCGAGGCGCCCTTGGCGTAGGTGATGCCGTCGAAGTTCACCTCGACGTCGCGCAGGTCCTCGATGGGCGCCACGATCGGGTGCGTGGTGCTCAGCTGGTCCTGGTCGTAGGCCCAGTCCTTCTCGTGCGTGCAGAAGGTGGTCCACGCGTCGGTCCACTCCGTGGCCTCGGCCTGGCAGGTGGTCGAGGCCCACTCGGCGAAGGACTCGTTGAGCCAGAGGTCGTCCCACCAGCGCATCGTGACGAGGTCGCCGAACCACATGTGGGCCAGCTCGTGCAGCACGGTGAGGGCCCGGCGCTCGACCAGGGCCTCGGTGACCTTGGACCGGAAGACGTAGATCTCGGCGATGGTGACGCAGCCCGCGTTCTCCATCGCGCCCATGTTGTACTCCGGCGAGAACAGCTGGTCGTACTTGGCGAACGGGTAGGCGCAGTCGAACTCCTCCTCGAAGTACGCGAAGCCCTTCTTCGTCAGGTCGAAGAGGTTGTCGGCGTCGAGGTAGGGGCTGAGGCTGCGACGGCAGAAGATGCCCAGGGGGACCTCGCCGGCGCGGGTGCTGACGCTGTCGCGCACGACGTCGTACGGACCCGCGACCAGCGCGGTGATGTAGCTCGAGATGCGGGGGGTGCGCGCGAAGGCCCAGGTGGCGGTGCCCTCGCCGGCCGGGGTGGGCTCGGGGGTGGGCGAGTTCGAGACGACCTGCCAGTGCGCGGGCGCGGTGACGGTGAAGGCGAAGGCGGCCTTGAGGTCGGGCTGTTCGAACACGGGGAAGGCGCGGCGGCTGTCGGGCACCTCGAACTGGGTGTAGAGGTAGACCTCGTCGTCGACGGGGTCGACGAACCGGTGCAGCCCCTCACCGAAGTTGGTGTACCGGCCGGTGGCGCGCACGGTCACGGTGTTGTCGGCAGCCAGCCCGGGCAGGCGGACCCGGCTGTCGGCGAAGTGCTCGGCCGGGTCGAGCGAGGTGCCGTTGAGGACGATCTCCTCGACCGAGGCGCCGATGAAGTCGAGGAAGGTCTCGGCGCCGGGCTCGGAGCAGGTGAACCGGATGGTGCTGGCTGTCGCGAACGTCTCCGCGCCCGTCGTGACGTCGAGCTCGACGTCGTGGGTGTCGACGGCGACGAGGGCGGCGCGGGCCGCCGCCTCGACGCGGGTGAGGTTCGTGCCCGGCACGGGGAGCTCCTTGTGGGTGCGGCGGGCGTCCGGTCCGGACGCAGCCACCAATCCTGTCACGGGCGGGCGGCCGTCCCCGCATCCCCGAGCGGTGGCAGGATGAGTTCGTGAGCGAAACCACCGCACCCCCCCGCGCCGCCGCTGAGTTCTGGTTCGACCCTCTGTGCCCCTGGGCCTGGATGACCTCCCGCTGGATGGGCGAGGTCGAGAAGGTCCGCGACGTCGACGTCACCTGGTCGGTCATGAGCCTGTCGGTCCTCAACGAGGGCCGCGACCTGCCCGAGGAGTACCGCGCGCTGATGGACCAGGGCTGGGGCCCGGTCCGCGTCATCACCGCCGCCCGCGCCGCGCACGGTGACGACGTCGTGAAGCCTCTCTACGACGCCATCGGCTCGCGCATCCACCACCAGACGCTGGGCTTCGACGAGGCCATCGCCGGTGGCCTGGCCGAGGTCGGCCTCCCGGCGTCGCTGGCCGAGGCCGCCTCCTCCGAGGAGCACGACGAGGCGCTGCGGGCCAGCCACCAGCGCGCGATCGACATGGTCGGCGACGACGTGGGCACCCCCGTCGTGGCCGTCGACGGCGTGGCCTTCTTCGGCCCGGTGGTCACCCCGGCGCCCAAGGGCGAGGCCGCCGGGCTGCTCTGGGACGGCTGCGTCCTCGTGGCACGCACCCCCGGGTTCTACGAGCTCAAGCGCTCGCGGACCGAGGGCCCGATCTTCGACACCGAGGGCTGAGATGACGCGGGTGCACATCGGCGGCGACCACGCCGCCTTCGAGATGCTCGGCGACCTCGCCGCGTTCCTCGAGGCCGAGGGGCACGAGGTGGTCCACCACGGGCCGCACACCTACGACGCCCTCGACGACTACCCGGTCTACGTGCTGCGGGCAGCCGCGGCGGTGGCGGCCGAGCCCGACAGCCTCGGGGTCGTCCTCGGTGGGTCGGGCAACGGCGAGCAGATGGCCGCGAACAAGGTGAAGGGCCTGCGCGCGGCGCTCTGCTACGACGAGGAGCTCGCCCGCCTGGCGCGCGAGCACAACGACGCGCGGGTCATCAGCATCGGGGCGCGGATGACCGACCCCGAGCTGGCCCGGGCGATGGTGCGCACGTTCGTGGCGACCCCGTTCAGCGGTGAGGAGCGCCATGCGCGCCGCCTCGCCATGCTCGAGGCCTTCGAGGCCGACGGCACGCTCCCGCCGCTGCCGTGACCGGGGCCGGCCGAGCCGGACCTGCCGCATGACCGGCGGGCTGACCTGCGCGAACTCGTAGCGGGCGTGGGCACCGGCGGCTAGGGTCGGGCGCGGCCCCGATCGACGGTGGGAGGGGAGACGGATGGCAGCCGGGATGTCCCTGAGGTTCAGCAGCAGCGAGTCCGGAGGGTCCGGCACCCGCCGCGTCGTCGCGTCCCGGTTCGCGGGGCTCGACCCCTCGCGCTTCATCCTGCCCGCCCTGGTCATCCTGCTCGCGGCCATGGGTTTCGGGGTCTTCCTCGTCCCCGAGATCGTGTCGATCGCGTTCGTCTTCCCGCTGCTGGTGGTGGCGGGGCTGCTGCTCGAGCCCCGCCGGCTGTACGTCGCGCTGGCCGCGTGTGCGGTCGTGGTGGGGGTGTGGGCGCCGAACTCCGGCATCTCGGTGTCGAGGTTGCTGGGTGCGCTGGTCTCGATCGCGGCCGTGATGTGGCTGAGCCTGCTGGTCGCGCGCTCACGGGCCCAGGTCGGGACGCGGGGCCTCAGCGGCGACAGGATGTTCGCCGAGCTGCGCGACCGCATCGTCACCGTCGGCCAGGTCCCCGACCTGCCCGCCGGGTGGGCGGCCACCTCGTGCATCCTGTCGGCCCACGGGGACCGGTTCTCCGGCGACTTCGTGGTGGCCCACCTGCACCCGTGCGGGCGCCGGCTCGAGGTCGCGCTGGTCGACGTCAGCGGCAAGGGGACGCGGGCCGGGACCCGGTCGCTGCTGCTGTCCGGCGCGCTCGGGGCCCTGCTCGGTGCGGTGCCCGCCGCCGACTTCCTGCGCGTCGCGAACGACTACCTGCTCCGCCAGCGCTGGGAGGAGGGGTTCGCCACCGCCGTGCACATCGACCTCGACCTGGGCACGGGGGAGTACTCGGTGGCCAACGCGGGGCACCCGGCCCCTGCTCGCTATACCGGCGGCCGGGCCCGCTGGACCGTCCTCGACGGCGCGCGGGGCCCGCTGCTCGGGGTCGTCCCCGGCAGCACCTTCCCCCGCCAGAGCGGGCGGCTCGACCGGGGTGACGCCCTGCTCGTGTACTCCGACGGCGTGGTCGAGGCGCGCGACCGCGACCTCACCGACGGCATCGACCGGATGCTCGGCGTGGCCACCATGTCCGTGCTGCGCGAGGGCGACGTGGCCCGCGATGTGTGCGAGGCGGCCCGTTCGGGGGAGGATGACGACCGGGCCGCCCTCGCCGTCCGGCGCGTCTGAGGCGGCCGCGCCCCCGCCCGTCGACCCCGAGGAGACCGTCCCGTGGCATCCGGCCCGCTCCTGGACCATGCGCCCCGCGAGAGCGTGCGCACCTTCACCGCCCGCTGGCGCACCCGCCCGCTCGTCGAGGAACAGATGGCGACGCTGCTGCCCGGCCGGGTCGTCCCCGAGGGCCCGCTGGTGCCGCGGGAGGCGTTCGGGCGCACCGGTCCCGTGGTGGTCGAGATCGGGTCCGGTCACGGCGCGGCCGCCATCGCCTACGCCGCGAAGCACCCCGAGGCCGACGTGGTCGCGGTCGACGTCCACGTGCCGGGCATCGCCCGGATGCTGGCCGCCGCCGAGGAGGCCGAGGTGCCGAACCTGTGGGCGTACGTCGGCGACGCGCTGCCCCTGCTGCGCGAGCGGGTGGCGCAGGCGTCGCTGGATGCCGTGCACCTGTTCTTCCCGGACCCGTGGCACAAGCAGCGGCACGCCAAGCGGCGGTTCGTGCAGCAGCACACGCTGACCCTGGTGGCCTCGCGGCTGCGACCGGGCGGCCGGCTGCTGGTGGCCACCGACATCGACCGGTACGCCGAGCACACCCGGCGCCAGCTGGCGGCCCACGGCGGCTTCGACGTCATCGAGGGCGAGCGGCCCGCGTGGCGCCCCGACGACGGCTTCGAGGCCAAGGGGCTGCGCGCCGGCCGGACGATCTCGGAGTTCCGCTGCACCGTGCGCTGACGAGGCAGGCTCCTCCGTCGCCGGGCCCGTCAACGTGTCGGGGTAGCCGGACCCGCGGGGCCCGCCACCTCGTCCCGCCCACGCAGAGCGTGGGACCCGGCTGGCGGGCGCCCGCTCCCGTCATCCGTTCCCGACACGTCACGGGCCCGGCTCCTTCGTCGCCGGGCCCGTCAACGTGTCGGGGTAGCCGGATTCGAACCGGCGGCCTTCCGCTCCCAAAGCGGACGCGCTACCAAGCTGCGCCATACCCCGCGGCACGCGGAACCGTCCGGTCGGACCGGTGGAGATTTCGGATTCCCGTGCGCGCCGCCCTAGGCTAGCGCTGCCTCGCGGTGCACGCCGACGAGGTGCGCGGGCGTAGCTCAATGGTAGAGCCCCAGTCTTCCAAACTGGCTACGCGGGTTCGATTCCCGTCGCCCGCTCCGAGAGTCGACGCAGGACAGGCAGGGTTCGTCCCGGTGGCAGCGGCCGAACCCCCGTCGTCGGTGCACGCGGTCACCGCGAGGACGCGGAAACCGGTCGATGGCGCGGATGTATCCAGGTCAGGAGCGGGCTTCCGCGCCATCAGCGTGACCAGGCGGAGGTGACGCGTCGATCGTGGCCGGCAGCCAGACGCGCTCAGTCCCGTGGGTGCCCCAACAGCCCGAGCCCACCGACCAGCGTCCGGCGCCGGGCCGGCACCCGGGCCCACACCGTCTGCTGGGCCAGCAGCGTGAGCCAGCCGGCCGCCGCCATCCCGGTCAGGTTGAGCCCCAGCTGCGCCAGGCTTCCGCCCACCTCGTGCCATGCCCCGAAGGCCAGACCGAGGGCCACGTTGCCGGCCGCCGGCACCGTGGTCACCGAGATGAACACGCCGGACAGCCCGCCGGTGCGGTCCGACGTCAGCGACAGCACCCCGGCCGCTGCCGCCACGACGGCCACGACGAAGCTCCACTTGTCGGGGGTGTAGATGAACGCCGTGCCGGGCCGGCTGCCGACGACGTCCTGGTACGTGACCCAGCCCAGCGCGCGTCCCAGCAGCGACGCGAGGAACGTCATCACGATCCCGGCCACGAACCCCAGCACCAGCGTGCGCACGGCCAGCCCCAGCAGGTGCCCCTTGCGACGCACCAGCGCCAGCCCCACCGCCGCCACCGGCCCGAACTCCGGCCCCAGCACCATCGCGCCGATGACGAGGATGGGGGAGTCGAGCACGATCGCGATGCCGGCGATCAGCGTCGCGAGCACCATGAACGACAGGTAGGTCCAGTTCAGCTCCGAGTCCTCGTAGGCCCGGGCCCCCACCTCGGTCCACACCACGGCGTCGGCACTCGCCCCCGGCGCGCGCCGCTCCGCATCCAGCCCGCTCTGCGAGAGCCACGTGGCGACCCGCTCGACCCGGATCGTCCCCTCCTCGTGCACCCCCAGCTCCCGCAGGGCGTCGAGCACCGGGTTGGCCCCCTCGCGCGCGATGTCGGCGGTCACGACGTCGCCCGGCGGGAGGATCGAGGCGCCGCGCATCACGGCCAGCCCGGTGACGTAGTCGTCGCGCTGCAGCACGGCGAGGACGTCGTCGGTCAGCCGGGCGGGCACGGAGATGCTCAGGGACAGCACCGGCCCAGTCTGGCGCAGGAACCACCGCGCCGGGCCACCCGAGGGGCGGCCCGGCGCGAGGGGACGTGCGCGGGAGGGAGCGGGGGCTACTTGCCCCCGTTGCCGCCGGCCCGGAAGGCGACCCAGGCGTCGCTCATCCGCTCGGCCTGGCCCTCCGTGAACATGTTCATGCAGGAGTCCTGCGTGTAGTCCATGAAGTTGTGGATGGGGTCCAGCCCGGGCGCCGAACAGGTGTCGGCGTCCACGGGGCAGTCGAACTGCGGGTGCGCCTCGCGCGGGGTGTCGGCCACGTAGTCGCCCGAGGCCGAGCAGCCGTGCGCGAAGGTGTGCTCGAGCATCAGCCAGTGGCCGACCTCGTGCGTGAGGGTGTCGCCCTCGCCGTACTTCCACGGCTTCGTCGGGTCGTCGGGGTTCACGCCGCCCGGCATCGACTCGTCGAGCATGACCACGCCGTCGACGTAGTCGCGCCCGTTGTTGTAGCCCTTCGGGAAGTACGACCAGCCGAGCAGGCCGCCGCCGATGTTGGCCGCGTACACGTTCAGCACCCGCGAGTCGCCTTGGTGGAGCGCCTTCTTCATGTCTCGCTCGTTCTTGCCGGGCACGACCGTGTACCAGGCCGGGTTCGTGGTCCACGTGGTGTCGGCCAGCCGGAACCGGAACGGGGTGTCGGCCGCGTCCGCGGCGGTGGCCCCCGAGTAGGAGTCGTTGAGGACCTTCATCTGGTCGGCGATGAGGGTCTTCCACCGCGCCTTCTCGGCGGCGGTGAAGCCGTCGTCGGAGACCATGTGGAACACGGTCCTGATGGTGATGGCGCCGTCGCCCAGGTAGGGAGCGTCGGGGAGGACGCCGTAGGCGTTGGCCTCGTTGTCGGGGTAGAGCTTGGGCTCGACGGCCTTCGAGCCGTCGGCGACGCGGGCGGCGCTGGAGCCCGCACCCGCGTCGCACTGCTGCACGGCGGGGGACGGGGCGGCGGTGGCGGTGACGGTGCTGCCGCTGACCGAGGCTGCGACGAGCAGCCCCGCGGCCAGCGCACCGGCGGCGGACATCCGACCCCGGGTGGTCACTGAGAGCATGGTGGATCCTTCGGCTCGGGCACGCTCCTCCTGCTGGACGTGCACGAGGGGACCGTACTGGCCGCAGGGCCTGCGGGGGAGGCCCGTGACGGCCGATGTCGATTCGGTCGGCCACGCGGGGGCCGCTAGCATGGGCCCTTGGCGTCGCTCCGGGCGCGCGCGACGCGTGGCCCCCGGCGGCCCGGCCTCCATCGGGCCGGGTGCGGCGCCCGACCGTCAACCCCGACACCCCAGGTGGAGTGCCCGCAGTGAAGAGTGCCGTCGAGACCCTGAGCCCGACCCGGGTCAAGCTGACCGTCGAGGTCCCCTTCGAGGAGCTCAAGCCGCTCCTCGACAAGGCCTACGCGACCATCGGGTCCCAGGTGCAGGTGCCGGGCTTCCGCCGGGGCAAGGTCCCGAGCCGCATCATCGACCAGCGCGTCGGCCGCGGCGCCGTGGTCCAGGAGGCCGTCAACGAGGCCCTCCCGATCTTCTTCGCCGAGGCCGTCGAGGCCGAGGAGGTGCGCGCCATCGGGGCGCCCGAGGTCGACATCACGGCTGTCCCCCTCGAGGACGGCCAGGACCTCGAGTTCACCGTCGAGACCGACGTGCGACCCGAGATCGAGCTTCCCGACCTCACCGGCATCGCCGTCACCGTCGACGACGTCGCGGTCTCGGACGACGACGTCGAGCAGCGGATGACCTCGCTGCGCGAGCGCTTCGGCACGCTGGTCGGGGTCGACCGCGCCGTCGAGACCGGCGACCACGTGTCCCTCGACCTGTCGGCCACCATCGACGGCGACGAGATCGACTCCGTCGAGAACGTCTCCTACGAGGTCGGCTCCGGCAACATGCTCGAGGGCCTCGACGACGCGCTCGTCGGGATGGCCGCGGGCGAGACCAAGAGCTTCACCGCCCCGCTGGCCGGCGGCGACCGCGAGGGCCAGGACGCCGACTGCGTCGTCACCGTCCAGAGCGTGAAGGTCCGCGAGCTCCCCGAGCTCGACGACGACTTCGCCCAGCTCGCCTCGCAGTTCGACACCCTCGCCGAGCTCCGCGCCGACGTCGTCAGCCAGGCCGAGCAGGCCAAGAAGTACGAGCAGGGCATCCAGGCCCGCGACAAGGTCCTCGAGCACCTCCTCGACACCGTCGACGTCCCCGTCCCCGACGGCATCGTCAAGGCCGAGGTCGACAGCCACCTCGAGGGCGAGAACCGGATGGACGACGACGAGCACCGGGCCGAGGTCGACGAGTCGACCCGCCGGGCGCTCAAGGCGCAGTTCCTCCTCGACGCCATCGCCGAGAAGCTCGAGGTCAAGGTCGAGCAGCCCGAGCTCATCGAGTACCTCGTGATGAGCGCGCAGCAGTACGGCATGGACCCCAACCAGTTCGCGCAGGCCATCGACCAGCAGGGCCAGATCCCCTCGATGGTCCAGGAGGTCGCCCGCCGCAAGGCGCTGGCCGCCGTGCTCGACGAGGCCGTCGTCACCGACAGCACGGGCACCGTCATCGACCTCGACGAGCTGGTGGGCGGCGCCGACGAGGACGAGGTCACGGACGTCGCCGACGTCGTCGACGAGGCCCCGGCCTCCGACGACGCGCCGGCCGAGGACGAGACCCCGGCCAAGGCCTGACCGCCGCATCCCGCAGCACCACCGAGGCCGCGCCCCCGAGAGGGAGGCGCGGCCTCGGCCGTGCGGGGGCCCGCGGAGTACCCTCGGCCCATGCCGCAGCCCCTGGGAGTCGTCCGCGACGGTGACGTCGTCCGCATCACGATGCGCCGCCCCGAGCGTCGCAACGCCCTCTCCGAGGACCACCTGCGCGAGCTGCTCGACGCCCTGCGCGCGACCGCCGGCACCGACGCCGCCGGCGTGGTCATCGGCGGCGAGGGGCCGGTGTTCAGCGCCGGGCACGACTTCGCCGACGTCGCCGCCCGCGACCTCGACGGCGTCCGCGACCTGCTGCGCCTGTGCACCGACGTGATGCAGCAGGTGCAGGCGATGCCGCAGGTCGTCATCGCCCGCGTGCACGCCCTCGCCACGGCCGCCGGCTGCCAGCTCGTCGCCTCGTGCGACCTGGCCGTGGCCGGCGAGTCCGCGGGCTTCGCGCTGCCCGGCGGCAAGGGGGGCTGGTTCTGCCACACCCCGGCCGTGCCGGTGGCCCGGGCCATCGGGCGCAAGCGGCTGATGGAGATGGCGCTCACCGGTGACGTCGTCGACGCCGCGACCGCGCTCGACTGGGGCCTGGTCAACCGGCTCGTCCCGGACGCCGACCTCGACGCCGCGGTCGACGCGCTCATGGCGCGTGCCACCCGCGGCGCCCGCGCCAGCAAGGCCCGGGGCAAGCAGGTGCTCTACGCGCAGCTCGACCGGCCCGAGGAGGAGGCCTACGACGTCGCGCTCGCCGCGATGGCCGACGCCTCGCAGACGCCGTCGGCGCGCGAGGGGATGGCCGCGTTCCTCGAGAAGCGCCCCGCCGTCTGGGCCGACTGAGGCGTCCGAGCCGCCGGCTCAGCCGGGCGGGGGAGCGGTACTGGTCCCGACCCGGAGGCTCACCGCGAACGGCTCGTCGACGGGTCCCTCGCCCTCCAGCCGGCGGCGCACCATCGCCCCTAGGGCCCGCCCCTTGGCCACCCCGGGCTGGAGCACGGTCGTCAGCGTGGTGCCGAGCCACGGCAGGTCGACCCCGTCGAAGCCGGTGACGGACACGTCGTCCGGTACCCGCAGGCCGAGGGACTCGGCCGCCCGCACCACGCCGGCGGCCAGCACGTCGGCCTGGCAGACGACGGCGGTCGGCCGCTCCGCCGCGGGCCGGTCCAGCAGCAGCCGCCCGGCCTCCTCCCCGGCCCCCACGGTGAGCTCGGCGACCTGCACCATCGGCGAGCCTGCCGGTGCCAGGTCGAGGAAGCCGCGGGACCGCCCGGCGGCATCCGGGTAGGCGGCGTCCTCCAGGTCGGCCGCGGTGATCGGCCCGGTGGCGACGCCCGGGCGCAGCATCATCGACACGTGCGCCAGCCGGCGGTGGCCCAGGTCCACCACGTGCTGCGCCGCCAGGCGCTGCCCGGCCCGCTCGTCGGTGAGGACGTGCGCGACGCCCGGAGCGAGCGGTGCGCCGCTGCCCACCATCACGACGCCGCGCGCGGCCAGATGCTCGACCAGCGGGTTGGTGCCGGTACCGCAGAGCGGGAAGACGGCGGCGTCGACGGCCTGGGTGGCCAGCTGCGCCACGGCCTGCTCGGGATGCTCGACGGGCTGCGCCACGAGCAGCATCGCGCGCCCGGCCAGGTCGAGCTCCTCGGCCAGGCCGTCGAGGACGCCGAGGGCGAAGGGGTCGCGGAAGGCGTAGCGCAACGGGCCCTCCACGATGACGGCGACCGTGCCCACGCGGCCCTGGCGCAGCGAGGACGCCAGCGGGTCGGGCCCGGCGAACCCGAGGTCGGTGGCGGCGGCCCGTACCCGGTCGGCCGTGGCGGCGGCGACGGGTCCCTTGCCGCTGAAGACCAGCGACGCGGTCGAGGTCGACACCCCGGCCCGCTCGGCGACGTCGCGCAACGTGGCCCGGCGAGGCTCGGCTTGACGCTGGGACGGCATGGGCGACACAATATCGAATCGATTCGATCGAATCGATTCGATCCGCTCCCGGCGCCATGGCATCCGCCGCCCCCGACCGACGCGGCCCACCCCCGAAGGAGAGACCGCGGTGACCAGCACGACCCAGGTGTCCGCCCCGCCCCTGTCGCGCGAGCGGCTCGTGACGGCCCGTACGGCGGTCTTCGTCGCCTTCGCCCTCGCCGGCCTGGTCTTCGCCTCGTGGGCCTCGCGCATCGCCGACACCAAGGCCACCCTGGGGCTCTCGGCCGGCCAGCTCGGCACCGTCCTGCTGGCGGCCAGCGTCGGCTCGGTGTCCGGCCTGCCGCTCGCCGGTCGGGTCAGCGACCGGATCGGCCCCGCCCGCACCGTGGCCGTCGGCATGGTCTCGGGCGTCGTCGGTCTCGTCATCGTGGGCGGCGTCGTCAGCGCGGGCGGGCCGCCCCTGCTGGTCGCCGCGGGCCTGTTCTTCCTCGGCTTCGGCGTGGGCTTCTGGGACGTGGCGATGAACCTCGAGGGGGCGGTCGTCGAGCGCGCCCTCGGGCGGTCCGTGATGCCGCACTTCCACGCGGCGTTCTCGGGCGGCACGGTGCTGTCGGCGCTCGTCGGGGCCGGGATGTCGTGGGCCAGCGTGCCGCTGGTCGTGCACTTCCTGGGCACCGCCGTGGTCACCGTGGCGCTCGCCGCCTGGGCGCTGCCGCGGTTCCTGCCACGGGTCGCCGCGTCCGGTGTCGACGACGGCGACGGGCCCCCCGCGGCGCGGCCGGGGTCGGCCTGGCTGGAGCCCCGGACCCTGCTCATCGGGGTCGTGGTGCTGGCCGCGGCCTTCACCGAGGGCACGGCCAACGACTGGCTGGCCGTCGCGTTCACCGAGGGTCACGAGGTGCCCGAGTGGGTGGGCGTCCTGGGCTTCGCCACCTTCCTCACCTTCATGACCGTCGGCCGCATCGTCGGTACCGGCCTGCTCGACACCCACGGCCGCGTGCCCGTGCTGCGCGTCAGCTTCGCGCTGGCCGTCGTCGGCGCGGCCCTGGTGGTCTTCGGCAGTGACTGGCTCGCGTTCGTCGGCGCGGCCGTGTGGGGTGTCGGCGCCGCGCTCGGCTTCCCCGTCGGGATGAGCGCCTCGGCCGACGACCCCGCCCGGGCCGCCGCGCGGATGTCGGTCGTGGCCACCATCGGGTACGTCGCGTTCATCGCCGGGCCGCCGCTCCTGGGCTTCCTCGGCGACCACGTGGGCGTGCTGCACGCTCTTCTCGTCGTCGGTGCCCTCGCCGTCCTGGCCCTGTCGGTCGTGCCCTCGGTGCGCGAGCACGACGGCCTGCCGCGCAACGCGCCGCGGCCCACCGACCCCGCCGCCGACCGCCCGGTCGGCTGATCCCGGGGGAACCCGGGGCGGGTCCGCGGACATCCCGCGGGCCCGCCCTCGCGCGGCGCCGGGGCACGGGTTGTGCTCACGGCGAACACGCGCCGGTCGGGGAGTACGGGCGACAGGGCCGGGCGTTAGGGTCACTGAAAGGTAGAAGAACCCTGACGAACGAGGAGTGACGAGTCGTGACCAGTAGTGAGATCGTCGCCGCGGGCGACGGCCAGAGGGCCGGCCTCGACGACCACATCTACAACCGTCTCCTCAAGGAGCGGATCATCTTCCTCGGCTCCGACGTGCGCGACGACAACGCGAACGCCATCTGCGCGCAGATGCTGCTCCTCGCCGCCGAGGACCCCGAGAAGGACATCTGGCTGTACATCAACAGCCCCGGTGGCTCGGTGACCGCCGGCATGGCGATCTTCGACGTCATGCAGTGGATCCCCAACGACGTCGCCACCGTGGCGATGGGGATGGCGGCCTCGATGGGCCAGTTCCTCCTGTCGGCCGGCGAGCCGGGTAAGCGCTACGCCACCCCGCACGCCCGCGTGATGATGCACCAGCCGTCGGGCGGCATCGGCGGCACCGCCTCCGACATCAAGATCCAGGCCGAGCAGCTCATCCACATCAAGAAGCAGATGGCCGAGCTGATCGCCGAGCACACGGGCCAGACCAAGGAGCAGATCGAGCAGGACTCCGACCGCGACCGCTGGTTCACCGCGGCCGAGGCCAAGGAGTACGGCTTCGTCGACCACGTCATCAAGAAGGCCGACATGGCCGGCGCGCACGCCGACAACCCCGTGACCGCCGACTGACCCGGCCGAGACGACGCGAGAGAGAGACATGAACGCAGACCTGACCGGCCGCCTCCACGTGCCCGGCCCCCAGAGCCGCTACATCCTGCCCCAGTTCGAGGAGCGCACCTCCTACGGGATGAAGCGCCTCGACCCGTACACCAAGCTCTTCGAGGACCGCATCATCTTCCTCGGGGTGCAGGTCGACGACGCGTCCGCCGACGACGTCATCGCCCAGCTCATCGTGCTCGAGTCCCAGGACCCCGACCGCGACATCCTGATGTACATCAACAGCCCCGGTGGCTCGTTCACGGCCATGACGGCCATCTACGACACCATGCAGTACATCCGCCCCGACGTGCAGACGTTCGTCATCGGGCAGGCGGCCTCGGCGGCCGCGGTGCTGCTGGGCGCCGGCGCCAAGGGCAAGCGCTTCGCCCTGCCGAACAGCCGGGTGCTCATCCACCAGCCGGCCATCGAGGGCACCGGTGGCATGGCCTCCGACCTCGAGATCCACGCCAACGAGATCATCCGGATGCGCGGCTGGCTCGAGGACACCATCGCCTCGCACTCCGGGCGTGACGTCGAGCTCGTCCGCAAGGACATCGAGCGCGACAAGATCCTCTCGGCCGCGCAGGCCAAGGAGTACGGCCTCATCGACGAGGTGCTCGCCTCCCGCAAGGCCAACTGACCCAGGGGTCGCCCGCGCGGTGACCCTCCGACGACGCCGCCCCCGCACCCGCGAGGGCGGCGTCGCCGCGTGCGGGGCGTCCGGTGCGCACCGCCCGCTCCGTCGCGCCCCGGTCACTCCGGTGGGCACCGGTCCCAGGGGGCCGGTGCTCGCCAGCGTCGCCGGTGCGTGGCAGCGTCGCCGGTGCGTGGCAGGACGACTGATGCCCTGCAGGATCACCGGTGCCGCGCAGGCCTACCGGCGTCGGGCACGGGCCTGTGGATGACGCCACGGGGCCGGCGCGCCGACCTGGCACGCTGACGCGATGCTCGGCTCCGCGCCCCCACCACCTTTCGACCCCGGCCGGCTGCGGCTGGGGTCGGACCTGCGGCGCAGGGGCGTCGAACCGGCCCAGGACCGCACGTCCTGGCACCAGGTCCGGCACGGTGTGTGGCTACCGCGCCCGGTCTGGGGCGCCCTGACGCCGGGGCAGCGCCACGCGTCCCTGGTGCACGCCTCCCTGCTGCGCTGCCGGCCGGGGAGCGGGCACGTCGTCTCGGGCGTCTCGGCCGCCGCGCTCTGGGGCCTGCCGCGCATCGAGGACTGGCCGCCCGCCGTCGTCGTGCACGCGCCGTCCGGCCGGGTCAGCGGGTCCGACCTGCTGCGGCCGCTCGTCGGTCCCGAGGTCGACCCGGTCGACGTGGCGGGCGTGCGGGTCACTCCGGTGCCGCGCACGATCGTCGACCTGGCCCGCACCGGGTCGCTGGCCAGTGCGGTCGCCGCCGCCGACCACGCCCTGCGGCACCGGCTGTGCACGCAGAACGAGCTGGCGGCCGAGGTCGCGGTCCTGCCACGGCGCACCCGCGGCCGGACGGCCGCCGCCCTGGTGCGGGACCTCGCCGACCCCGACAGCATGTCGGCGGGGGAGAGCCTGTCGCGGGTGCAGATGTTCCGGCTGAACCTCCCCAGGCCCCGGCTCCAGGTCGAGCACTCGGACGCGGACGGCGTCATCGGGCTGGCCGACTTCGGGTGGCCCGGGGTGGCGGGGGAGTTCGACGGGCAGGTCAAGTACCGGGTGCCGGAGGGTGCCGACCCCCGCCGGGCGGGCGAGGTGGTGTGGGCCGAGAAGCGCCGAGAGGACCGGCTGCGCCGTCAGGTCAGGGTCGCGCGCTGGATCTGGGCGGTGGCGATGGACCCGCCCGCGCTGGCACGGGTCCTGGCCGAGGTGGGGGTACGCCCCGCGGCCTGCTGCACCTGGTTCGACCTCGGGAGGCCGACGGCGTGACTCCGGAGGCCGCACCGGGCATCCGGCCGAACACCGGGTATCCCGCAGCGCACCGGCCACTGCGACGGGCACCGGCCACCTGGGGCCGGGGTGCGGCAGCGTGACCGGTGCGCGGCAGGATGACCCCAGCAGGCGTCCAGGCCATAGCCCTCCGCGCCCGCGTGGGCGGGCCCTCGAACCGCCGCGCCGCGCGCCGTGGGGCCGTTGCGCTGACAGCGGACAAGTGCGACGCGCCGCACCGCTCGGCGGTTCAATGGGTGCGGCACCACCCGCCGACAGGTAGCGTCGGCGGCGTCGTCAGCGCCGAGGAAGGGACCCGTTCGTGGCACGCGTCGGAGAGACCAGCGACCTGCTCAAGTGTTCTTTCTGCGGCAAGTCGCAGAAGCAGGTCAAGAAGCTCATCGCCGGCCCCGGCGTGTACATCTGCGACGAGTGCATCGACCTCTGCAACGAGATCATCGAGGAGGAACTGGCCGAGACCGGCGAGCTGGGCCTCGACGAGCTGCCCAAGCCGCGCGAGATCTTCGACTTCCTCGAGAACTACGTCATCGGCCAGGACGTCGCGAAGAAGGCCCTCGCCGTCGCCGTCTACAACCACTACAAGCGCATCCAGGCCGGCGAGGCCGCGGCCTCCGGCAAGAAGGACGCCGAGCACGTCGACATCGCCAAGTCGAACATCCTGCTCATCGGGCCCACCGGCTGCGGCAAGACCTACCTGGCCCAGACCCTGGCCAAGATGCTCAACGTCCCCTTCGCCATCGCCGACGCCACGGCCCTGACCGAGGCCGGCTACGTCGGCGAGGACGTCGAGAACATCCTCCTCAAGCTCATCCAGGCCGCCGACTACGACGTCAAGAAGGCCGAGACGGGGATCATCTACATCGACGAGGTCGACAAGATCGCCCGCAAGTCCGAGAACCCGAGCATCACCCGCGACGTGTCCGGCGAGGGGGTGCAGCAGGCGCTGCTGAAGATCCTCGAGGGCACCACCGCCTCGGTGCCTCCGCAGGGCGGCCGCAAGCACCCGCACCAGGAGTTCATCCAGATCGACACCACCAACGTGCTGTTCATCGTGGGGGGTGCGTTCGCCGGGCTCGAGAAGCTCATCGAGTCGCGCAACGGCAAGAAGGGCCTGGGCTTCGGCTCCGAGCTGCACACGCCCAAGGACCTGGCCGACAGCATCCACGAGGTCATGCCCGAGGACCTGATGAAGTTCGGTCTGATCCCCGAGTTCATCGGCCGCGTCCCGGTCATCACCACGGTCGCGCCGCTCGACACCGCCGCGCTCGTCCGCATCCTCACCGAGCCGCGCAACGCCCTCATCAAGCAGTACCAGAAGATGTTCGAGATCGACGGCGTCGTCCTCGAGTTCACCGACGAGGCCGTCGAGGCCGTGGCCGAGCAGGCCCTGGCCCGCGGCACCGGCGCCCGTGGCCTGCGCGCGATCATGGAGGAGGTCCTCCTCCCCACCATGTTCGACGTGCCGAGCGACGAGGAGATCGCCAAGGTCGTCGTCACGCGCGAGGTCGTCCTCGAGAACGTGCTGCCGACCATCGTGCGCCACGACGCCGACTCCACCCGCAAGCGCACCCCGCGCAAGCGCTCGGCCTGACCCGGGTCGACCCGCGGTCGAGCCCCGACACGACGCCCCGCCGGATGCCGGCGGGGCGTCGTCGGCATCAGGCCCGGCGGCCCGCCGCAGCGCGCAGCAGGGCCGCGGTCCCGGCGACGGCCAGCAGGGCCACGGCGCCCACCCACGGGCCCCAGCCCACGGGCGTGCGCGAGGCCAGGAGCCCCAGGGCCGCACACCCGCCGCCGAGAGCGGCAAGCACACCCGTCTGGCGCGCCCACCGGGCGGCGGTGGAGCGGGGGAGCATCGCCCCCGGCGGCCAGGCCGCCAGCAGCGACAGCGCCAGGTGCGTGACGAGCAGCAGGGTGGCGCCGAGCGCTGCCAGCGACCAGTCGGTGACCGAGGCCGGTACCGTGCGCGAGGTTGCCAGCACCAGCGCCTGCAGCGCGAGCAGTACCAGCGCGCCCCACGACGCCGGGGCGAGCAGGGCCCAGACGGTGGCCCCGGCGAGCAGGGGGCCGGCGATCTTCAGCGCCCCGGGGAGCTCGGCCATGGCCACGAGCAGGACCAGCACGTCGCTGGCCACCACGGTGCCGCGGGCCAGCCGGCGCCAGAGCGTCGCCGGGATCATCGGCCCACCGCCGTGGAGCGCCGGCGCCGGCCGAGGCCGCGCAGTACGGCGTCGAGCGACCCGGCCCCCTGCCACGGCACCACCGGGACGCCGGCCGCTGCGCAGCGCCGCACCTCGCGCTCGCGGTCGAGCAGCCGCAGCCGCCACACCAGCCGGGCGAGCCGCGGGTCCCCGATGCCGGTCGCGGCCATCGCGTCCTCGGCGGAGACGCCGGTGCCGGCCAGCGCGGCCGGGAGGGTGTCGACGACGAGGACGACGTGCCCGCTGCGCGCCAGGCGCACGGCCTGGCCGAGCGGGCCGACCGAGACCAGCCCCGACAGGAGCACCACGACCGCCCCCGGCGAGACGGCCCGGGCCAGCTGGGCCTGGAGCAGCCGTTCCTCGGCCAGGGTCCCGCGGGCCGGCTCGGCACGCCCCAGACCGACCAGGACGCGCGCCAGCTGATGGTGGCCGCCCACGGCCGGCACCTCGACCAGGCCGCCACCGCCGAGTACCGACAGCCCCACGCGGTCACCCGTCGAGAGGTAGTGGGCCGCCACCGCACCCGCGGCCTCCACGGCCACGTCGAGGCTGGTCAGGCGCCCACGGGCGACGTCGCGGTGCCCGAGGTCGCGCACGGCGTCGACGACGACCTGCACCTCGGCGTCCTCGTCGGCGTAGGTGGTCGTCACGTGCAGGGCGCCGGTGCGCAGCGACACCGGCCAGTGGATGCGGCGCAGCCGGTCGCCGGTGCGGAAGGGGCGGATGTCGGCGAGCTCGGTACCGCCGCCGGGACGGGTGGAGCGGTGCTGACCCACCAGGCCGACCGGGTGCGGCAGGGCGGCCCGGGAGGTGAAGTCACCGGGCCTCGGGACGACCACCAGGGTCTCGGTGTGCTGCTCGGGCCAGCTCCACACGAACGAGCCGAGGTCACCGACCGCTGCGACCTGCGCGGGCCCCATCCGCCGCACCCCCCAGCGGGCGGGGCGCACGCCGACTGCCACCGGCACCGCCGTGCCGTCGCCCCTCGCGGTGCCCACGACGTGCCCGTGGGCGGGGGTGGTCTCGGTCCAGCGGTCGGCGGGCAGGTGGGCCAGCACCTCGCGCAGGCCGGCGACGGGCTCGACGTCGACCCGCCAGGTCAGGCTCTCGCCCTCGTGCACCGGGCCACCCTCGAGCCGGCTGCGGGCGGTGGGCGCGGTGCGGGGGGCGGTGAGCACCGACCACAGGGCGACCCCGAGCAGCGGGACCCCCAGCACCGCCACGTCGCCCCGGCGCAGGCCCGTCCCGATGACGAGCAGCGCCAGCCCGACGGCGGCGGCCCGGCCGAACGCCCGGGTGGGGCGCCAGCCGCCGTTCACGCCGAGCGCACCGCGACCCGCGGCGCCGGGACCGTGCGCAGCACGTCGGCGACGATGCTGCGGGGCCCGACGTCGCTCATCCACAGCTCGGGACGGGCGACGACCCGGTGCTCGAGCACGGCGGGCGCCACGGCCTTGACGTCGTCGGGCGTCACGTAGTCGCGACCCCGGATGACGGCGTAGCCGCGCCCCACCAGCAGCAGCGCCAGGGACCCGCGGGGGGAGGCCCCCATCAGTACCTGCTCGTGCTCGCGGGTCGCGCGCGCCAGCGCCACGCAGTAGCGGGCGACCTCGGGCGAGACGGTGACGTCCTCGAGGGCGGCCTGCAGCTCGAGCAGCTCGGCGGCGTCGACCACGCGGCGCGCCTGCTGGTCCTCCTGGCGGCGCGACATCCGTCGGTGGAGCACCTCGAGCTCCTCGTCGGCGCCGGGGTAGCCGAAGGCCACGCGCACGAGGAAGCGGTCGAGCTGGGCCTCGGGCAGCGGGTAGGTGCCCTCGTACTCGACCGGGTTGGCCGTGGCGAGCACGTGGAAGGGGCGCGGCAGCGGGAAGGTCTGGCCCTCGACCGTGACCTGGTGCTCCTGCATCGCCTCGAGGAGCGCGGCCTGGGTCTTGGGCGGGGTGCGGTTGATCTCGTCGGCCAGGAGGAGGCCGGTGAAGATCGGGCCCTTGCGGAACTCGAAGGCGCCCTCCTTCTGGTCGAACACGAACGCGCCGGTGAGGTCGGAGGGCAGCAGGTCAGGGGTGAACTGCGCACGGGTGAAGTCCAGGCCGAGGGCGGTCGCGAAGGTCCGAGCCGCCAGGGTCTTGCCGAGCCCCGGGAAGTCCTCCATCAGCACGTGGCCCCCGGCCAGCACCGCCGCGAGGACGACCTCGGTGGCGGAGCGCTTGCCGACGACGACGGTGTCGACCTCGTCGAGGACGGCGAGCGCTCGCCGGTGCGCGGTGGGGATGTCGGTCACGGGTTCTCCTTCGGACGGGACGGGTCGGCCGGGGTGGGGCCGGGCTGGGTGGTGCTGGAACGGGTGGCGCCGGGGGAGAGGGCCTCCAGCTCGGTCACGAGCCGCTCGACCTCCTCGAGCGAGGTGGGTCGCGGGGGCGCCGCCAGGTACGTGGCGAGCGGGCCGGGCGGGACGCCGTGGGGCGCGCGGTCGTCGGCGATGCGGGTGACGATGTCGTGGAGGCGCTCGGAGGCGCCGGTGTCGCGGGGCTCGGGCTGCAGCGTGCGGCGCAGCGTCGCGATGCCGGGCTCGGGCGGTACGTCGTCGGCGCGGCGCGGGAACCAGGCCCAGTCGACGTCGTCACGGCGGACGAGCACCGGCACCAGGGCGATCAGCGCGACCCCGACCGCAGCCGCGGCGAGCGCCTGGAGGACGACCGGCCCGCGGACCAGGGTCAGGAGGACGACCAGGACGACGGCCCCCGCGGCGAGTCCGGCGCGCGCCCGCGGGCTCGGGAGGTCAGCCACGGCGCACGCCCGCCTCCCGCGCGGGAGCCAGCTGGGCGTCGAGCGCGCGCAGGGCGTCCTCGGCCCGGGTGCGGTCGTCCTCGGTGAGGGGGTGGTGCGACCAGCTCGCCTCGCGGTAGAGGGCGGCGAGCGCGTGCAGGGCGCCGGCATCCACCACGTAGCGCCCGAGCGCCGCGACGGTGGTCTCGGTGGACGTGCGCGAGGGCGGCATCGGCAGGCCGGCGTCGCGCAGGCTCGCCTCGAGGCGGGTCCAGGCCGCGACGATGCCCTCGGCCGGGCTGCCGCCCGACAGGGCGGCCAGGCGTCCGGAGGCGTCGGAGGCGACGGTGGCCGCCACCCGGTCGACGTCCGGCCCGGCCGTGGCGTCGCCCACGACCACGCCCCGGTCGCGGTAGGCGTCGAGCAGCTGACGGGCGACCAGGGCCAGCAGGAAGAGCACCGCGACGCCCAGCAGGACTGCAGTGCCGTAGCCGAGGACGGCGTCGAGCAGGCCGCCGTCGCGGCGGGTGCCGGTGAACGGCGGCGCGTTGATCTGCGACTGCGGTGCCTGCGAGTCGTCCAGCGGGGCGGTGGGGTCGTTCGTGAAGGTGGCCGTGGGGCTCGAGATGACCCGGGCGGGGAGTGGCACGGCGGAGGCCCAGACGACGAGGAGGACCGTGACCGTCCCCACCGCCGTGACGACGGCCCCACGGCCGAGCGGGAGCGCGCGACGGGAGAGCACGGACACACCCAAGCACACCCGGTGATGGCATCGGGAGCCGGTTGGCGTCACGATGGGGCCGTGGCGACCACCTTCCGCCTGCGTGCGGGTGACACCGGCCCCGTCCAGCAGTCACCCGTGACGTGTGGCTCGGCGTGCCTGACGGTGGCCCGGATGCTGGTCGACCCCGTCTTCGCGTCCTGGGTCCGCACCGGCGAGCCGCACCCGCCGGGCTCGCCCGCCGGGTCGACCCCGGCCGAGCGCTTCGCCGCCTACGAGCGGGTGGTGATGCGGCGCACCAACGGGCTGCTGGCCGGGCGGCACCGACTCAACCTCCCGTGGCCGCGGGCCCTCGGCACCCCGCCCTGGGGGGCCAAGCACGAGCTCGAGTACGGCGCGTCCCGCGCGGGCACCGAGTACGTCCTCGACACGGTGCGCGGCCTCGACGAGTACGCCCTGGTCGAGGCCTTCGACCGGCTCGTCGACTGCGTGGCCGACGGTGAGCCGGGCCTGCTCTACATCGGCTCGCGGCTCCTGCCCCGCCACGTGGTGCTGGTGCTGCCCGGCGACGGGGACCGGATGCTCGACGTCTACGACCCCGGCACCGGGCGGGTCGACCACCTGCGGCGCGACGCCCTGGTGCAGCACCGCATGGGGCTGTCGGGCTGGGACGTGCCGTGGGTCGCGGTGCGCCCGAACGGTCTTCGGCGGGTCGAGACGCGGGAGCGGGCGGTGGCGCCGAGCCCCGCCCCGGCCTGACCCGACATCCCCACTTTTTCGCCCGGTGCTGGAACCTTCACCATCGCCGCGGAACCGTTGCGCGGCGAGGGTGAACCTTCCCGCACGGGGAGAAAAAGTTGGAGCGGGGGTCAGGCGGTGGGCTTGGCGACCGGCACCAGCTCGACGTCGCGGGCCGCCACCTCGTCACCGGCGGCGAGGTCGAGGGTCCCGGTGAGCTTGCCGGCGGCGCGCAGGTCGGCCTCGGCCGCCCGCACGTGATCGAGCGCGGCCTCGGGCCCCACGATGGTCAGCGTCGGCACCTCGGCCCGCATCCCGACCTTGGCCTCGGACTTGGCCTTGCGCACCACGGCCAGGGCCGCGCCGACGGACCCGAGCAGCGCCGGGTCGCCGCCACCGGGGACCTCGTCGACGGTGGGCCACGCCGCGCGGTGCACCGAGCCGTCGTGGGTCCACGACCAGACCTCCTCGGTGACGTAGGGCAGCACC
Organism: Phycicoccus duodecadis; assembly: GCF_002846495.1. Classification (NCBI taxonomy): domain Bacteria; kingdom Bacillati; phylum Actinomycetota; class Actinomycetes; order Micrococcales; family Intrasporangiaceae; genus Phycicoccus; species Phycicoccus duodecadis. Next base: position 3,106,124 of record NZ_PJNE01000001.1, read on the forward strand.
GGAGCGAGCAGGCGCAGCACGACGTCGAGCGAGATCCGCAGGGTCGCACGCGCACTGGCGGCCGCGGCATCGCCCTGCGCCCCGTACGCACGGTCCTTGACCAGCTCGAGGTAGTCGTCGCAGAACGCCCAGAACCACTGCTCGGTGACCTCGAGGGCCCGGGTGAAGTCCCACGCCTCGAAGCCCGCCGTCGCCTTGGCCACGACGTCGCGCAGCCCGGTGAGCAGCGAGCGGTCGATGGGCTGGGTCACCAGCGCGGCGAGCTCGCCGTCGACGTCGCCGAACGAGAGGGCGAACTTGCTCGCGTTGAGGACCTTGATGGCCAGGCGGCGCCCGACCTTGATCTGCCCGACGTCGTAGGCGGCGTCGGTGCCGAGGCGCCCGCTGGCGGCCCAGTAGCGCACGGCATCCGCGCTGTGCTCCTTGAGCAGGTCCTCGGGCGTCACGACGTTGCCCTTGGACTTGCTCATCTTCTTGCGGTCGGGGTCGAGGATCCAGCCGCTGATGGCGGCGTCGGTCCAGGGCACGGTGCCGTGCTCGAAGTGCGCGCGCACGACCGTCGAGAACAGCCAGGTACGGATGATGTCGTGGCCTTGGGGGCGCACGTCGAAGGGGAAGACCTTCTCGAACAGCGGGTCGGTCCCCGTGCCCGCGGCGTCGCGCCAGCCGGCGGCGATCTGCGGGCTGAGCGAGGAGGTGGCCCAGGTGTCGAGGACGTCGGGGTCGCCCACGAAGCCGCCGGGCTCGCCGCGCTGCGTCTCGTCGTAGCCGGCGGGCGGGTTGGCGGCCGGGTCGACGGGCAGCTCGGCCTCGGAGGGCACGATCGGGTGGGCGTAGTCGGGCTCGCCGTCGGCGTCCAGGGGGTACCAGACCGGGATCGGCACGCCGAAGAAGCGCTGGCGCGAGACCAGCCAGTCGCCGTTGAGGCCACTCACCCAGTTCGTGTAGCGCGAGCGCATGAACCCCGGGTGGAAGTCGATCTCGTCGCCGCGCGCCACCAGGGCCGCGTTGAGTTCGACGTCGCGGCCACCGTTGCGGATGTACCACTGGCGCGAGGTCACGATCTCGAGGGGCTTCTCGCCGCGCTCGTAGAAGTTGGCCTTGCGCTGGGTGGGCTTGGGCTCGCCGTCGAGGTCGCCGGACTCGCGCAGCGCCGTGACGACGGCCTCGCGGGCACCGAACGCCGTCCTGCCGGCCAGGCCCTCGGCGTAGAGCGCCTCGCCCGGGGTGCCGGCGAGCCATGACGGCACCTCCGACTGCACCCGGCCGGTGCGGGTGATGACCGAGCGGGTGGGCAGCCGCAGCTCGCGCCACCACAGCACGTCGGTGAGGTCGCCGAAGGTGCAGCACATCGCGATGCCCGCACCCTTGTCGATCTCGGCGGCGGGGTGCGCGAGCACGGGCACCTCGACCCCGAACAGCGGCGTGCGCACCGTGGTGCCGAAGAGCGGCTGGTAGCGCTCGTCGTCGGGGTGGGCGATGAGGGCCACGCAGCTGGGGATGAGCTCGGGGCGGGTGGTCTCGATGTACACGGGGCCGTCGGCGCCGTGGAACGCGACCCGGTGGTAGGCGCCGGGGTAGTCGCGGGCCTCGAGCTCGGCCTGGGCCACGGCGGTCTGGAAGGTGACGTCCCACAGCCCGGGCGCCTCGGCCTGGTAGGCCTCGCCGCGGGCCAGGTTGCGCAGGAACGCCTGCTGCGCGGTGGCCCGCGAGTGGTCGTCGATGGTGCGGTAGGTGATCGACCAGTCGTAGCTGTGCCCGATCCGCCGGAAGAGCGACTCGAAGGCCTCCTCGTCGCGCACCGTCAGCTCGTCGCAGAGCTCGATGAAGTTCTGCCGCGACACCGGCGTCTCGTCGGCCGCCTTGGTGCTCCTGGCGTCGCCGCGGAACGGCGGCTCGAACGCGGGGTCGTGGTGCAGCGTGGCGTCGCCGCGCACGCCGTAGTAGTTCTGCACCCGCTTCTCGGTGGGGAGCCCGTTGTCGTCCCAGCCGATCGGGTAGAAGACGTTGAAGCCGGCCATCCGCTTGTAGCGCGCCATGCAGTCGGTGTGGGTGTAGCTGAAGACGTGGCCCATGTGCAGCGAGCCGCTGGCGGTCGGCGGCGGGGTGTCGATGGAGAACACCGCCGAACGCGGGCCGGCCAGTGCGGCCGCACGGTCGAAGGCGTAGGTGCCCTGCTCCTGCCATACCGCGGCCCACTTGTCCTCGAGGCCGTCGAGCGACGGTCGGTCCGGGACGGAGGCAGCGAGGGATGGGGAGAGGTGCTCGGTCATGCCGCACATCCTCCCAGACGGTGGGGCCGCGGCTCATCCGGGTTCAGGCGGTCGGACGCCGCCGCTGGAGTCGCACCAGGGCCAGCCCGAGCAGGAGGCTGGTCCCCGCCACGGCCACCCACAGCACCTGGCGCCGGTCGGCCGCCAGCGGGTCGGGCTCCTCGCCCACGGCGACCCGGCGGGAGACCGCCCGGGGCGATGCGGTGGGGGTCGCACCGGGCAGCAGTGGTCCGGCGACTCCGGCGTCGAGGACGGCGGTGAGCGCCTCGACCGGCTGCACCAGGCCCCATCCGACGGCGTCGTCGCGGGCGTCGCGGCGCTCGCGGGCGGCGGTGGCCTCGAGCCGGTGGGCCCAGCCGCGGGGCCCTTCGGCCGGGAACCGCTGCGCGAGGAGGGCGGCGGCGGCCGAGACGTAGCCGGTGGCGTAGCTGGTGGAGCCGTCGTCGGCGCTGAGGTAGCAGTCGCCCCACGCGCCGAAGGTGGTCAGCACGTCGACGCCCGGCGCCGCGACGTCGACCTGCTCACCGCGCACCGACGTCCTGGCGACCGTGTCGTCGGCGTCGGTGGCGGCGACCCCGAGCGCGTCGCGGTAGCCCGCCGGGTAGCGCACGCCGGTGACCGGGAGCGAGTCCTCGGCCGTGGCGGTGCCGGCGGACGCCACGACGAGGGCGCCCCGGGAGGTCGCCGTGGCCACCGCCGCGGCCAGCCGCGGGTCGTCGCGGGTGGTGCTGAGCGAGACGTTGATGACCTTCGCGCCCTGGTCGGCCGCCCACACGATGGCCTCGGCGAGGGTTCCGGCGTCGGCGTCGGCGGCCCGGTCATCCTGCTCGTCGGGGACCACCTTGACCGGAAGGATCGTCGCGCGCTTGGCCAGGCCCTGCACCCCGGAGCGGGAGGCGAGGGGGCGGGCGGCGATGATGCCGGCCACGGCGGTGCCGTGCAGGCGCTTGTCGGTGGTGGCCGAGCCCCCGACAAAGCTGCGCCCCGGCAGGACCGACCCCTTCGGGAAGTGCGCGTTCGCCGCCGCCACGCCGCTGTCGACGACCGCGACGGTGACGCCCCGCCCCGTGGCCAACGGCCAGGCGCGGGTGGCTGCCAGCCGGATGAGGCCGGCCGGGGTGTCGGCGACGTACTGGGTGCGGCCCTCCTCACAGGCCTCGCCCGCGGCGGGCGGCGCCGCGCCGGGGACCCCGGCCCGAGCGGCCGGGACGGGGGACGCCGCGGCGGGGAGGGCGGTGCCCGCCGCGAGCGCCGCGACCACGGGAACCAGGGCCACCAGGGCCCGGCGCCGACCGCTCACGACTGTCCGCTGACGATCGTCCCGGCGGCCGCCGTGCCGAGCGACGGCCCGGAGCGGAACAGCTCGGCCCACGCCTGGGGCACCGGGACGACGTCGTCGGGCCGGTAGCCGAGGCGGGCGAGCACCTCCTTGTCGGGGGAGTCGATGGCGTAGGCGGTGGCGGTCTGGTCGATCGCCAGCACCGGACCCTTGCCGAGGACCTGCCCGGTGACGGCTCGGACGAGCGCGCCCGAGCCGGTGTCGACGGTGGTGCGGCCGCGCTCGGAGGCCGGCGGCTGGTCGACGACCGTGGTGAGGGTGACCTCGGGCGGGGTGCCGGCGGCCGCGGTCAGGGTGAGGCACGGGGTGGTCTCGAGGCCGGTCGGCAGGGCCTCGGGCCACTCGCGGGGGGCGATCTGCTGCGGGCTGACCTGGAGGCGGGCGATCTGGGCGGCCTGCACCGGGATCTCGGTGGACGAGGCGCCCGACCCCAGGCGGTACATCGCGAGGGCGACGTCGGGCAGCGGTTCGAGGTCGCCGCGCGGGGTGACCACGTAGTGGCGTCCGTCGCTGTCGAGCTTGAGGACCGAGCCGACGGTGGCCCCGGCCGGCAGCCCGGGCAGCGGCTTGCCGAGGTCGTCGACCGAGAGCGGGCCCAGCGCCGGGCCCTCGGGCACCAGGTTGAGCCAGGTGGCGGGCGCCTCGATGGGTGGGCGGCCGTCGAGGCGGAGTGCGACCGCCACCGCCGAGACGTTGCGGGCGGCCACCGGGTAGCGGAGGTTCCCGGCGACGACGAAGGTCTTCCCGGCCGCGCGGACCAGCACCGCGGCATCGGTGGCCGGGCGCCCGGCGCGCTGCGGGCCCACGGCGGTGGAGACCTGGCCCCCGGTGCCGAGGCACGAGAGCCATCCGCTGTCGACGAGCCGGTCGCGCGGGGTCAGCGAGTCGGGCGCCCCCAGGATGCCGAGGGTCGGCCCGCGCTTGATGTCGGCGAGCTCCTCGTCGGGGACCGCGACGACCTTGAACTTGTCGGCCGGGATGAGCAGGCGGGCACTGGTGGTGTTGACGACCGGGTGCAGCACGCTCTTGATGGAGACGTAGCGAGCGCCGCTGTCCTCGGCGATGACGAGCCGCTCGTTCTTCCAGTCGTCCGGCAGCGACGAGCGCAGCCAGCCGAAGGCCATGCTGCCGAGCACCAGCACGACCGAGAGCGCCAGACCGCCGACGACCGCCCGCAGCGGCCGGTCGGGCTCGACCTCGCGGCCGCCCGGGGCGCCGCTGACGAAGGCGGTGGTGAGGCGTCGCCGGCTGAACGACTGGGCCTCGACGAGGTCCTTCTTGGTGGCCATGGCTCAGAGGACCCCGATGGCAGCGGCTCCGAGCGGCACCAGCGCGACCAGCGCGACGCCGTCGAGCGCGTCGGCGACCCGCCCCAGCCGGACCCGGGTGCGCGGCGCCAGGACGGCCAGCGCCACGACGACGGCGCCGGTGGTCCCCAGCAGCACGGCCAGGGCGGGCCGCCACGCCGGATGGGCGAGGGCCGCGACCACGGCAGCCAGCGCCACCCCCACGATGCCGGTGGTCATGGCCAGCACGACGGCGGTGCGGGTGCGGCTGTGGCGGGTGCGGAGCAGGGTGGCGACGCAGCCGGCGGCGACCAGCGCCGTGCCCCACACCCCCGAGGCGGCCAGCTGCGGGGTGACCAGCAGGGCGGCGCCGCCGGTGGCGAGCGAGGTCGCGACCATCACGTCGTGGCCGCGCGTGACCTGGGCGCGCACCTGGGCGCGGTCGATCTCGGGGACGGCGGCGTCGATCTCGGCCTCGGTGCGGGGCGCGTGGGTCGACAGGCGGCTGGACGACAGCCCCAGCCAGGGGAGGACGTTGCCGAGGACGACGGCCAGCACGAACACCACCACGCAGGTGGTGGGCATGGCCACCCCGAGCACGCCCGTGACCACCCCGACCGCGGCCGCCACGACGCCCACCACCGCACCCGCCGCGAGCACCAGCCGGTGCTGGGGGACCGCGAGCGCGCCGAGCAGCCCGACCACGGCGACGAACAGCCCCACCCACAGCAGGTCCCGGCCCCACAGGTCGTCGCCCGCGGCGACCGCGCTGCCCGAGGTGGCGGCGAAGGCCAGCGCGGTGAGCGCGAGGGCCAGCGCACCGGCGCTCTGGGTGCGCGCGCCGAGGACGGCGGCGGCGCCGACCAGCAGGACGGCCACGGCCCCGGCGACGGCGGCCACGAGGGCGCCGGAGTCGCGGGCGGTGAACAGCGCCCAGGCGGCGCAGAGGAAGAACACGGTGGCCGCCCCGACCGCGGTGCCGGCGCTGTGCCGGGCCGTCCAGGGGGCGAACTGGGTCTCGACCACGTCGGCGACGGCCTCGACGACGTCGTCGTAGACCTTGTCGGTGCTGGGGTCGACCACCTCGAGCGAGAGCATGGTGCCGTCGGCGATCCCCTGGGCGGCGAGGCTGCGGTCGGGGTCGACGACGGTGCCCCCGCCGGCCACCAGGCGGAAGCCGTGCGAGGCCTGGGCGCTGTCGAGCACGCCCAGCTCGCGGGCGAGCTCGGGGACGATCTCGACCACCGGAATCCCGCCCGGCACACCGAGATCGGCGCGCCGGGTCCCCGAGGACACCGACACGCGCACGAGGGACGCGGCGGCGGCGCTGGTCTGGCTCACGGTGATCTGCTTCCCCTCCGACGGGCGCCACGGAGGTGGCGCGGGACCGACGGCTTCCGAGCATAGAGGGCCGACCTTCGGGGAGTTCTCCCCATTGGCCGCATCCCCATGGCACCGTAGTGTCGAGGGCGGGACAAGGGCCTTGGGGACCCGGTCCGCAGGACACCAGCCCTTTCAGGGGGTCAGTGAAATCGGCTGCGGCACATCAGGACGTCGCACAAGGGAAGGACACATCATGGGTGACCAGTTCAGGGCAGGCGCCGGCGTCGTCAAGGCCAGTGCCGACATCGTCTCCGTCGCTCGGGGGGACCTGCGCAAGCAGGTCATGGACCTCCGGACGCAGATGGAGGCCGTCAAGGCGCACTGGGAGGGCCAGGGGGCGCAGAGCTTCCAGCAGGTCAGCGAGGCCTGGAAGACGCAGACGCAGGACATCGTCGACGTGCTCGACACCTTCGAGGCCAACCTCACCGGCACGCAGCGTCAGTACGACGCCGACGACGCCAGTGCGGCCTCGAACCTCAGCAAGTACTCCAGCATGCTCGGCAACTGAGCGAAGGAAGGGAACGATCATGAGTGGTGACGGCATCAAGGTCGGCGGGGCCGGCATCGACAACCTCGTCCAGGACATGAAGACGGGCCTCGGGGCGCTCGAGCGGCGCCTGGGTGACATGAAGAACGACCTCAGCCCCTACGTGGAGCAGTGGGACGGTTCGGCCCGCGCGGCCTACCGCCAGGCGCAGGCCGACTGGGACAAGCAGATCGAGGAGTGCCGCCTCCTGCTCGAGGACGTCCGCACCGCGGTCATCTCGTCCAAGGAGGACTACCTCAACGGCGAGCTGCGCAACACCAACATGTGGGGCTGAACCGCCCCGCACGCACGACGCCTCGTGCCGGCACCCGGGTCGGGTGCCGGCACGACCGGCGTGACGGGGCCCGGCGCCCCCCGACGAGCACGACCGAGGAGGACCCGACATGAGCACCCCTGACGGACCCGCGGGCCACGGCCGGACGGTGGAGTACCCGCCGGTCGTCGAGACCCTGGGCAGGACGTACGAGACCGACTGGTCCACCTCGGCGCACCAGGAGGTCAAGCGCGTGCAGAACTCGCTGACCTCCAGCCAGAGCTTCGGGCAGATCCCGGCCGCCCAGGACTTCGCGGCCGTGTACCGCGCCGCCCAGCACGTCTACGAGGCCACGCTCCAGGGCATCCGCACCGACCTCGAGGCCGCCGGCGCCGCCCTGGCCCGGGCCGGCGCCGAGATCCGCCAGCGCGACGAGGCCAGCGCCGACACCTTCCAGCAGCTCAACGCCCAGTGGGGTGACGGCAGCGGCTTCACCAGCGCCCAGCAGCACGACCAGGCCGAGCAGCAGGAGCCCGTGCGGGAGGGCGCCCAGGCGATGCAACGTCTCGAGGGCCAGCCCGGCGCCGGGCCCACCGACACGACCGTCACCACGGAGGCCGGGCCCACCGGCCCCGGCCCGGCCACGTCCGCCGGGGGCACGCCGCCGGCGGACGACACGATGACGACCGGGGGGTCCCCGGCGAATGGCTGACGGCGCCCGGAAGCGGCTCCTCGGGGCGGTCGCGGCGTGTGTCGCCGCCGGCCTCCTCGGGGCGCCCTCCGGTGCGCACGCCGCGCCGCACGCCGCAGCGGCTCTCGGGGCCCTGCCCGCGGCCGTCGCCCCGCTGCCCGGCGAGTGGTGGTGGGGCGCCATGGGCGTCGACGAGCTGCACGCCGCCGGCACCGGTCGGGGGATGACGGTGGCCGTGATCGACGGCCCCATCGAGCCCGACGTGCCCGACCTGGCCGGCAAGGTCGCCTCGTCCAGCACGCTGTGCCTCGACCCGACCCGGAGCACCGACGTCCTGCGGTCCTCGACCGGGCGGGGCCCGGAGGCCCAGCACGCCACCAGCATGGCCGCGCTGATCGCCGGCACCGGCAAGGGCACCGGCCCCGGCGGTCGCGGCATCCGCGGTATCGCCCCCGACGCCACCATCCGGCACTACGCCGTCCTCTACGACGACCCGGAGGACGCCGACCGCAAGGCGTGCGGCGTCGACTTCCGCACCACCGACGACGTCGAGAAGGCCCTGGGCCTCTCGATCGCCCGGGCCGCCCGCGACGGCGCCGACGTCATCAACCTCAGCCTCGTCACCGGCTTCGGCCAGGAGATCGAGGACGGCCTGCTCACGGCGTACCGCGAGGGCGCGATCGTCGTGGCGGGCACGGGCAACGGCAAGGGCCGGGTGCAGTGGCCGGGGCTCGGCAACGGCGTCGTGCTGGTCAACCCGGTCGGCCAGGACGCCCGCACCACCGACTTCTCGGTCACCGGCGACCGCGCCATCGGGCTGGCCGCCCCGGGCGAGGACGTGATGGCGGGCGCCGACGACGGCTCGGGGTGGCGGAGCACCACCGTCGGGTCCGGCGCCTCCGTCGCCACCGCCCTCGTCAGCGGCGGCATCGCGGCGCTCTGGTCGGCGCACCCGCAGGCCTCGGCCGGCCAGGTCCTGCAGGCCGTCCGGCAGAACGTGGGGCTGCGGGCCAAGGACGACGGGTCGGGCTACCGCACCTGGTTCCGCCGGGTCGGCACGGGCCTGCCGCAGGTCACGGCCAAGAACCCCGCCTACGGCTGGGGCGTCTTCGACCCGGCCGACGCCGTGGAGGTCGACCCCACGACGCTGCCCACCGCCAACCCGTTCGTGCGCACCGACGACGTGGTCAACGGCCCGTCGCCCGAGGCCATCGCCGCGGCCACCGCTGCCGCCTCCTCGACCGCCGCGAGCGCCACCCCCTCCGCCTCCGCCTCGCCTTCGCCCTCGCCGTCGCCGTCCACGGCGGCGGCCCCGGCGGTCGACGACACCCCCGGCGGCTCGGGCCCCGGAGCGCTGGTCCTGCTCCTGGTGGGGGCGGTCGTCCTGGTCGCCGGCGCGGCCGCGTTCGTGCTCCGCGGGCGGGCCCGAGCGGTCGCGACGACCACGGCCGACCCCGCCACCGTGGGGCCCCCCACCGACCCCGGGGACCTCGCGGTCCCCACCGACGACACCGCAGCACACCAGAGCCGGGGCGCCACGAGCGCCGATGGGAGGAAGTACTGATGGTCATTCCCGACGAGGGGGGCTACACCCCAGCACTGCCCGACGACGCCGGTCCGCACGAGCGGATGCTGCACAGGATCTACGGGTTCCAGACCTACATCGTCAGCGACACCGCCACCGACTGGGGCAAGACCGCCGACGGGGTCAGGGGTCTGGCCGCCGAGGTCCGCGGCGTCATCACCAAGCTCCAGGGCGCCGACCCGCCGTGGGAGGGCCCCGCCGCCACCGCCGCGTACGGCACCCTCCACGAGCTGGCCAAGGCCCTCGACAGCCGGGCCGGCGAGATCGAGGACATCAAGAAGGGCCTCCAGGACGCCGCCACCGCGGGCAGCACCGCGATGGCCGCGTACTCGGCCCAGGTGCGCTCCATCTCGACCGACGTCGACCGCACGCAGTACCAGCCGTCCGGCGGCGGCACGTTCAACGTCACCGGCTACGAGGCCGCGGTCGACGCGAAGAAGGCCGAGCGCGAGGCGGCCGCCCAGCAGGTGCTGGCGACGTTCAACGCCGACATGGGCTCGGCCGCCAAGCAGATGCCGGTCGAGGCGCCGCAGGACAGCGTGATGATCGACCCGACCTCCGGCGGCGGGGGCGGCACTCCTCCCGGCGGTGGGGGCGGGAGCACGCCGAGCGGGGGGTCGTACACGCCGCCGAACGGCACCCTGGTCGGCGTCCACCACCCCGAGACCACGCCGCCACCCCAGCAGCAGCCGCCGGTCGTCATCCACCACCCACCCGTGGTCGACCCGCCCGTCTCCATCGGCTGCCCGGGACCGACCGACCCCGACCCGCGCGGTCCCGAGCTCGACGGCCCCACCACCGGCAGCACCGTCGCGGGCGGCCCCGGCAGCACCGGCTGGGCCGGTACGGCGTCGGGCGGCGGTTCCGCGTCCGGTCCCGGCCTCGGGGGCGCGGGCGCGATGACCGCCGGCGGCCTGCTCACCGGCGGCGTCGGGATGCTGGGGCGCGCCCTGGGCCGAGGCGGCCTGGGGGCCGCCGGTCGCTCGGGCCCGGTCGTGGCCGGTAGCACCGGCGCCGCCGGGCGCGGCGCGACGGGCAGCGGGGCCCGGGGTGCGGTGGGCACGGGCGGCCGCGGGGCCGTGGGGGCCGGCGGCCAGGGCGCCGGGCGTGGCGGTCGCAGCGGCGGCATCCGCGGAGCGAAGACCGGTGGGCGCTACGGCGTCCCCAAGCTCGGCGAGGCCGGGCGCGGCGGCCGCGGCGTCGGAGCCGGCGGGGGAGCCGGCGGTCGCGGCAAGGGCAAGGACGAGCAGCGCCCCGAGGACGTCGACTCCCTCACCCACGAGGACGAGGAGACCTGGTTCGAGGGCGGGGACGACGCGACGCCGCCCGTGTGGCGATGAGCCTCACCCGTCGTCGGCCGCGGCGTCTCACCCCGAGGTGAGGCGCCGCAGTGCTTCGACCGTCCCGGCGGCCAGCACCGCGCACGGCAGCACCAGGACCACGGCCAGGGCCTCGAGCCGGTCGGCCAGCCGCGACATCCGGGGCGAGGCCCAGCCGCCGGCCAGCGCGACGGCGGCCACCACGGCGACCACCCCCAGCACGAGGGCGGCCGCCACGACCGGCCACAACCAGCCGCCGTCCCAGCCCACCACCGCCACGCTGGCGCTCGCCGTGAGCGAGGCCGCGGCGGCCAGCATCGCGAAGCGCGCGAGCCGGTCGCGCACGTGGCGGGCCTGGTAGCCGAAGGCCAGCGCCCCGACGACCGGTGCCAGCCAGCGCGCCCAGGGCGCGATGGTCGACAGGGGCGGCGTGAGCGCCAGGACCCAGCCGGCCCCGGCGGCGAGCAGCGCCAGGTAGGCCGTCCCCACCGACACGACCGAGCGGGCCGCCGCGACCCGGCCGCGCACGTCGAGCCCGGTGACCCGGCGCCGCCGACCGGCGTGCCGCTCGCGCACCGACCAGACGGTGGTCGAGAGCCGGTCGGTGTCGACGAGCTGGGTGGGGTCGACGTCGAGGCTGGCGCTGGGCAGGGCGCGGATGACGACCGGGGCCAGGCCCAGCAGGACGGCGGCGGCGGCCGCGAGCGGGCGCCCCCACATCACCGAGGCGGCCACGACGACGGCCACGCCGCCGAGGCAGGCCATGGCGGTGCGCTCGGCGCGGTCGGCGGTGGAGCCGTCGGAGGAGGCCAGGGCCATCACCACGGCGCCGAGAGCCGCGGCCAGGGCGATGGTGACGCCGACGCGGGCGGGGGAGTCGTGCAGCGGCGCGACCAGGCCGGCCGAGACCGCCAGGGCGGGGACCCCGACGAGCCGCACCACCCCGGTGCCCGGGCGGCGCGCCGTGGTGAGGAGGGCGGCGACCACGGCGGCGACGAGGAGCACCGCGGCGGCCCCCCAGCGCACGGGCACCGAGTCGAGCAGGGCCCCGCTCGCGCCGGCCGGCTCGGCCGCGGCCAGGACCCCCGCGACCAGGCTGACCAGCGACGTGCCGGCCACCACCGCGGGCACGGTGTCGCCGCCGAGGGCGCGGGCCGGGCGCGAGCGCCCGGGGCGCGGGCCGCGGCCCCGCCGTCGTCCGGCGTGCAGCGCGGCCCGGCTGACCGTGGCGTCGTCGTCGGTGTCGTCACGGCGCCGGGTGGACTCGTCGACGAGCGACACCCCGGGCTCGTCGTCGGCGGGTCGCGGGGAGCGCGAGCCGCCGGCCCACGCCGGGGCCGACGTCCGCGCCCCGGGGGCCGAGGAGGAGCGGTCGAGGCTCACGACGCCGCGGTGCAGCCGGTGGGTGGTGGTGCGCACGACGGTGAGCACGGCGCCGGTGGGCAGGTCCTCGCCGATGCGGTCCTGGGGGCCGTAGACGTGGCCCGCGGCCGTCGCCACCGAGCTGGGCGTGGCGCTGGAGGAGATGCCGAGGACGGCCAGGACCTCGGTGACGCGGGTCCCCACGGGCACGACGAGGTCGTAGCGACGCTCGTCGGCGACGAGGGTCAGCTGTTGGGTCGGTCCGTCCATCCCGTCCATCCCGTCCTCCCCCCTCCTGCGTACCGGCCGGTGTCGGGCATCGCCCGCGAGGAACAGTATCCACGGGTAGCGTGGGGCCCACCTGGAGGTCGACACACAGGACAATGGGGAGGATCCGACGATGACGGTGGCTGCGCGCGCCGGCGGCCGCGAGAAGGCGCCGGAGGTGCCGACCGGGCGGCTGGTCCTCCAGCCCCCGCCCGAGATCACCCCGTCCGAGGGGGCCAGCGGCATGCTGATGCAGGCCGTCCCGATGCTGGGCTCGCTGGGCTCGATCGGCTTCGTAGCCCTCTCGCAGAGCGGGCCGCGCGCCTACTTCACGGCCGGGATGTTCCTCGTCGCCTCCGTCGGCTTCGTCCTCGCCAGCGGTCTGCGCCAGCGCCAGCAGCACGCGGCCGGGGTGCTGGCCGCCCGCCGCGAGTACCTCGCCTACCTGGCCGAGGTCCGCGAGACCATCCGGGACGCGGCCTCCCGCCAGCGCGAGGCCGCCCTCTGGGACTTCCCCGACCCCGCGGCCCTGCCCGTCATCGCGGCCGAGGGCAGCCGGGTGTGGGAGCGCCAGCCCTCCGACGCCGACTTCCTCCAGGTCCGGATGGGCACCACCGCCCAGCCGCTCTGCCTCGAGCTCGAGCCGCCCGAGACCGCGCCCCTGGCCCAGCTCGACCCGGTGGCCGCCTCGGGGCTGCACCGCCTGCTGTCGACCCACAGCGTCCAGCCCGGCCTGCCGGCCTCGGCCGCCCTGCGCGCCTGGCCGCGCATCGAGGTCACCGGCGACGCCGACCCCGCGCGTTCGCTGGCCCGCTCGGTCGTGCTCTCGGCCGCGATGCAGCACGCCCCCGAGGACCTCGTCATCGCCGCGCTCGTCTCGCGCGAGGCCCGCGCCGAGTGGGAGTGGCTCAAGTGGCTCCCGCACGCCCTCAGCCCCCGCGAGCGCGACGCCGTCGGGCCGGTGCGCCTGGTCGGCGAGTCGGTGCACGACCTGCTGCCGCTGCTGCCCCACGAGATCGTCGAACGCCCGCGCTTCGGCCCGTCCGACCGCCCGGCCCTGCCGCACGTCCTGCTGGTCGTCGACGGCGGCCACGTGCCGCCCGGCAACCCGGTCGTCACCGACGACGGCGTCCTCGGCGTCACCGTCATCGACCTGCCCGAGCAGTGGGGCGAGCTCGCAACGCCCACCACGCTGCGCCTGGCCGTGGGGGCGGTGACCGCGTCGGGGCCGCGGGCCGGCACCGCACCGCTCGAGATCATCAGCCTCGCGCGGGGGGTGGCGCACGGCGTGGCCGACCAGGTGTCGACCATCCGCGCCGAGGCGGCCGCCCGCCGCCTGGCCCCGCGCTACACCGCCGACGAGCCGGAGGCCCGCGACGCGCTGTCGGCCGCCACCGAGCTCGTCGACCTGCTCGGCACCGGCGACGTGCGCGACTTCGACGTCGAGACCGCGTGGCGCCCGCGCCTCCAGCGTGACCGGCTCCGGGTGCCCATCGGGGTCGACGAGTCGGGCCAGCCGGTCGCCCTCGACATCAAGGAGTCGGCCCAGCAGGGGATGGGCCCGCACGGGCTGGTCATCGGCGCCACGGGCTCGGGCAAGTCGGAGCTGCTGCGCACCCTGGTGCTGGCGCTCGCGATGACGCACTCGTCCGAGGCGCTGAACTTCGTGCTGGTCGACTTCAAGGGCGGGGCCACCTTCGCGGGGATGGCCGACCTGCCGCACGTCTCGGCCGTCATCACCAACCTCGGCCAGGAGCTCACGCTCGTCGAGCGCATGCAGGACGCCCTCCAGGGCGAGATGACCCGCCGCCAGGAGCTCCTGCGCGCGGCCGGCAACTTCGCCAACGTCACCGACTACGAGCGGGCGCGGGCGGCCGGCGCCGACCTCGAGCCGCTGCCGGCGCTGCTCATCGTGGCCGACGAGTTCTCCGAGCTGCTCGCCGCCAAGCCCGAGTTCGCCGACCTGTTCGTGGCCATCGGGCGCCTGGGCCGCTCGCTCTCGATGCACCTGCTGCTGTCGTCGCAGCGCCTGGAGGAGGGGCGACTGCGCGGGCTCGAGTCGCACCTGTCCTACCGGATCGGCCTGCGGACCTTCTCGGCCGGCGAGTCGCGCACCGTCATCGGCGTCCCCGACGCCTACGAGCTGCCGCCGGTGCCGGGCCTGGGCTACCTCAAGCCCGACCAGACCACGCTCACCAAGTTCAAGGCCGCCTACGTGTCCGGGCCCCCGAAGGGCCGGCGCCGCCGCGGCGGCGTGGTCGAGGGCGGGGCCACCGGCTCGGCCGAGATCCTGCCCTTCACGCTCGCCCCGGTCACGGCCGGGCGGCGCACCGCCGCCCCCGAGCCCACCCCCCAGGAGCGGCCCGAGAGGGGCGACGAGCGCGCGGTCTTCGACATCGCCGTCGAGCGGATGCGGGGCAAGGGGCGCCCCGCGCACCAGGTGTGGCTGCCGCCGCTCGACGTCCCCAACTCGATGGACCAGCTACTGCGCGACCTCGCGCCCGACCCCGAGCTGGGGCTGGTCAGCAAGGCCTGGCGGGCCCGCGGCGACTACGTGCTGCCGGTCGGCATCGTCGACCGCCCGCTCGAGCAGCGCCGCGAGCTGTTCGTGCTCTCGCTCGGCGGCGCGGCCGGCCACGTCGCCGTCGTCGGCGGCCCGCGCGCCGGGCGCAGCACCTTCGCGCGGACCGTCGTCGCGGCCATCGCGCTGACGACGACCCCGAAGGAGAGCCAGGTCTACGTGCTCGACTTCGGCGGCGGGACCTTCACGCCGCTGGCGAAGCTCGCCCACGTGGCCGGGGTGGCCAACCGCAGCGAGCCCGAGGTCGTGCGCCGTCTGGTCGCCGAGATCCGCGGCATCGTCGACGCCCGTGAGAGCTACTTCCGCGCCCAGGGCGTCGACTCCATCGAGACCTACCGGCGCCGCCGGGCCCAGGGCCTGGTCGACGACGGCTACGGCGACGTGTTCCTCGTGGTCGACGGCTGGCCCACGCTGCGTGCCGAGTTCGACGAGCTCGAGCAGCAGATCATGGAGCTCGCCGGCCGCGGCCTGACCTTCGGCGTGCACGTGGTCGTCACGACCTCGCGCTGGATGGACTTCCGCAACCAGATCCGCGACGTGCTCGGCACCCGCGTCGAGCTGCGGCTCGGCGACCCCACCGACTCCGAGGTCGACCGCAAGGTCGCGGCCAACGTCCCGAAGGGCCGGCCCGGGCGGGGCCTGACCATGGCCAGGCACCACTTCCTGGGTGCCGTCCCGCGCATCGACGACAGTGGCGCGGTCGACGACCTCGGCGACGGGGTCGAGGACCTGGTCGCCCGGGTCAACGCCGCCTGGACCGGCCCGCGAGGCCCGAAGCTGCGGCTGCTGCCCGAGGAGATCACCCTCGACGCCGTCCGCGAGCTGGCCGGCCCCGACGAGCGCCGCCTCCTGCTCGGCATCGACGAGGCGGCCCTGGCGCCGCTGGCCATCGACCTCGCCGAGGACCCGCACCTGTACCTGCTCGGCGACGGCGACAGCGGCAAGACCGGGTTCCTGCGCACGGTGGCCCACGAGATCGCCCGCCTGCACACGCCGCAGGAGGCCAAGCTCTTCGTCGTCGACTACCGCCGCGGCCTGCTCGGCGAGCTGCCCGAGGGCCACGTCGGCGAGTACCTCACGACCCAGGAGCAGACGGTCGCGGCGGTCGAGGGCATCACCGAGTTCCTGCGGACCCGACTGCCCGGGCCCGACGTCACGCCCGAGCAGCTGCGCGCCCGCTCGTGGTGGTCCGGCGCCGAGGTGTTCTTCCTGGTCGACGACTACGACCTGGTGGTCACCTCGTCCGGGTCGCCGCTGCGCCCGCTGGTGCCGCTGCTCGCCCAGGCCGGCGACGTGGGCCTGCACCTGGTCATCACACGGCGCGCCGGTGGCGCCTCCCGCGGGATGTTCGAGCCGGTGATGCAGTCGATCCGCGACCTCGGGGCGCCGGGCATCCTGCTGTCGGGCAACCCCGACGAGGGGATGCTCATCGGGCGGGTCAAGCCCTCGCAGCAGCCGCCCGGCCGGGCCCGGATCATCTCGCGCGACCTCGGCGACCAGGTGTTCCAGACGGCCTGGCAGCCGCCGCGCCTCGGCTGACCCTAGGCTGGCGCCATGGAGCCGTTCTACCGGAGCGTCATCGGGGCCGCGCGCACGCTGTTCTTCGCGCAGGGCACGAAGTTCACGATCGTCGGCGAGGAGAACGTGCCGCGGGTCGGGGGAGCGGTGATGGCGATCAACCACACCTCCTACCTCGACTTCATGTACGCCGGGCTGCCCCCGCGCAAGCACGGGCGCTATGTGCGGTTCATGGCCAAGAAGTCCATCTTCGTGCACCCGGTGTCGGGCCCGATGATGCGCGGCATGCGGCACATCCCGGTCGACCGGGCCAGCGGCGGGCAGGCGTTCAAGGACGCCATCCGGGCCCTGAAGGACGGCGAGATCGTCGGGGTCTTCCCCGAGGCCACCATGTCGCGCTCGTTCGAGCTGCGCGACTTCAAGCCCGGCGCCGTCAAGATGGCCCAGGTCGCCGGCGTGCCCATCCTGCCGACGACGATCTGGGGCGGGCACCGGGTGTGGACCAAGGACCTGCCGAAGAACCGCGGTTTCGGGCGCATCCCGGTGTTCATCACCGTCGGCGAGCCCATCGTGGTGGGCCGGCGCGACGACGTGGCCGCGGCCACCGAGCGGGTCAAGGCGGCGATGCAGGCCCAGCTCGACGTGCAGCAGGCGGCCTACCCGCCGCTCACCGGCGACGACCGGCGCTGGCTGCCGGCCCGGCTCGGCGGCACCGCGCCCACGCTCGAGGAGGCCGAGGCCCAGGACCAGGCCGACATGCGCCGCACCCGCGACAAGTTCACCGGCTGAGCGCGGTGCGCGGCGGGGCCGGCCCGGCGGGGGGTGTGCGGTGACCAACTCGCTGCGCGAGGACGCCCGGCTGCGCGCGACGCTCGACCGGCTGCACGCCGCGAGCGCGGCCCAGGAGGACGAGAACCGGCGCTGGCTGGCGGGCGAGGGTCGGGGGACCACGACCGGCAGCGAGGCGCGGCTCGAGGCCGGGCGCGCGTTCTGGGCCGACAAGTACGTGGCGCTGGACCGCGAGAAGGCCGAGCTCTGCTACCTGCTCTGCCGGATGCGGGGCGCCCGCCGGGTGGTCGAGGCCGGGACGTCGTACGGGGTGTCGACGCTGTACCTGGCGGCCGCCGTGCGCGACAACGGCGGCGGGGTGGTCGTCGGCACCGAGCGTGAGCCGGGCAAGGTGGCGCAGGCCCGGGCCA
Source organism: Phycicoccus duodecadis (assembly GCF_002846495.1). Taxonomy (NCBI): domain Bacteria; kingdom Bacillati; phylum Actinomycetota; class Actinomycetes; order Micrococcales; family Intrasporangiaceae; genus Phycicoccus; species Phycicoccus duodecadis. Next base: position 3,123,727 of record NZ_PJNE01000001.1, read on the forward strand.
ACCTCGAGGAGGCGGGCCTGGCCGACGTGGTCGACCTGCGCGAGGGCGACCTGCGCGAGACGCTGCGACCCGACGACGGGCCGGTCGACCTGCTGTTGCTCGACATCTGGGTGCCGATGGTCGCGGCGACCCTCGCGCTCGTGGCGCCGCGGATCCCGGTGGGCGGCTTCCTCGTCGCCGACAACACGGTGGCCCGGCGCGAGGACTATGCGGCGCTGTTCGGGTTCCTCGACGACCCCGCGAACGGGTTCACCACGATGACCCTGCCGATGCCCGACGGGCTGGAGCTGGCGGTGCGCACCACCTGAGCCGGGCGTCCCGGGTGGAGCGCCGACCCGGCTCGCCCCCACCCGGGCGGGACGCGCGCCGTCAGACGCTGTGGCCCAGGTGCGCCAGCGCCTGGCGCAGCAGCACTCCGTGGCCGCGGTCCATCTCGGCCTGGATGCCGGGGTCGAGCGCCTGCTGCGGGGTGAGCCAGGTGAGGTCGAGCGCGTCGTTCTGGGGGGCGCAGTCGCCGGCCACCGGTACGACGAACGCCAGCGACACCGCGTGCTGGCGGGGGTCGTGGAACGGGGTGACGCCCGGGGTCGGGAAGTACTCGGCCACGGTGAACGGCTGCGGGGCCACCGGCACGCGGGGCAGCGCCACCGGCCCGAGGTCCTTCTCGATGTGCCGCAGCAGCGCGTCGCGCACCCGCTCGTGGTGCAGCACCCGGCCCGACACCAGCTCGCGGCAGACCCGCCCGTCGGCGTCCAGGCGCAGCAGCACCCCGACCGCGGTGACCTCCCCACGGTCGTCGACCCGCACCGGCACGGCGTCGACGTAGAGGATCGGCAGCTTCTCGCGCGCCGCGTCGAGCTCCTCCCGGCTCAGCCAGGCAGGGTCGCGGTCGAGCTCGAGGGGGTTCATGGAGGCGATTGTGCCAAGTGCCCCGGGGCCGCCTCCGGGGGACGCGCCGCGGCCCGGGCATCCGGGGCGTCGTCGAAGCCCACCGGCGCGTCGAAGGCCGCGCGCCGGGCCGCCCGTCGCAGGGCCCCGAGCACCGGGCGGGCCGTGAGCGAGATGAGCACGACGTTGGTCACCGCCCGCCCGAGGTCCCAGCCGAGGCTGGTCGCCAGGCTGAACACGACGAACCGGTGCAGGTTCTCGAGCAGCGGCGCACCGGCCACGAACGACAGACCGGTCGCCGCCCCGGTGGAGAACGGCCAGAACGACAGGTTCATCACCATCCCGTAGGCGAGCCCGGCCACCGCCCCGTAGCCGGCGAGCAGCGCGACCTCGCGCCGCCCTCGGGCCCGTGGCAGCAGCCCGGCGCCCCAGCCGACCCAGGCCGCCCCGAGCATCTGGAACGGCAGCCACGGCCCGACCCCGCCGGTGATGAGGGCCGACGCGAACAGAGTGACCGCGCCCTGGACGAACCCGAAGCCGGCCCCGAACACCCGCCCGCCCAGGACCAGCAGGAAGAACACCGTCTCGAGCCCGGCCGTACCGGCCCCGAGCGGGCGCAGCGCCGCACCGACCGCGGACAGCACGCCGAGCATGGCGACCGCCTTGACGTCCATCCCGCCCTCGGCGATCTCGGCCAGGACGACGGCGAGCAGCAGCGGCAGCACGAGCGCGAAGACCAGTGGCGCGTCGGCGGAGTGCGACAGCCCGGAGCCGGGGCTCACCAGCAGCGGCCATCCGAAGGCCACGACGCCGGCCAGGCTGACGAGCGCGACGGCCGCCGCCGAGCGCGGGCGCAGCGCGATGGCGGTGACCCGCTCGCCGGCCGTGGCCGCCGCCGCCCGGGGGCTCACGACCGCACCGGCGCGGGTGCGGCGTCGCGGACGTCGGCCACGGTGAGCCAGGGGCCGCCGAGCACCTTGGACACCTGCGGGGCGAACGCGGGGGAGGAGACCACGACGTCGGCCGTCGGCCCGTCGGCCACGACTTCGCCGGTGGCCATGACCACGACCCGGTCGGCGCACTCGGCGACGAACTCGACGTCGTGGGTCGAGACCACCACCGAACGACCCCGGGCGGCGAGGTCGCGCAGCGTGGTGCTGAGGACGGCCTTGGCGGTCGGGTCGAGGCCGCGGGTGGGCTCGTCGAGCAGCAGCACCGGCGGGTCGGCGGTGAGCTGGACCGCGAGGACCAGGGCGAGGCGCTGGCCCTCGGACAGGTCGCGGGGATGACGGTCGGCCGGGATGCCGGGGGCCAGGCGTTCGAGCAGGCCGGCGCAGGTGCCCGCCGGGGCGCCGCTCTCGCGGTCGGACTGGGCGCACTCGCCGCCCACCGTGTCGAGGTAGAGCAGGTCGCCGGCGGTCTGCGGCACCAGCCCGACCCGGGCGCGGCGCGCGGCGGGGGAGAGCGACGCCGGGTCGACCGCCGTGCCGCCGGGCCCGATGACCTCGACCCGCCCGGCCGCGAGCCGCCCGCTGCCCTGGAGGGCCCACAGCAGCGAGGACTTGCCCGAGCCGTTGCGGCCCATCAGGGCGGTGACCTCGCCGGCGCGCAGCTCGAGGTCGACGCCCGCCACGGCGATGACGTCACCGGGATGGCGCACCACGGCGCCCGCGGCGCGCAGCACCGCCGGCCCGAGGGCCGGAGCATCCGGGGGTGCTCCGGCCGGCGAGCCGTGCAGGCGCTCGCGCAGGTCGCCCGCGGCGCGCCGGGCGTCGCGCACCGACAGCGGCAGTGGCGACCACCCGGCCCACCGGCCGAGCTCGACCACGGGCGGCGCGATGTCGCTGGTGAGCATGACCTCGGCCGGCAGCCCGTCGTGCACGGTGCCGCCCGGTGCGACGTGCACGACGCGGTCGGCGTGGTGCAGCACCCGCTCGACGCGGTGCTCGGCGACGACCACGGTGACCCCGAGGTCGTGCACCAGCCGGGTGATGGTGGCCAGCACCTCCTCGGCGCCGGTGGGGTCCAGGGCCGAGGTGGGCTCGTCGAGCAGGATGACGCTGGGGTGGGCGGTGAGCACCGACCCGATGGCCACGCGCTGCTGCTGCCCGCCCGAGAGCTCGCGCAGCGGCACCCCGCGCAGCTCGGGGATGCCGAGCAGGTCGAGGGTCTCCTCGACCCGCTTGCGCATGGTGGCGGTCGGCAGGCCGAGCTGCTCCATCCCGTAGGCGAGCTCCTCCTCGACGGTGTCGGTGACGAAGCCCGCCAGCGGGTCCTGGCCGACGACGCCGACGACGTCCGCGAGGTCGCGGGGCCGGTGCGTGCGGGTGTCGCGGCCGGCCACCACGGCCCGGCCGCGCAGGGTGCCGCCGGTGAAGTGCGGGACCCGCCCGCACATCACGCCGAGCAGGGTCGACTTGCCCGAGCCGGTGCGCCCGACGACCAGGGCCAGCTCGCCCTCCTCGACCACGAGGTCGACGTCGCGCAGCAAGGGGACCGAGCCGTCGGTGGGCACGACGCCGACGCCGGTGAGGACGATCGCGGGGTCAGCCACGGACCAAGACCTCCCGGGCGCCGCGCACCGGGCGGCGGGACGCGGGGCGGGGCGGCTCCGGGGTGAGGAGCCCCGGCAGCGCCGCCACCAGCAGCCCGCCCACGGCGAGCAGCGGCAGCGCCGGCACGCCCAGCGGTGAGAGGGGCATCGAGAGGGCATCCGGGGTGGTGCGCGACACGACCACGACGGCGGCCGCCGCCACCGCCCCGCATCCGAGCGTCAGCCACTCGGCGCCGCGCCACGGGTCGGGGCGGTACGTGGTGCGCTCGACGTGCCGGCCGCCGAGCCACAGACCGGCCGCCGACAGCAGCAGGCCGAGCCCCAGGGTGGGGGTTCCCATCACGGCCGGGATCGTGGCGTCGAGCACGCCGTAGAGCCCGACCGCGCACGCCAGCAGGCCGCCGAGGGTGAGAATGCCGGTGCCGACCCGCTGGCCGGCCGGGGCGGTGGGGGTGCGGCCGTAGCCGCGCGAGTCCATGGCGGCGGCCAGCAGCAGCGAGCGCTCGAGAGTGTCCTCGAGCACCGGCAGGGCCACCGAGGGCAGGGCCCGCAGCCCGCGCGCGGTGTCGCCGCGCAGCTGCCGGGCCCGGTGCACGCGCTGCACTGACTCGGCCAGCTCGGGCGCGACCGAGACCGACACCACGACGGCCGCGCCGACCTCGTGCAGCGCGCTCGGGAGGGTGCGGAGCAGCCGCTTGGGGTTGGCCAGGGCGTTGGCGGCGCCGATGCAGGCGATGATGACGGCCAGCCGCAGGCCGAGGGTGGCCGCGCCGAGCAGCCCCTCGAGGTAGACGTCACCGCCGAGCTGGATGCCCGCCGCCCACGACGGCAGGGTCGCCTCCGGCAGCGGGAACAGCCGCACGGTGCCGAGCTTGAGCCCGACCAGCACGTGCAGCACGAGGCGGAGCACGATGATCGCGGCCCCCAGGTAGAGGTAGAACCGGAAGGCCCGCGCCCAGGGCGACGTGCCTCGCCGAGCGGCCACGACGAACCCCGCCACCGACAGCCCGAGGAGCAGCAGCAGGGGGTTGGTCGTGCTGCTGACCGCCACGGCGAGCCCGACCGCCCAGCCCCACCACGCCGCCGGATGGACGGTGCGGGGCACGAGGCGGCTCACCGAGGCATCATCTCAGCCGCGCCGTCGCCAGACGGTCCAGCCGGCGCCCCCCGCGACCAGCGCGATGAGGGCACCGCCCGCCAGCAGCGGGACGCCGCCCGGCTCGGCGTCGCCGCTCGTGGGGGCCGACGCCACGGGCGTGGGGCCGTCGGTCGGTGTCGCGTCGTCGGTCGGCGACGGGCTCCCTGAGGCGGGCCCGGAGGCGGAGGCCGACGGGCTGGGGGTGGCCGTGGCCGACCCCGACGGGGCGGTGCTGGGGCGTGCTTCGGGGGTGGCGGGGGTGGTGCCCGCCGCCGTCGAGCCGTTGGTCGCCCGGGGTGCGGTGGGCGTCCGGCGGGGGCTGGACGCGGGCTTGGGCGCGGCGGTGGTGGTGCGCGGCGTCGACGTGGTCCTGGGCGTCGACGTGGTGGCGCTGGGGGCGGGCGGGGCGATCCTCGGCTGCTGGCCCGACCCGAAGCGCCAGCCCTGGACAGTGCCCGGCTGGGGGTCGTAGCTTCCCGCCCCGGTGCTGCTGTAGCTCCACGAGCCTCCGCGGGCCGCGTGGTAGTAGGCCCAGTAGGCGGTGGCCGGGGGAGTGCTGTGGCACGGGTCGCTGCCGGGGAAGTCGTTGATCCGGCACACGAACCCCGGCTGGGTCTGCACCTGGGTGACGCCGAACCCGGCCAGGCTCAGGGCCTGCAACCCGCTCGACGGGTCGCCGGGCGCGCAGGCCGTGACCACCGACGAACCGGTGTCGACGACGACCGTCACCCCGCTGGTGCCCGAGCACGCGGCGGCCGCCGCCGGGACCGCCGCGGCGACGAGCCCGGCCGTGGCCAGGCCCGCCGCCGCGGCGGCGCAGGCCAGGCTGGGCGCCTGCGCCTCGGCCCCGGCGGCCGTCACCGCCCCGAGGGGGACACCCGCGAGGGCGAGGAGGCCCTGCGACGTCGAGCGCCGGTCCTGGTCGGTGGTCACCGCCCCGGCACCCTTCGTGACCTGGGTCTGGTAGGCGGCGCTGTCGTACGCGATGCCGCCGCGGAGCACCGCGGGCAGGGCGCAGCCGTACTGGAGGGTGGTGAGGTAGCGGACGGCCGCGCGCGCCTGGGCGGTGCGGCCACCGGCGAGGAAGGCCTGGCCGGCGAGGCCGGTGCTGTTGGCGTTCAGCGTGGCCGTGAGGCCGGCGCCGGGGACACCACCGGAGGCGTCCTGGAGACCGGCGAGGTAGTCGAGCCCGGCCGACGCCGCGGCGGCCTGACCCCCCACCACCAGGAGCGCCTGCACGGCCATCGCGGTGGCGTCTGGGTCGGCGGCGGTGTCGCTCGTGCAGCCCGCGTCGGTCTCGTACAGCTGGAAGCCGCCACCCGGGCACTGCTGCGCCACGAGGTAGGCGCGCGCCTGGGGGCTGACGCCGACGCCGGCGCGGGTGAGGCCGATGAGCGCGAACGACTGCCCGAAGGTGTTGGAGTTGTCGCCGTACTGTGACCGGTCGGAGAAGCGCCCGGTGGGCTGCTCGAGGCCCTGCAGGGTCGCCACGAGGTCGGTGCCCCCGAAGGCGGTGGGGTCGACCCCCTGCGCGACGGCCACGTTGAGCAGCTTGGCCAACGGGCCGGCCGGCACCTCGGTGGCGTCGCCGAAGCCGAGGTAGTCGACGAGGTGGTCGGCGAGGGTCCGGGTGGCCACGGCCGCGGCGTCCTGCCCGGTGCCGGCCGCGTCGAGGGCGAGCACGGCGTCGGCGACGAGCCCGTACTGCGGGTACTCGACGCCGCCGAAGACGATCGGGAGGGTGTACTTCGTGGTGACCAGCTCGCGCTCGAGGTAGTCGGCACCGACCAGCACCGGGTCGGTCGAGGTCGCCGGGCCCGCGGCCGCGGCGATGCCGTAGCGGGCGGAGGTGCCGCCGGGGACCAGGCCCGCAGCGGCGTCGGCGCTCGAGCTCGACGAGGTGGGCGTGGGTGTCGCGGTGGCGCTCGGGGTCGCCGTCGCGCTGGGCGTCGCTGTCGCGCTCGGCGACGGCGAGGCCGTGGCGCTGGGTCCGGGAGAGGTCTCGGTCGGGCTGACCGAGGGCGACGCGGAGGTGGTGGGGGTGCCCGAGGCGTCCGGCGCGACGTCGGCGAACGCCGCCGACGAGGCGCCGACGAGGGCGGCGGACACGAGCAGAGCACCGAGCGCGCGAGCGCCGGGGCGGAGCGTGGTGGGGGACATGGGGCCTTCCTGCAGCGGTTCGTGACGAATGCCCGAACCACCGGGAGACCCGGCATCTCGGGCTCCGTCCCGCATTCCTCGACGGGTGTGTGGAGCCGCTCGCGCCTGGCAGGCATTCCGACTCGCCACCCCGAGGGGCGGCCTACGGCTGCGGGACAGTGCCGGAGTTGGACCGGCTTCCCCCACCAAGTGCGTGTGGTGCCGCCCGTGAGGGCGACGCCGGTGATGCTACCCCCTCCGGAACTCGGTCGGTACCAGGCGGCCGCCGCCGCTAGAGTGGGTCCACAGGCGTTCGAGCCGTCATCAGCGGCGAGCCTCCGGAAGAACGGGAACGGTCCTCGGGCCGGTCCTCACTAGACCCGGACGTCGGGGTCACGTCACGACCTGGTGCAAGAGCGGCTGCCCCCGGGTGGCAAGCGAGGTGGTACCGCGGTGGTGCCCCGGCCGGTGGTCGGGAGCCGTCGTCCTCGTCCCCACGAGTCGACGACCCGCAGGAGCAGCACGCGATGACCTACCCCAAGGTGTCCACCACCGGCACGCACGCCGGCGCCGCGTTCGGCGTCCCGGCGAGCCCGCGCCTGCCGCAGGTCGAGGAGGCCGTGCTGGCCCACTGGGAGGCCGACGGCACCTTCGCGGCCTCGATCGAGAACCGGCCCCGGGGCGAGCGCGGCGAGAACGAGTTCGTCTTCTACGACGGCCCGCCCTTCGCCAACGGGCTGCCGCACTACGGCCACCTGCTCACCGGTTACGTCAAGGACGTCGTGCCGCGCTACCAGACGATGCGCGGGCGCCGGGTCGAGCGCCGCTTCGGCTGGGACACCCACGGCCTGCCCGCCGAGCTCGAGGCGATGCGCCTCAACGGCATCAAGACCACCGACGAGATCCTCGAGCTGGGCATCGAGAAGTTCAACGAGGCCTGCCGCGAGTCGGTCATGAAGTACACCGGCGAGTGGCGCGACTACGTCACCCGCCAGGCCCGCTGGGTCGACTTCGACCACGACTACCGCACCATGAACGCCGACTACATGGAGTCGGTCATCTGGGCCTTCAAGTCCCTCTACGACAAGGGCTACGTCTACGAGGGCTTCCGCGTCCTGCCGTACTGCTGGAACGACGAGACCCCGCTCTCGAACCACGAGCTGCGGATGGACGACGAGGTCTACCAGAACCGCCAGGACCCCGCTGTCACCGTCGGCTACCGGTTCGACGACACCGGCACCGACCCGGTGCTCGACGGCGCCCACGTCCTCATCTGGACCACGACGCCGTGGACGCTGCCCTCGAACCTGGCCGTGATGGTCGGCTCCGACATCGACTACGTGGTCGTCGAGGCGCCCGTGCCCGGCACCGAGCGCACCGCCCGCTACCTGCTGGCCGAGGCGCGTCTCGAGGCCTACCGGCGCGAGCTCGCGGACGCCGAGGGGGAGTTCCGGGTCCTCGGGCGCTACCGGGGCGCCGACCTGGTGGGCCGCACGTACACCCCGCCGTTCTCCTACTACGCGGGGCACGCCAACGCCTTCCGCGTCGTGGCCGCCGACGACGCCGTGACGACCACCGACGGTACGGGCGTGGTCCACACCGCCGGCGCCTTCGGTGAGGTGGACAAGGAGGTCACCGACCGCGAGGGCATCGAGGCCGTGATGCCGGTGGGCAAGGACGGGCGCTTCACCGCCCCGGTCGGCGACTACGAGGGCGTGCAGGTCTTCGACGCCAACGCCCTGGTCATCGAGCACCTCAAGGCCGCCACCCGCGGCGAGGGTCCGACCGGCTCGGTCAGCCCCGGCACGGTGCTGCTGCGCCGCGAGTCCTACGACCACAGCTACCCGCACTGCTGGCGCTGCCGCGAGCCCCTCATCTACAAGGGCGTCGAGTCCTGGTTCGTCGAGGTCACCGCGATCAAGGACCGGATGACCGCGCTCAACCAGGAGATCACCTGGGTGCCCGAGCACGTCAAGGACGGCCAGTTCGGCAAGTGGCTCGAGAACGCCCGTGACTGGTCGATCACGCGTAACCGGTTCTGGGGCAGCCCGGTCCCGGTGTGGAAGTCCGACGACCCCGCCTACCCGCGGATCGACGTCTACGGCTCGTTCGAGCAGATGGAGCGCGACTTCGGCGACCTGCCGCGCGACCGCGCGGGCAACCCCGACCTGCACCGCCCGTTCGTCGACGAGCTGACCCGGCCCAACCCCGACGACCCGACGGGCCGCTCCACGATGCGCCGGGTCGAGGACGTCCTCGACGTCTGGTTCGACTCGGGCTCGATGTCCTACGCCCAGGTGCACTACCCGTTCGAGAACGCGGAGTGGTTCGCGGGCACCGACACCCAGGACGCGCACTTCCCGGCCGACTTCATCGTCGAGTACATCGGCCAGACCCGCGGCTGGTTCTACACGCTGCACATCCTGGCCACCGCGCTCTTCGACCGCCCCGCGTTCGAGAACTGCATGAGCCACGGCATCGTGCTGGGCAACGACGGCCAGAAGATGAGCAAGTCGCTGCGCAACTACCCCGACGTGCGCGAGGTGTTCGACCGTGACGGTGCCGACGCCATGCGCTGGTTCCTGATGGCCTCGCCCATCCTGCGCGGCGGCAACCTCGTCGTCACCGAGGAGGGCATCCGCGAGGGCGTCCGCCAGGTCATCCTGCCGCTGTGGTCGTGCTGGTACTTCTTCTCCCTGTACGCCAACGCCGCGAACGGCGGCGCGGGCTACGAGGCGCACTGGTCGACGGCGTCCACCGACCCCCTCGACCGCTACCTGCTCGCGAAGCTGCGCACGCTCGTCACCACGGTCTCGGGCCAGATGGACGCCTACGACGTGCCGGGGGCGTGCGAGTCGGTGCGCGGCTTCGTCGACGTGATGACGAACTGGTACATCCGCCGTTCCCGGGAACGCTTCTGGGACAGCGGGTCCGGTGACTCCTCGCGCTCCGAGGCGGCCTTCGACACGCTGTACACCGCGCTCGAGGTGCTGACCCGGGTGGCGGCGCCGCTGCTGCCGCTGGTCACCGAGGAGGTCTGGCGCGGTCTCACCGGCGGCCGCTCGGTGCACCTGGCCGACTGGCCGGACGCCGATGCGCTGCCGGCCGACGAGGCGCTGGTGGCGGCGATGGACCAGGTGCGGGCCGTGTGCTCCACCGGCTCGTCGCTGCGCAAGGCCGAGAAGCTCCGGGTGCGCCTGCCGCTGCGCGAGCTCACCGTCGTCAGCGCCGACCCGGCCGGGCTCGAGCCCTTCGCGGGCATCGTGCGCGACGAGCTCAACGTCAAGGCCGTGCGGGTGCTCGACGTCGCCGACGCCTCGGGCGCCGACTTCGGCATCTCGCAGCGCCTCACCGTCAACGCGCGCGCGGCCGGGCCCCGGCTCGGGCGCGAGGTGCAGACCGCCATCAAGGGCTCGAAGTCGGGCGACTGGTCGGTGGCCGACGATGGCACGGTGACGGCCGGTGGCCTGGCCCTGGTCGAGGGGGAGTACACCCTCGAGACCGTGGTCGACGCCGCGGCGGCCGGTGGCTCGCGGGCCACCGCGATGCTGCCGGGTGGCGGCTTCGTCGTGCTCGACACCGAGGTGACCAGCGACCTGGAGCGCGAGGGCCTGGCCCGCGACCTGGTGCGGGCGGTGCAGCAGGCCCGCAAGGACGCCGGGCTCGAGGTCTCCGACCGCATCCGGCTCGAGGTCGGTGGCGATGACGAGGTGCTCGCGGCCGTCGAGGCGCACCGCGCGCTGGTGGCGGGCGAGACCCTGGCCGAGGACGTCGCGACGCTCGACGCTCCCGACGGCGAGGGCGTCACCGTCGTGACCGTCGGCGACGGCCGGACGGCGCACGTCCGGGTCAGCCGCCGCTGAGCGGGTGGCCGGCGGCCGGCCTCGAGGTCTCGGTGGTCACGGAACCGCGGTAGGGCGGACGGACGGCGCTCGCGACCACGCCCGCGCCCGCGGGATGGAGGCGTAGGACTGCGCGACTCTCGGATGCTCCCGATGGCGGCGCAGGACCCGGCGCGCTCCCTCACCGGGAGCATCCGAGAGGCGGCGGCTGACCCCTCTCGGCGCGGCGCGCTCCCTCACCGGGAGCATCCGAGAGCCAGCACCCCGCGCGGATGCGGGAGGATGCTGGGGTGAGCCCCGCACCCGATGCCGCCCAGCGCGACGCCGCGCATGCCCTCGAGGTCCGCAAGCGGATGCGCGAGGTCGAGGAGTCCATCCTGGCCCGCGCTCCCGAGCACGACCTCCAGCCCTCGCTCGACCGCATCCGCAGCGTCATGGAGCTCATGGGCGAGCCCCAGCGCACCTTCCCGGTCATCCACGTCACGGGCACCAACGGCAAGACGAGCACCGCCCGCATCATCGAGTCGGTCCTGCGCGAGATGGGCCTGAAGACCGGCCGTTTCACCAGCCCGCACCTGCACTCGATGCTCGAGCGGATCGCCGTCGGCGGCCGACCGGTGGATGCCGAGCGCTTCCTGGCCGCCTATGACGACGTGGCGCCGTTCGTCGGCATCGTCGACGGCCGCAGCGCCGCCGAGGGCGGGCCGCGGATGACCTACTTCGAGGTGCTCGTCGCGGTGGCCTACGCCTGCTTCGCCGACCTGCCCGTCGACGTCGCGGTCGTCGAGGTCGGGATGGGCGGCGCGTGGGACGCCACCAACGTCGTCGACGCGCCCGTCTCGGTCATCACCCCGATCGACGTCGACCACCAGCGCTTCCTCGGCGACACCCCGGCCGACATCGCGCAGGAGAAGTCGGGGATCATCAAGGCCGACGCCATCACCGTCAGCGGGACGCAGCCCGACCGCGAGGCCGCCGAGGTCCTCATCGACCGGGCCGCCGAGGTGGGCGCGCGGATCCTGTTCGAAGGCAACGACTTCGGCGTCTCCGGCCAGGACATTGCCGTGGGCGGCCAGCAGCTCTCGCTGCGCGGCCTGGCCACCGACTACCCCGACCTGTTCCTGCCGCTGCACGGCTCGCACCAGGCCCAGAACGCGGCCGTGGCGGTGGCCGCGGTCGAGGCCTTCGTCGGTGGTGGCGAGCAGGCCCTCGACATCGAGGTGCTGCGCGCCGGGCTCGCGGCCGTCGAGTCACCCGGCCGGCTCGAGGTCGTGCGCCGCAGCCCCACCGTGCTGGTCGACGCCGCCCACAACCCCGCGGGCGGGCGCGCCCTGCGCACCGGCATCGAGGAGGCCTTCACCTTCGTCAAGCTCGTCGGGGTCCTGGCCGTGATGAAGGACAAGGACGCCGCCGAGATGCTCCAGACCCTCGAGCCGGTGCTCGACGAGGTCGTCGTCACCCGCAACTCCTCGCCGCGCTCGATGAGCGCGCGCGAGCTCGGCGAGATCGCTCGCGAGGTGTTCGGCGAGAACCGCGTCACGGTGGTCGCCGACCTGCCGGACGCCCTCGACCAGGCGGCCGGCCTGGCCGACGACGGCGGGGTCGGGGGCGGGGTGCTGGCCACCGGGTCGGTCGTCACCGCCGCCGACGTGCGGATGCTGCTGGGCACCACCGACGTCTGACGGGCGCCGCCGAGCGGCCGCCGGGATGCCGCGTCGCTCGGCTCAGTCCAGCTCGTCGCCGGCCAGGGCCCGCGCCGCGAGCCGCTCCTCGCCGGCCAGCCTCCAGACCTCCCACGCGGCGGTGGCGTTGAGCGCGACGATGCCGACGCCGAGCACGAGGTCGGGCCACCCGGAGGCGGTCCACACCGTCACGCCGGCCACCGCGACCACGGCCAGGTTGACGGCCACGTCGTTGCGCGCCGACAGCCAGGCCGCCCGCCCGAGCGAGCCGCCGTGATGGCGCACCCGGGCCAGCAGGAGAGCGCACAGCCCGTTCACCAGGGCCGCGCCCAGGGCCGTCACGGCCAGCGGGGCGGCAGCCGGCGGCACCGGGTCGAACACCTTCTGCACCGCGGTCCACGCGGCGGCCAGGGCCGGCACCAGGATGACGAGCGCCATCGCGCGGCCGGCCAGTGCTCGCTGGGCCAGGGGCCAGCCCAGGGCCAGCGCCACCAGCAGGTTCACCGACGTGTCCTCGAGGAAGTCGACGGAGTCGGCGACCAGCGCCACCGAGCCGATGGCCAGCGCCACCGCGGCCTCGACGACGAAGCCGGCACCGTTGAGGCCCGCCACGACGAGCACCGTGCGGCGCAGGGCGGAGGGGGCGGCGAGCTGCGCATCCGGGGTCACCGCCCCATCCCATCAGAGGTGGCACCTACCCTGGGGGCATGTGGCTCCTCCGGCTCGTCCTCATCGTGGCCGTCGTCGTCGCGGTCTGGTACGTCGTGCGGGCCGTGCGCTCCGGCGGCGCCCCCACCCTCGGCGCGACGGTCCGCTTCATCCCGGTCGAGCAGCTGCCGGACGACGAGCGCCAGGCCATCGAGGCCCAGCTCGCCCAGGACCGTACCGTCCACGCCATCAAGCTCTACCGCGAGGCGACGGGGGCCGGGCTGAAGGAAGCGAAGACGGCCGTCGAGACCTACCGCTGGAAGCAGGGCGGCGCCGGGGCGGCCTCGTGAGGCGGCTGCCGGTCTACGGGCGGCAGGGCAAGCTGACCTTCCGGCTGCTCGCCGTGGCCCTCGTGGGGCAGGCGATCCTGCTGTCGTTCTTCGCCCTCGCCGCCCGTGGGGTCGCGATCGCCGACGGGCGCGACGGTGGCCGGCTGCTGTGGCTCGGCGCGGGGCTCTCGGTGCTGGCGCTGGTCGGCGCGGGCCTGATGCGCAGCCCGGTGGGGATCACCGTGGGCTGGCTGGTGCAGGTGCTCACCTGGGTCAGCGGCCTGGTGGTGCCGGCGATGTTCGGCGTGGCCGTGGTCTTCACCGCCCTCTGGCTGCTGCTCCTCGTGCAGGGGCTCAAGGCCGACGAGCTGGTGGCCCGCCACGAGGCGGAGCTCGCGGCGGCCTCCGACTAGGGTGGCGGCGTGACCACCGAACGCTCGCTCGTCCTCGTCAAGCCCGACGGCTTCGCCCGCGGCCTCACCGGTGAGGTGCTGCGCCGCATCGAGGCCAAGGGCTACCGCCTCGCCGCGCTGGCCGTGACCACCCCCGACACCGACCGTCTGCACCGGCACTACGCCGAGCACGAGGGCAAGCCGTTCTTCGAGCCGCTCGTCGCCTTCATGTCGTCGGGGCCCGTGGCCGCGGTCGTCATCGAGGGCGAGCGCTGCATCGAGGGCTTCCGGGCGCTCGCGGGGGCCACCGACCCCACGGCGGCGCTCCCCGGCACCATCCGCGGCGACCTCGGCCGCGACTGGGGCGAGAAGGTCCAGAAGAACATCGTGCACGGCTCGGACTCCCCCGAGTCGGCCGAGCGCGAGATCGGCATCTGGTTCCCCGAGCTCTGACCGGGCGGGTCCCGTGGGCCCCGTCCGTCACGTGAGTCACACCGGTCCCACCGGCGGGACGACGCGCCGCCGGGCTCCGGTGTGGCACCGAGGAGCCGGCGCGCGGGCCACCTAGCCTGCGGGCATGAGCGGCTGGGCGGCGGGCTGGATCCGGGGGCGCGACCTCGCGATCGACCTCGGCACCGCCAACACCGTCGTCTACGAGCGCGGCCGTGGCGTGGTGCTCGACGAGCCCTCCGTGGTCGCCGTGCGGGCCGGGACCAGCGAGCTCGTGGCCGCCGGCCGGCGCGCCAAGGAGATGCTCGGCCGCACCCCCGAGTCGGTCACCGCGGTGCGCCCGCTGCGCGACGGCGTCATCTCCGACGCCGACGTGACCGAGCGGATGATCCGCTGGTTCGTCGACCAGGTCTCGCCCTCGCGCCTGGTGCGCCCGCGCGTGGTCGTCTGCGTCCCGAGCGACATCACCAGCGTCGAGCGCCGGGCCCTCGAGGACGCCACCCTGCGCTCGGGCGCCCGTCGCGTCTTCGTCGTCGAGGAGACGATGGCCGCGGCCATCGGGGCCGGGCTGCCGGTGGAGGAGACGATGGCCTCGATGGTCGTCGACATCGGCGGCGGCACCACCGACGTCGGCGTCGTGAGCCTCGGCGGCATCGTCACCTCGCGCACGATGCGCATCGGCGGCGACGAGATCGACGACGCCATCGTGGCCCACGTGAAGGCCGAGTACTCGCTGCTCCTGGGGGAGTCCAGCGCCGAGCAGCTGAAGATCGGCGCCGGCTCGGCGTTCCCGCTGCGCGAGGAGATCTCCGAGCGGGTGCGCGGGCGCGACCTGGTCACCGGCCTGCCGAAGACCGTGACCATCGGCTCGGCCGAGGTGCGCCGCGCCATCGAGACCCCGGTCGCCTCGATCGTCGACCTCGTCCGCTCGGTGCTCGACGTCTGCCCGCCCGAGCTCGCCGGCGACGTCGTCGACCGCGGCATCGCCCTCACCGGCGGCGGCGCCCTCATCCGCGGGCTCGACGAGCGGCTGTCGCACGAGCTGGGCGTCCCCGTGCACGTCGCCGACGACCCGCTCCGGGCCGTCGCGCGCGGGGCCGGCCGGTGCGTCGAGGAGTTCGGCACCCTCGAGCGCGTCCTCGTCGACACCCGCCGGTCATGAGGCGCCGGCTCCTGCTCGCGGCGGTGGCCCTGACCGCGCTCGCGCTGCTGCTCGACCTGTCCGGGGTCGGCGACCTGGGGGTCGTGCGCCGCGCCGCCGCCGCGGCGCTCGGGCCGATGGAGCGCCTGGTCGGCCCCGGGGCCACCGACCCGGCCGATGCCGCCCGCCTGCGGGCCGCCGTCACCGGTGGCACGTCGTCGGCCGAGGTCGACCGGCTCCTCGCCACCCCCGGCACCGGGGGCACCCGCGTGGTGCTGGCCCGCGTCGTGGCCGTGGGCCAGTCCGGGCCGGCGGGTCCCGAGCGGGTCACCCTCGACGTCGGCGCGCGCGACGGGGTCGAGGTCGACCGGGCCGTCGTCGCCGAGCAGGGACTGGTCGGGCGCGTCGTCTCCGTGGCCCCGTGGACCTGCGACGTGCTCCTCGTCGGCAGCCCGGAGGTCACGGTGGGTGTGCGGGTCGGGGCGGCCGGCGTCCTGGGGGAGGCCTCGGGGGCGGCGGCCGTGGGGGCGGCGGCGCCCGACCCCGGCACCCTCTCGCTGTCCCTCGTAGAGCGCGGCGCCATGGCCCCGGGCGACCCCGTCGTCACCCTCGGCAGCGTGGGCGGGCGGCCGTTCGTCCCCGGCATCCGGGTGGGGACGGTGCGCGGCGTGCGCACCGGGGTCGGGCGGCTGGCGCCCAGCGGGACGCTCGTCCCGGCCGTCGACACCACGTCCCTCGACCTGGTCGCGGTCCTGCTCGCCCCGGCCCGCAGCACCGCGCGCCCGGTGCTCACCCCGACCCCGGCGCCGGCCCGCTGATGCGTGCCGTCGCGCTCACCGGCCGCGGGGCCGCCCTCGTCGTGGCGGTCCTGCTGGGGGTGGGCCTCGGGGCGCGGCACCTCGCGCCGGTGCCGGACCTGGTCCTGGTGCTCGTCGTCGCCTGGGCGCTGTTCCGCGGGCCCACCGCCGGGGCCGTCGCCGGGCTGGCCGGGGGCTGGGTCGTCGACCTCGTCCCGCCGGGGGCCCAGCCCCTGGGCGCCCATGCGCTGGCCTACGCGCTGGCCGGCCTCCTCGCCGGGCGGGTGCGGCACGAAGGTCCCGTGGCCGCCGCCCGGGTCGCCGTCGTCACCCTGGGCGCCGCGGCCGTCGTCGAGGGCGTCGAGGTCGTGCGGGCGCTCGCGGTGTCGGCGCCGGTCGACCTCGCGGCGGTGGCGTTGCGGATGCTGCTCACCGCCACCGTCGGCGCGCTCGTGGTGCCGGTGGTCGTCCGCGCCGAGCGCGCCCTGGTCCGCCGGCGCTACGGATGAGCCGCGTTCACGCCCACCACGGCCGGATGCTGGCCGTCCTGGCCGTCGTATTGCTCGCGTTCGGTGGCCTGGTCGGGCGGCTCGGCCAGGTGCAGCTCGCCGGGGCCGCCGGCTTCGGCGACGAGCGGGCCGGCGCGGGCGCCTCCCTCGACACCCGCACCGTCGTCGTGCCGGCCCTGCGGGGCCGCATCCTCGACCGCGCCGGCCGCCCCCTGGCGGAGAACCGGATGAGCACCGTCGTCACCCTCGAGCGGCGGGTCATCGCCGACGACCGGGCCGCCGCCGAGGCCGAGGTGCGTGCCGCGGCCGCGGTGCTGCGTCTCGACCCCGCGCCGCTGCTCGGGCGCACCTGGCTGTGCGGTGAGCGCGGTGCCCCCGCGGCCCCGGTCTGCTGGAGCGGATCGCCGCAGGTGCCGGTGCCGCTGGCCGACGGGGTCGACGCCGCCGCGGCCCTGACCCTGGTCGAGCAGCCCGGGCGCTTCCCCGGCATCGCGGTGTCGTCGCGGGCGGTGCGGGTCTACCCGCGGCCCGAGGGGGCGAGTGCGGCCCAGGTGATCGGCTACCTGGGGCCGGTCACGGCCGACGAGGTGGCCGCGGGCTCCGGGCTCGTGGCCGACGACCTCGTGGGCCGGGCCGGGCTCGAGCAGCAGTACGACACCGCCCTGCGCGGCACCCCCGGCCGCACCGTGGTGGCTGTCGACGCCCGCGGCCTGGTCACCGGCGTGGTCTCGCGCACCGACCCGGTGCCGGGGCGCGACCTCGTCACGTCCCTCGACGCCACGGTGCAGGCCTCGGCCGAGCGCGCGCTGGCGACCCAGATGCGGGCCGCCAGGAAGCGGGGCTGGGCCGCCGACACCGGGGCGGTGGTCGTCCTCGACCCGCGCAGCGGCGCCGTCGCGGCGCTCGCCAGCGCGCCCACCTACGACCTCAACGTCTGGACCGGCGGCATCTCGTCGGCCGACTACGCCGCCCTGACCTCGGCCCGGGCGCGCACGCCGCTGCTCTCGCGCGCCACCGACGTGGGCTTCGCGCCCGCCAGCACGATGAAGCCGGCGTCGGTCGCGGCGGCGGTCCGTGCCGGGCGCTCGCTCTCGGCCACGTACGACTGCCCGGCCGTGTACCGCGTCGGCGACCGCGACTTCAAGAACTACGAGAGCTTCCCGCAGGGGCACATCAGCCTCGCCCGCAGCATCGAGATCTCCTGCGACACCGTGTTCTACGAGCTGGCCTTCACCCAGTGGCAGCGCGAGGGCGGCCTGCGGGCGCCGTCCACGGTGGCCGGCCCGTTCGCGGCCGTCGCGCGGGGGCTCGGGCTCGGTGCCCCCACGGGGGTCGACCTGCCCCAGGAGTCGGCGGGCCGCATCCCCGACCGGGCGTGGCGCCAGGCCACGTGGGAGCAGCAGCGGGGCGAGCTGTGCCGCCGCGCCCGCACCGGCTACCCCGAGGTGGCCGACCGCACCCGGGCCGCGTACCTGCGGGCCATCGCGAAGGAGAACTGCACCGCCGGCTTCCAGCTGCGCGGGGGCGACGCGGCGAACTTCGCCATCGGGCAGGGCGACGTGCTGGCCACGCCGCTCCAGATGGCCGTGATGTACGGCGCCATCGCCGACGGCGGCCTCGTCCGCACCCCGCGCCTCGGGGTCGCGCTCGTCGACCCCGCGACCGGCGTGCGCTCGCCGGTCGCGGCCGGCCCGGTACGGGCGTCCGGCGTGGCCGCCTCCACCGAGGCCTACCTGCGCTCGGCCCTGCGCTCGGTGGTGACCACCGGCACCGCGGCCGGCGCGTTCCGCGGGATGCCGGCCGACTGGCCCGTGGCGGGCAAGACCGGCACCGGCGAGGTCCTCGGCAGCCGCGACACCTCGTGGTTCGTCTCGTACGCCCCCGCGGACCGGCCGCGCTGGGTGGTGGCGGCGGTGGTCGGGCAGGGCGGGCATGGCAGCGACACCGCGGCCCCGGTGGCACGGGCGGTGCACCTCACCCTGCGCGGCCTGGGCTGAGCGCCGACGGGGGCCGGGCGCCCCGATAAGGTGGACGCATGTCTGACTTCGACCTCGTGGTGCTCGGTGCTGGTCCTGGTGGTTACGTCGCGGCGATCCGCGCCTCCCAGCTCGGGAAGAAGGTCGCGGTCGTCGAGAAGAAGTACTGGGGCGGGGTCTGCCTCAACGTCGGCTGCATCCCCTCGAAGGCGCTCATCAAGAACGCCGAGCTCGCCCACACGCTCCAGCACGACAAGGAGCTCTACGGCATCGAGGGCGAGGCCACCATGAAGTACGGCGTCACCCACGCCCGCTCGCGCAAGGTGTCGGCCGGCATCGTCAAGGGCGTCCACTTCCTCATGAAGAAGAACACGATCGAGGAGATCGACGGCTGGGGCACGCTCACCGGCGCGAGCTCGATGGACGTCGCCCTCAACGACGGCTCCACCAGGCAGCTGACGTTCGACTCGCTCATCATCGCCACCGGTGCCGTCACCCGGATGCTGCCCGGCGTCGAGGTGAGCCAGAACGTCGTCACCTACGAGGAGCAGATCCTCGACGAGAACCTGCCGGGGTCGCTCATCATCGCCGGCTCCGGCGCCATCGGCGTCGAGTTCGCCTACGTGATGAAGAACTTCGGCGTCGACGTCACCATCGTCGAGTTCCTCGACCGGATGGTCCCGACCGAGGACGAGGAGGTCTCCAAGGAGCTCCTCAAGCACTACAAGAAGCTCGGCGTGAAGGTCATGCTCGGCACGAAGGTCGAGTCCGTCGAGGACACCGGGTCGGGCGTGCGGGTGACGGTCTCGCCGGCGGCCGGGGGCGATCAGCAGGTGCTCGAGGCCGACAAGCTCCTCTCGGCCATCGGCTTCGCACCGCGCACCGAGGGGTACGGGCTGGAGGCGATCGGCGTCCAGCTCACCGAGCGCGGCGCCGTCGCCATCGACGAGTACTGCCGCACCAACGTCGAGAACGTCTACGCCATCGGCGACGTCACCGCCAAGCTCATGCTCGCCCACGTGGCCGAGGCCCAGGGCGTGGTGGCCGCCGAGCACCTGTGCGGGGCCGACACGATGCCGGTCGAGTACGACTTCGTGCCGCGCGCCACCTACTGCCACCCGCAGATCGGTTCGTTCGGCTACACCGAGGCGCAGGCGAAGGAGAAGGGCTACGACGTCAAGGTCGCCAAGTTCCCCTTCAGCGCCAACGGCAAGGCGATGGGCCTCGGCGACGCGGTCGGCTTCGTCAAGGTGGTCGCCGACGCCGAGCACAACGAGATCATCGGCGCCCACATGATCGGCCCCGACGTCACCGAGCTGTTGCCCGTGCTCACCCTCGCGCAGAAGTGGGACCTCACCGCTGACGAGGTGTCGCGCAACGTCTTCGCGCACCCGACGCTGTCCGAGGCCGTCAAGGAGGCCGTGGAGGGCATCGCCGGCCACATGATCAACCTCTGACCCGGCACCGGTTCCCCGGCAGTATGGGGGCATGACCCCCGAGGAGTTCCGCGTCGCCGGCCACGCCCTGATCGACTGGATCGCCGACCACCGCGCCCGCGTGCCCGAGCTGCCGGTCGCCGCCCAGGTCCGCCCCGGTGAGGTGCGGGCCGCCCTTCCCTCCACCGCCCCCGAGAGCCCCGAGGACTTCGCGGCCGTCCTGGCCGACCTCGACCGCGTCGTCGTCCCCGGGGTCACCCAGACCCAGCACCCCGGCTTCTACGGCTGGTTCCCCAGCAACGCCTCGCTGGCCAGCGTGCTCGGCGACATCGCGTCCGGGGGAGTGGGCGCGCTCGGCATCACGTGGCAGTCGGCCCCGGCGCTCACCGAGGTCGAGCAGGTCGTCACCGACTGGCTCCGCGACCTCTGCGGCCTGTCGCCGGAGTGGAAGGGCGCCATCCAGGACACCGCCTCCACCGCCTGCCTGGTCGCGATGCTGGCCGCGCGCGAGCGGGCCAGCGGCGGCTCCGAGCACCGCGGCGGGCTGCAGGCGCTGGATGCCCCGCTCATCGCCTACACCTCGCCGCACGCCCACAGCTCGGTGCCGAAGGCGGTGCTGCTGGCCGGCTACGGCGCCGACAACCTGCGCTACGTCGACGTCGACCCGGTGACCTATGCGATGGACCCCGAGGCACTGCGCCGGGCCATGGCCGCCGACGTCGCCGCCGGGCGCGTCCCGGCCGTCGTGGTCGCGGCCGTCGGCACCACCGGCACCACCGCCATGGACCCGGTGCGCGCCATCGTCGACGTCGCCCGCGAGCACGGCGCCTGGGTGCACGTCGACGCCGCGATGGCCGGCTCGGCGATGCTGCTGCCCGAGATGCGCCATCTCTTCGACGGCGCCGACGACGCCGACTCGATCTCGTGGAACCCCCACAAGTGGATGGGCACGGTCCTCGACACCTCGCTGCTCTACGTCCGCGACGTCGACCACCTGGTGTCGGTGATGTCGACGACGCCGAGCTACCTGCGCGCCGGCACCGACGACGAGGTGGTGCAGTACAAGGACTGGGGCATCCCGCTGGGGCGCCGGTTCCGCGCGCTCAAGCTGTGGTTCCACCTGCGGCTCGACGGCGTCGAGGCCATCCGCGAGCGGCTGCGGCGCGACCTCGAGAACGCCCGCTGGCTGGCCGAGCAGGTCGAGGCCGAGCGCGGCTGGCGGGTGCTGGCGCCGGTGTCGCTGCAGACGGTGTGCCTCGTCCACGAGCCCGAGGGCCTCACCGGCGACGCGCTCGACGCCCACACCCTGGCCTGGATGGACGCCGCGAACGCCACCGGGCGCGTCTTCCTGGGGGCCAGCCAGCTCGACGGGCGGTGGATGGTGCGGGTCTCGGTCGGGGCCGAGGCCACCGAGCGCGCCGACGTCGAGGAGCTCTGGGCCCTGCTGCGCGAGGTCGTGGCCACGACCCGCTGACGCCGCCGGCCCGGCGCCGTGTATCGCGCCGGGGTCGCCGCGCCTCCTGACCCTCGACGGACCCCGTCGAGAGTCAGGAGAGTGTCATGCGCAGGAGGATGTGGACCGAGAGCGGGCTGGCGGCGGTGACCGCGGTGCTGGCGGTCGTCACGGCGGTCGACGCCGAGTGGGTCGAGTGGCTGTTCGGGGTCGACCCCGACGGTGGCTCGGGTGCCCTCGAGCTCGGGCTGGTGGTCGCGCTCGCGGTCGTCAGCCTGGTGCTCGCGGCGCTGGCCCGGCGACACCGGCTGGCCGCGCGGCGCCCCCAGCCGGCCTGAGCGGCAGCCGTGCCCGACGACGAGGCCTCGGAGGCAGCCGCTTCCGAGCCCCACCCCAAGGAGGCGTCCCGCACCCGGGGCGCGCCCTATCCGCCGGCCCCGCCGCGGGGCTTCGGCCCGGACCGCACCGCGGCACCGGTGCCGTCGTCGCGCCCGGAGGCCGACGACGCGCCACCGCAGGACGAGAACGACCAGGAGCAGGGAGAGGACCATGCCTGAAGCACACAGCAGTCGCGGCACCATCGAGGCCGAGCGGGTCGAGGGGGCGCCGTACACGCCCCTGAGACGCCGTGCACTGGGGCAGCGCCGCAAGGCCGAGCGCCCCCATGTGCGCGTCCCCGACGCCGCCGACCCGAGGCCGCTGCGCGAGCTGCCGGGCCCGGCGGAGGTCCGCAGGGGCGGCGACGACCGCGAGCCGCACGTCGACTTCTTCGACTACGGCCCGAGCGACACCCTCGACCGCGCCCTGGACAGCGCCGCCGACATGAGCGGCGCCGACAGCGAGCGCAACGTCGTGATGATGTCGTTCAACTGGGGCTGCGACGTCAGCACCGACGGCGGCGGCACCTGGAAGCGGCTCGACCCCTCGACCGTCTTCCCCAACACCCTCGGCGGTGGTTTCTGGTGCGACCAGGTGGTGATCTACGTGCCGCACGCCGACCTGTTCGTCTGGTTCCTCCAGTACTACGCCGACGCCGCTGGCCAGGGGGCCTTCCGGATCGCGGTCGCCGACTCCGCGTCGGTCGGCGCCGACCCCACGGCGTGGACGTTCTGGGACTTCCGCGCCGGCGACTTCGGTTTCCCGAAGAGCGACATGGACTACCCCGATCTGTCCTACTCCGACCGCTCGCTCTACGTCTCGACCGACGTGATGGGCTCCGGGCGGGTCGTGCTGCGGATGCCGCTCGAGGAGCTGCGGGCCGGCGGCACGGTCGACTACCAGTACACGAACCCCGACGACGGCAAGCGCGCCTGGGGTCACCACCTCGTGCAGCAGACCACGGACGCCGGGATGTGGACCCACCACGAGGACAGCTCGACCGTGCGCCTGTTCACCTGGCCCGACGGCTCCGGGACGTACTCCTGGGGTGACGTCCCGGTCGCGGCCTGGCCCAACGGCACGGTCATGTGCTCAGGCCCGGACGGCAACGACTGGCTCACCAAGCTGCGCGACTTCCCCGGGTTCGCGGTGACCGGCGGCGTGCAGCGGGCCGACGGCACCGTCGCGCTGGCGTGGACCGCGAGCGGCGGCCAGGCGAACGGCGCCGGCAAGGACTTCAAGCAGCCGCACGTGCGCTACGTCGAGGTGGACCCGTCGACGCACACGACGGTGCGCGAGATCCCGATCTGGAACGACGACTACGCCTTCGCCTACCCGTCGCTGGCGCGCGCCGGGGACCGCGTGGGCATCACCCTCGGCTGGGGCGGCCCGGCCGACCACGCCAACTGCGCGATGGGCGTGATGGGCGACTACGTCGTCTACTTCATCGACGCCTCGACCCGCACCATCACCCGCTTCGGCGACTACATCACCGCGCGCCCGGCCCAGCGCCACGGCGGCTTCTCGGCCTTCGGCTACTGGCTCGAGGCGCAGGCCGGCAAGCCCACGCGCGTGACGTACCACCCGTTCTTCACCCGCTTCGGCTGACGCCGCCGGGTCCTCAGCCGGCCAGGGCCTCCGGCAGCGGGTCGCTGTGTACGACCGTGAGGCCCGACACCGCGCGGGTCAGCACGACGTAGAGGCGTCGCAGCCCGGTGCGTTGGTCGGGCTCGGCGGCGGCGATGGCGGCGGGCTCGACCACCACGACCCGGTCGAACTCGAGGCCCTTGGCGATGCTGGCCGGCACCAGCTCGACCTGGCGGTCGTCGTCGTCGCCGTGGTCGGCGTCGAGACGGCCGTGGGGGATGCCGGCCCGGGCCAGGGCCGTGCTGAGCGCCGTGACGAACGCGTCGGGGGCGATGACGCCCACCGACCCCGGCTCGGTGACGGCGGCCCGCACGGCGGCGACCACTGCTGCCGAGCGGCGCGCCGGGTCGGCCGCCACCACGTCGAGCCGCCCGGGGTTGTCGCGCACCGAGCGCGGCGCCCCCAGCCCCGGCGCCATCGCCGGCAGCAGCCGCGCGGCGAACTCGATGACCAGCCCGGGCACCCGGAAGCCGCGGTCGAGCACCACCAGCTCGTGCTCGGGGCGGCCCAGGTGCGCCATCGCGGTCTCCCACGCGTCGGTGGCCCACGGGGTGGTGCCCTGCGCGAGGTCGCCGAGCACCGTGAGACTGCCGGTCGAGGCGCGCCGCCCCACGGCCCGCAGCTGCATCGGCGAGAGGTCCTGGGCCTCGTCGAGCACCACGTGGCCCAGGCTCGGGGTGCGCTCGAGCAGGTCGGCCAGCTCGTCGAGCAGCGCCATGTCGGCGGTGCTCCAGCGGGCGGCGCCCTTGGTGCGCGGGGGTGCGTCCCAGAGCAGGAGTCGTTGCTCGTCGGCGGCGAGGACCCCCTCGGCCGCCTCCGCCAGCGCGTCGGCATCCGAGAGGAGCCGGAACAGGACGCCGGCCGGGTCGAGCGGCGGCCAGAGGGACTTCGCGTACGCGGTGACCGGGGCCGAGCGTGCGATGGCGCCCTGTGCGGCCTCGCCGGGGAAGTCGCCCGAGGCCTCGAGGCGCAGCATCACCAGGTGGGCCAGGCGCTGGGCCAGCAGCTCGCGCGCGGCCGAGTAGCGCACGCCCCGGGCCACCAGGGCGTCGACCTCGTCCTGGATGTCGTAGGCCGGCACCCGCCAGCGCCGGGAGCCGCGGGGCACGACCATCGCCTCGTCGGCGCGGGCGACGCGGCCCCACACCGCACGGTGCAGCACCCGCGCCATCCGGGCGTCACCCTTGAGGGCGGCGACGGGCGTGGGGTCCTGGGCGCGGACCCGGCCGTGCTCGAGCAGGGTGTCGATGGTGGCGTGCCGCACCCGGACCTCACCGAGCGAGGGCAGCACGGCGCCGATGTGGTCGAGGAAGGCGCGGTTGGGGCCGACGACCAGCACCCCCGAGCGGTCGAGCCGCTGGCGGAAGGAGTAGAGCAGCCAGGCCGCACGGTGCAGGCCGACGGCGGTCTTGCCGGTGCCGGGGGCGCCCTGGACGCAGATGCTGGTGGCGATGTCGGAGCGGACGATCTCGTCCTGCTCGGGCTGGATGGTCGAGACGATGTCGCGCATCGGGCCCGAGCGCGGCCGCTCGATCTCGGCGGCCAGGATCGCGCTGTGGCCGGTCGAGCCGGCGGCGCCGGTGGCGGCGCTGGCGTCGTCCGTCTCGTCCGCGGCGCCCCCGTCGAGCCGCTCGTCCTCGTAGGCGGTGAGCCGGCCCCGGTCCACCCCGAAGCGGCGGCGCAGCTCGACGCCCATCGGCTCGGTGGGGGAGGCCCGGTAGAACGCGGTCGAGATGGGGGCGCGCCAGTCGACGACGACGGGGTCGCCGTGGTCGTCGCTGACGTGCCGCCGCCCGACGTGGAAGGTCTCCTCGCCGTGCTCGGTGCGGCAGTCGATGCGGCCGAAGAACAACGTGGTGCGGGGGTCGTCCTGGAGCGAGGCGACCCGGCGTGCGAGCACGAGGTCGAGGTAGGCGGCGTTGAACGCGTCGGCGGCGGTCGAGGCGTCGAGGCTCTCGGTGGTCTCGCGCATCCGGCGCAGCTCGTCGCGCGCGCGGTCGAGGTGGGCCTGCTCGCGCGCGAGGACGTCGTCGGGTGAGCCGAGGGTGGTTGGAGACGGGTGGGCGGGGGTCGCGGGCATGGCGGAGCCGCCCCTCTCTGCCGGTGTGGGTCGCATACTGGCGAACCGATGATGGTAGCGCTGGCGGCGCGCTCCTGTCCACCGTCCGGGACGCCGCCGCGGGACCCGCATCGGTGTGGTGCCTGGTGTCGGTGCCCCGCGCCACACTGCCGGGATGGACCGATCCTCAGCCCCCGTGCAGGTGGTGGTCGACTGCCTCGACCCCGCGTCCCTCGTCGAGTTCTGGGCCGCCGCGCTCGCGCCGCGCGGCTACGGGGTCCCGGCGCCGCCCGGCGGCTTCGCCGACTGGCCCGCCTTCCTGGCCGCCCAGGGCATCCCCGAGGAACGGTGGAACGACGCCTCCGCGCTCGAGGCGCCGGGCCAGCCACGGATCTTCTTCCAGCGCGTCCCCGAGCCGCGCTCCGGCAAGAACCGCGTCCACCTCGACCTCCTGGGCGGCGGCGGCCCGTCGGTGCCGATGGACGAGCAGCGCGCCCGGGTCGCGGCCGAGGTCGAGCGGCTCGTGGCGCTCGGGGCCACCCGCGGCGACGAGCACGCCGAGATGGGCGTGCACTGGGTGACCATGCAGGACCCGGAGGGCAACGAGTTCTGCGTCTGAGGGCCCCGGCCGAGCGTCAGGCGCTGATCCGCACCGGGCCGCTGACCAGAAGACCGTCGTGGCACCGCCGGCGGAGCACCAGGGCGGCCACGTCGTCGTCGGACGAGCCGTCCTCGACCCGGCTCAGCACCCGGGCCAGCCCGCCGTCGAGGTCGTCACCGCTCAGCGCCCCGGCCGCCCTGCGCAGGCGCCCCAGCCCGGTCTCGATGTCCTCGCCGCGCCGCTCGACCAGCCCGTCCGTGACGAGGAGCAGGGTGTCGCCGGGGCCCATCGGCACCTCGCGCCCCGTCCGCGCCCAGCCGAGCCCGAGCGGCGGGCCGTCGGCATCCGGCAGCCGGTCGACCAAGCCGTCGGGCCGCACGACGAAGGGCGGCAGGTGCCCGGCACTGGCGATGCGCAGCGTGCCCGCGGCGGCGTCGGCCAGCACGTAGACGAGCGTGACCAGCTGCTCGGTGTCGAACTGCAGCACCATCCGGTCGAGCGCGGCCAGCACCGCCTCGGGGGAGGGGTCGGCCGAGGCGAACGCGCGTACGGCCGAGCGCATCTGGGCCATCGCCGCCGAGGCCGCCACCCCGCGCCCCATCACGTCGCCGACGAACGCGACGTAACGGCCGTCGGTGAGCGGGAACGCGTCGTAGAAGTCGCCGCCGACCTCGGTGCGCCCCGACGGCTCGTAGCGCCACGCCACGTCCCAGTCGTCGGTGCCCTCGAGGCCGAGGGGGAGGACGGCCCGTTGCAGCTGCTCGGCCACGGCCCGGGTCTGCCCGTAGAGGTCGGCGTTGTCGATGGCGCTCGCCGCGCGCCGCGCCAGGTGCTCGGCGAACTGCACGTCGTCCTCGTCGTAGCGCCGGGCCGGGTCGGTGGAGGCCCAGGTCAGCACCCCCGTGACCCGGCCGCGCACCAGCAGCGGCACGGCCAGCACGCTCGCCATGTCCAGCCCGCGCAGGGCCTCCAGGTGCTCGGCGTCCAGCGCGGACGCGGCCAGGTGGTCCTCTGTGACCTCGGGCAGCAGCAGGGGCTGGCCGGTGCGCGCGACGTCACCGAGGCTGGCCCGCTGCGAGACGCGGGTGGGCCAACGCTCCATGATGCGGGTGACCTGCTCGACGCGCTCGGGGTCGGCGTGCGCGGCGGCGAGCCGGCGCAGTGTCCCGTCGACCACGGTGTCGATGGCGCACCAGTCGGCGAAGCGCGGCACCGTGAGCCGGGTGACCTGCGCGGTCGTGGCCTCCAGGTCGAGGCTGCTCGCGAGCTGGATGGACGCCTCCGCCAGGAACGCCAGCCGCTCGGTCTGCTCGGCCGCCACCGCTGCGGCCTCGATCCGCTCGAGAGCCTGCGCGCAGGCGTCGGCGAGGATGCCGAGGAAGTCCAGCTCGACCGGGTGCGGCGGCGCCGCGTCCGGCACCGAGAGGTGGATG
This sequence comes from Phycicoccus duodecadis, assembly GCF_002846495.1. Classification (NCBI taxonomy): domain Bacteria; kingdom Bacillati; phylum Actinomycetota; class Actinomycetes; order Micrococcales; family Intrasporangiaceae; genus Phycicoccus; species Phycicoccus duodecadis. Next base: position 3,151,219 of record NZ_PJNE01000001.1, read on the forward strand.
GCGCCGATGGTGCGACCGGCCGTCCGCAGGGGCACCGTCACCGTCGAGCGCTCGCCGCGCTGGGCGTTGACCAGGTCGGGGTAGCGCCGGGCGATGGTCGCGGCGCCCGCCAGCACCACGCGCTCCCCGGTGCGGATGACGTCGGAGATGCTGTTGGGCGTGGCCAGGTCGAACACCTGCCAGCGGTCGGCCTCGGCGGCCTCGAGCCCGCGCATCCCGATCAGCCGCACCCGGTCGGTGCCCTGCACCAGCCCGAGCACCGCGATGGTGGCGCCCACGGCATCGGCCATGTGCTGGGTCACGACCTTGGTGACGGTCTCGATGGTCGTGGCCGTCGTGAGCTCGTTGGTGACCAGGGCCAGCCGGGTCAGCGTCGCGCCCAGCCGCCGAGGCATCCGGGTGCGACCGACGTCGCCGGTTGGGGGCTCCACTCGGCGATCCTCGCAGGTCGGAGGCGATTCGTCATCCGCGGGGGAACCCGTCAGGTGGGGCGCTCCTCCTCGCGGAGGCGGGGCTCGGTGCGGCGCTCGGGATGGACGCCGCGCTTGTCGGCGTAGAACGCCCGCACCTGGTCCATGTCGGCCCGCACGTCGGCGGTCGGGATGAGGGTGGGCCCGAACCCGGCGGTGCGGCTCGGGCCGTCGATGAAGGCCAGCGCGATGGGCAGGTTCGCGGCGCGGGCGATGCGCCAGAAGCCCGACTTCCAGTACTCGCCCTTCTCGCGGGTGCCCTCGGCGGCCAGCACCAGCAGGAACGGCTCACCGCTACGGGCCTCGCGCACCAGCTCGCGCACGACCTCGCCGGGGTGCTCGCGGTCGAGCGGGATGCCGCCGAGCCGGTGCAGCAGCGGGCCGAGCGCGCCGCGGAACAGCTCGTGCTTGATCAGCACCCGCGGGGTGACGTCGCCGCGCCACATGACCAGGAGCATCATCACGAAGTCCCAGTTCGAGGTGTGCGGGGCGCCGACCAGGATGCCGGTGCGCGGCACCTCGCCGACGGCCTTCCAGCGGGCGGCCCGCAGCACGGCCTTGGCGACGGCGACCCTCATGGCACTCCTCGGTGACGGGCCCCGCGCCGGCCGGGGCGCCCCGCGGGTGGAGGTCCCACGCTACGGGGCGGCCGGGCCGGCCGGGGCGCCCGGTCAGTGCGCGGCGAGGTAGCCGTCGATCTGGTTGATGGCGGCCTTCGAGCCCTCCTCGACGCCCATGTCGAGCACCGTCTGCAGCCCCTCGGCGGTGGCGAAGGTGCTGGTGTACGTGGCCCGGGTGCCGGTCGCGGTGGCCTCCAGGACGTAGACGTTCGCGCTCACCGGGAGGCTGGAGTTCGGGGTGAGGTCCGCGTGGGCGAAGCCGTCGCTGAAGGTGAAACGCTGGGGGGCAGCGACCTCGGCGATGTCCCAGTAGCCGGCGAACTTCTCGCCCTCGGGGGAGGTCATGTAGTAGGTCGAGCGGGTGCCGGGGCGCAGGTCGTGGTCGACGAACGTGGCGGGGTACTGCGGCGGGCCCCAGACCTGCTCGAGCTGGCGGGGGTCCTCGTACAGGGCCCAGACCCGCTCGACGGGCGCGGCGAACTCGGCCGTGATGACGAGGGTGCGGGCGTCGAAGTCCTTGGTGATGTCGGTGACGGGCATGGCTACTTCTCCTGGGTGGTGGTGGGGATGGTGGTGGAGCTTGCGGTGGTGGGTGCGGTCGCGGGGGTGGGGGTGTCGGTCGTGGTGCCGGCGGGCTCGCGGGCGAGGAGCTCGTCGATCCGGGCGATGCGCCCGCGCCAGACCGCCTCGAGCTCGTCGAGCATCGAGGCGACCGATCGCACCGCCTCCACGTCGCCGCTGGCCAGCTGCTCGCGGCCCTGGCGCCGCTTGGTGAGCAGGCCGGCGCGTTCGAGGACGGCGACGTGCTTCTGCACGGCGGCGAAGCTCATGTCGTAGCGCGCCGCCAGGGCCGTGACCGAGTGCTCGCCGGCCAGCACGCGGCGCAGGATGTCGCGCCGCGTCCGGTCGGAGAGGGCGTGGAAGAGGGCGTCGGCCCGGTCCTCGCTGGTCTCGTTCACGCTTGTCAATATACAACCGATAGGTTGTACATTGTCAACCTTCGCACGGGTGGGCGAGGGGGCGAGGTGGCCCGTGGCGGGGTCGTGCGGCCGCTGCTGCGGGGGTGGAACACTCCGGGACGGGGCCGGTCTCAGGGGTTGCAGATCGCCCGAAAAACGTTGGTGTGAGGCGCTATTGACAGAGCAAAGGGCTTGCCCGGCCCAGCTCGAACCGGTACGATGGAGGCACAGGGGAGGGGGTTGCGATGGCTGACACGTTCGAGGTCGCCGACGGCGCGATGAGCGCCGCGGATGCCGCCCTGCGCCGGCTCGACGCCGCGGTCCACGACCCCGCATCCCTGAGTCAGGGTGAGTGGCTGGCGGTGGCGGGCCACTGCCAGGCGCTGGTCAACCGGCTCGCCGCGGTGCAGAGCGTCGCAGTCGCCCGGGCCGCGCGGTTCGAGCAGGTCGTGCTCGACGACGGCACCCTGGGCACCCACGAGCACGGCCCCGGCCGGGTCGCGCTGGATGCCGCCGACCTCGTCGCGCCCCACCTCGGGGTCTCGCACCACCAGGCCCAGAACGTGGTCGAGGCCGCGGTCCGCCGCACCGGCCGGGAGCCCGTCCCGGCCGAGTGCGACGAACGTCCCGGCGCCACGGGCCTCGGCGGCCTGCACGACGCGATGCGCGCGGGTCGTCTCGACGCCTACCGAGCGGGTGTCGTCGCCGACGAGCTCGTCGAGGCTCCGGCGGCCGTGGCCGAGGCGGTCGTCGCCGCCCTCGACCCCCACCTCGGCACCGAGCCCGCGGCCGGCCTGCGCCGGCGGGCCCGCCGGGTGCTCGCCCGCCTCTCGCCCGACCTGCTGCGCCAGCGGGCCCAGCGGGCTCGCCGCGAGACCGGGCTGCGCCGCTGGGTCGCCGAGCCGGGGGTCGACGCGTGGCACGGCACCTTCCCGTCCGAGGACTCCGCTGCCGCCTGGGCCGCGGTCGACCGGCTCGCCCGCCAGTACGTCACCGACGGCGTCTGCAGCACCATCGAGCAGGCGCGGGGCCGCGCCCTCACCGACCTCGTCACCCAGCAGGCCGACGTCCAGGTCCGGCTGGTGCTCACGACCCCGGCCGAGGCAGCGCCGGCTGCCGGGGCCCTGGATGCCGTGGCCGCGTTTCCCGCCTCGACTCCGGGCGACGCCGCGCCGGAGGCGGCCTCCGGCGCGGTCGGCGACCTGGTCCAGGTGACCGGCATCCGCCCGAGCGAGCCGATGCTCGTCGAGCGCGGCTGGCTCGAGCGGGTGGGTGCCGCCGCCGGCACCACCGTGGTCACCCAGCCGTGCCACCCGGGGTCGGGGGCGCTGGTCGACGTCCTCGGTGGTCTCGCCCGCGACGGGTACCGGCCCGGGAAGCGGCTCACCGCAATGGTCACGGCCCGCGATGGGCGCTGTCGCTTCCCCGGCTGCTCGGTCGCCGCCCGCTTCTGCGACCTCGACCACGTGCGGCCGTGGCCCGGCGGACCCACCGACGCCGCGAACCTCCTCTGCCTCTGCCGGCGACATCACCGCATCAAACAGCTGCCGGGATGGTCGGTCCGACTCGCGCCCGACGGCACCGCCACCTGGAAGGACCCCACCGGGCGGGTGCGCACCACCGAGCCCCTCGACGCCCTCGCCCTCCTGGTGCTGCGTGCCGACCCCGCGGATCCCGCCGACCAGGCCGATGCCGCGGCGCCGGCAGCCGCCGTGCCGGAGCTCCCCAGCGTGCTCGAGGAGTCGTTCGAGCGAGTCATCGAGCAGTACCGGGTCGCACTGCGGCACCGCGCCACGGCGGCTGCCGCGGCGCCCGCCATCCCCCCTCCGCAACTTTCGCTCGACGACGCCCCGCCCTTCTGAGCGCGGGGGCTCCGCTCATCCCGCCTGCGGCCGGGGAAGCAAGGCCGCGGCGTCAGCGGCTCTCGGAGCCCTCCCCGAAGACGCGCACCTCCTGGGCGCACCGGCACGCGGTGGCGATGCGGGTGGCCCACTCGTGCGCAGCCTCGCGGGTCGGCAGGTCGAGGATCGTGTAGCCGCCCTCGAGCTGCGCAGTCTGCGGGTAGGTGTCGTCGGTGATCGTGCCGTCGCCGGCCACCCGCACCGGCGGGGTCGTCTCGTCGATGCCGCCGGCGAAGACCAGCACGCCGGCCTCCCGCGCAGCGTGCACGACGGCCATGGCGGCCTCGCCCACGGCGGGCAGCTCGTCGGGGGTCGCGTCCATGGCGCCGCTCGGGAACGAGATCAGGTAGTGGGTCATCGGGTCTCCTCCAGGTGGTGACGACGGCGAGCGCCTCGCGCCCGCTCCCCAGGCGTCCGAGTCAACCGCACCTCGGCGCGCGCCGGCCAGTGCGCGCCCGGTTCGTCCCTCCGCCGGGCCGCCGGTGCGCCTACCGTGGAACGGTGATGTTCGTCGTCCTGGGCCTCGCGGTCCTGGTGCTGTACGGGGTGATGGCGGTGCGCATGACCGTCGTCGCCCGCTCCGACCCCCCGCCCGGACGTTCGTGGTCGGCGCCCACGGCCGGATGAGGCGGCGCGAGCTCACCGCCGCCGAGTGGGTCCGCCGGTACCTGCCCTGGGGTCTCGCGGGTGGGATCGGTTGCGTCGTCATCGGCCTCGTCCTGATGGCCCTGGGCCGTTGACCCGGCGGACGACGACCGCGTGTCGGTTCGTGACCGACGGAGCCCGGCCGGGCAGGGTGGTGCCGGCCGTGGAGCGCCCGCGGCCGGGGGGACGTGCGAGGAAGAGTGCTGATGGTCAACATCCTGCTGGCGGGGGGTGTCTCGATGGTGGTGGCGCTGCTGGGGACACCGCTGTTCGCCCGGTACCTGGTACGCCGACGGTACGGGCAGTTCATCCACGACGACCTGACCCACCACCACTACAAGCGGGGCAAGCCCACGATGGGCGGCGTCGTCATCCTGGGCGCGACGGTGGTGGGGTACCTCGTCTCGCACGGGCTGCTGCTGCTGGCCGACGTCAGCGGGCTGCGGCCCGGCATGCACGACCCGCTGTCGCCGAGCGCCGGGCTGGTGCTGTTCCTGATGCTCGGGCTGGGGCTGGTCGGCCTCCTCGACGACTACACCAAAGTCAGCCGCGAGCGGAGCCTGGGCCTGACGTCGCGGCAGAAGCTGGCCGGGCAGGCCGTCGTGACGTTGATGTTCGCGCTGGGAGCCCTGTTCGTGACCGACGACGCCGGGCGCGCGCCGGCCTCGACGGCGATCTCGTTCATCCGCGACACCGGCCTCGACCTCGCGTTCGCCGGGCCGGTGCTGGGGGTGGTGCTGTTCGTCGTCTGGGCCAACCTGCTGATCACCGGGGCGTCGAACGGGGTCAACATCAGCGACGGGCTCGACGGACTGGCCGCTGGTGCGTCGGTGATGGTGTTCGGGGCGTACACGCTGATCGCGCTGTGGCAGAACAACCAGAGCTGCGCGGCGGTGCCGGGTGCCGCCTGCTACGAGGTGCCGAACGCGCTCGACCTGGCCGTGGTGGCGTGCTCGGTGGCGGGGGCGTGCTTCGGGTTCCTGTGGTGGAACGCGTCGCCGGCGCAGATCATCATGGGCGACACCGGGTCACTGTCGCTGGGGGCCGGGCTTGCGGGGATGGCGATCCTCACCCGCACCGAGCTGCTGCTGGCGGTGCTCGGTGGGCTGTTCGTCATCATCACGCTGTCGGTGATCATCCAGGTGGCGAGCTTCAGGCTGCGCGGCACGCGGGTCTTCCGGATGGCGCCGCTGCACCACCACTTCGAGCTGCTCGGCTGGGCCGAGATCACCATCGTCATCCGGTTCTGGATCATCGCCGGCATCTGCGTGGCCGCCGGGCTGGGGTTGTTCTACGCCGAATGGGTCGTCGCCCTCTGAGGTGATGCCCGCTCTACCCGGGCGCACGCGTCCGGTCAGCCGCGTCGACTCCTCTCGTGAGCCCGCACCGCGACGGCCAGCGCGAGCACGCCGTCCGTGGCGAACGGGTCCTTCCCGGTGAGCTCCTTGATGAGCGAGAGCCGGTGCCGCACCGTGTTGGGGTGGAGGAACTGGGCTTTCGCCGTCCGGCCGACGGACAGGTCGTGGTCGAGGAACTCGCGCAGCGTGTCCAGGTAGGTCGGTGAGGCGTGGCCGCCTGCTGCCACCAGGGGTTCGATGAGTCGGATCAGGAAGGGCTGCAGCCTCTCCCGGGGGATCGACTCGAGGAGCAGGCTGAACGACGCGACGTCGTCGGGTCCACACGCGCCGCCCCCGTTCGGCGCGGCCGCGAAGGCGAGTCGGGCCGCCGAGAGGGCCGAGCCGAGGTCGGCCAGGGCGACCGGGTCGGCGTACCCGCAGCGAAGCCGGGTGGCATCCGCGGCCGCCAGCACCGGCCTCAGCGACCCGGAGAGGGTCACCGTCTGGTCGTCGGTCTCGGCCACCGCGCCGCCCTCGAGCCGGCCCAGGAGCAGTGGAGCGGACCCGGGCGGCCAGGCGGCCACGACGAGCGACCTCGGGTCGAGCCCGTGCCCGGCGAGGGTGTCGCCCAACGACTCGGGTCGTGCCATGCCCGACTGGACGAGGTCGACGAGGTGCCCGAGCGACTCTGCCTGGGACGCCTGCCCGCGCAGCGTCTCCACCACGTCCGCGACCGCGAGGAAGGCGACCCCGTACGGCAGTGCCAGGAGCGGCAGGCCCAGTCGCTCGCAGGCCTCGGCCAGGCCGTCCGGGAGGTCGTCGTGGACGTCACCCAGACCGAAGCACAGCGCCGCCGCCCGCGCCGCGACGGCCTCGGCGAAGGTGGTGACGGCCCCACGGTCGAGCAACGAGGTGCCCACGGTGCAGACCAGCTCGTCCGGCCGCAGGTACTGCGAGGGGTCGACGAGCTCGGTCGTCTGGACCCACCGGACCGGCCGCGTGAGGTCGGCCGCGGGCGTCGCGAGGCCCAAGCCGAGGTCCGAGGCGGCGAGCAGGTCGGCCACCGTGCAGGACGGCGGGCGCTCGCGCATGGTGCGAATGTAGCCCAGTGGACCGCCGGCGGTTGGACATTCGCACAACCACCTCGGCGGCCGTTATGGGTTGCACCCTTCTACGGCCCAAACACTTGCCACCCCACCCCGTGGGCCATCACCGTGGGCGCAAAGGGTCAACGGAGTCCCTCACCGGAGGTTTCACATGTCGCAGACCGTCAACCCCGACCACGTCCTCAAGCGGGAGTTCTCGCTCTGGTCGTCCTTCGCCTTCGCTTTCGCCTTCATCTCCCCGATCGTCGCCCTCTACGGCATCTTCGGGCTCGCCATCGGCGCGGCCGGCCCCAGCTTCTGGTGGGCGTTCCTCGTCGTCTTCGGCGGTCAGCTGATCGTGGCCTTCGTCTTCGCGATGCTCGTCTCGCGCTGGCCGCTCGAAGGCTCGATCTACCAGTGGTCCCGACGGCTCATCGGCAACGGCTACGGCTGGTTCGCCGGGTGGACGTACATGTGGACCCTCGTGATCGCCATGGTCGCAGTGGGCCTGGGCGCGGCCGGTTTCGTCGCGAACATCGCGGGTGTGGAGGCGCCCACCGGCACCCAGCGGGCCCTGATCGCCGCGGTGATCCTCGTGCTCGCCACCGGCCTGAACCTCGTCGGTCGGCAGGCGCTGAAGATCTTCATGACGGCGAGCATCATCGCCGAGGTCGTCGGCTCCCTGGGGCTCGGCACCTGGCTGCTGCTGGCCCACCGGGTCAACCCCCTGTCCGTCCTGACCCAGGGCAGCGGCGGGGCCGGCGGCTACCTGGCGGTCTCCGGGCCCTTCCTGGTCGCCGTGATGTTCGTCGGCTGGTCCTTCGTGGGCTTCGAGAGTGCCGGTGCCATCGCCGAAGAGGTGCACGAGCCGCGGCGCAACCTGCCCAAGGCGGTCATCTCCTCGATCGTGCTCATCGCGATCGTCGTCATGTACTCCAGCCTGGCGATCATCCTCGCGATCCCCGACCTGGGCGCCGTCGCCAGCGGTGACGTCGCGGACCCCGTCTACGAGACCCTGACGAGCGCCCTCGGCCCGTCGATCGCCAAGCCCGTGGAGATCCTCTTCCTCATCGGCTTCGTCGCCAGCTTCCTGGCCCTGCAGACCTCGGCCTCGCGCGTCATCTGGTCCTACGCGAGGGACGGCGCGCTCCCCGGGTCCGGGGTCCTGGGCAGGCTGAGCACGGGCCAGCGCATCCCGGCCAACGCGATCTTCGTGACCACCGTGATCGGCATGGCCCTCCTCCTGCTCAGCCGGGTCGCCGAGAACGTCTACACGATCATGGTGAACTTCACCTCCGGGGGCTTCTACCTGGCGTTCCTGTTCCCGCTGGTCGGCCTCCTGGTCGCGCGGGCCCGTGGGACGTGGCGAGCCGGACCCTTCAGCCTGGGCCGCTTCACGCCGGTCGTCGCCGTCGTCGCGGCCGTCTGGGCGGCCCTGCAGTTCCTGAACATCTCCTGGCCCCGCCCCGTCTACCCCGGCCAGCGGTACCTCGACTGGTCCGTCTGGCTGGCGGTTCTCGTCCTCGGGATCATCGGCGTCGGGATCTATGCCAGCGTGCGCACCCGCCTGGTGCCGACCTCCGTCATCGACGACGAGGAGGCCGCCGACGAGGCCGGCCTCGCCGTCACCCAGTGACGGCTCGACCATGAGCCCGGACAGTCCCCAGCCCCCTCGCGCCGGCGGTGTCGCGGTCGTCTCCGGTGCGGCCAGCGGCATCGGCGCCGCCGTTGTGGCCATGCTGGCCGCCCATGGCTGGCGGGTGGGTGGCCTGGACCTTTTGGCGAGTGCCGGGTGCGACATGAGCGTGGCCGTCGACGTCACCGACGCTGCGGCCGTGGCGGCCGCGGTCGAGGCCATCCGCGGCGAGCTCGGGCCGGTCGATGCGGCGGTCAGCGTCGCCGGCCACTACGCGATGGCGCCGGTCAGCGACATCACCCTCGAGCAGTGGACGAGGATGCTCCGGGTGCATCTCGGCGGGCTGCGCAACCTGAGCAGGAGCGTCCTGCCCGCGATGGTGGACCGGGGTGCGGGCAGCATCGTCGCCATCACCAGCGAGCTGGCGGTCGGTGGCGGCGACGGGGACGCGCACTACGCCGCGGCCAAGGGGGCCATCATCGGGTTCGTGCGGTCGCTCGCCGCTGAGGTCGCTCCCCGCGACGTCCGCGTCAACGCCGTCGCCCCCGGCCCGACGGACACCCCGCTGCTCGCCCCCGACTCGCCGTGGCGGGCCGCCGAGTACCTCGAGACCCTGCCGATCCGCCGCCTGGGCTCGCCCGAGGAGGTCGCCCGGTGCGTGGCCTGGCTCATCGAGGAGGGCACCTTCTGTGTCGGCGAGATCCTCAACCCCAACGCCGGGGCGGTGATCTGAGGTGGCCGGCATCCTCGAGGGCCGCGTCGCCCTGGTCACCGGTGCCGCGCGCGGGATGGGCGTCGCTCACGCCCGGCGGCTGGCCGCTGACGGGGCGGTCGTCGCTCTCAACGACCTGGCCGAGAGCCCCGAGCTGACCTCGCTGGCCCACGAGCTCGGTGGCGTGACGGCGGTCGGCGACGTCAGCGACCCGGCGGCCGTGGCCCGGGTCGTCGCCCACGTCGAGGGTCGGGTGGGCCCCATCCGGATCCTCGTGGCGAACCACGCCTACATGTCGATGTCGCCCCTGACCCAGGACGACGAGGACGACTGGTGGCGGGTCGTCGACACCAACCTCGGTGGGACCTTCCACCTCATCCAGGCTGTCCTGCCGGGGATGCGCGCGAGTGGGGGAGGGCGCATCGTGATCATCGCGAGCGAGTGGGGGGTCATCGGCTGGCCCGACGCGACCGCCTACGCGGCCTCGAAGGCCGGGCTGGTCTCGCTGACCAAGACCCTGGGCCGCGAGCTGGCCCCCGAAGGGATCGTCGTCAACGCGATCGCTCCGGGCGTCATCGACACCCCGCAGCTCCTCGTCGACGCCGATGCCGCCGGGGTGAGCCTGAGCGAGATGCACGAGACCTACGCGCAGAGCATCCCCCTCGGTCGCATCGGTGCCGCCGAGGAAGTCGCCGCGGCGGTCGCGCTGCTCGCCGACCACCGCCTCGGGTCCATGGTCGGTCAGGTCGTCCAGGTCAACGGCGGCTCCACCCGCGCCCGGGCCTAGAGGAAAGAGGAGTCAGATGAGCGAAGAGTACGTACGCCACAGCAACGGCAACGTGGGCCAGGTCGACGGGATGCGCTCGCCCCGCTACGCCGGCTTCCCCACGTTCGCGCGGCTGCCCCGGCGCGAGGACGTACCCGACTTCGACATCGCCGTCCTGGGGGTCCCCTTCGACGCGGGGGTGACCTACCGGCCGGGCGCGCGCTTCGGGCCGTCGGCGATCCGGGCGGCGTCACGGCTGCTGCGGCCGTATAACCCCGCGCAGGACGTCAGCCCCTTCGAGGTGGCCCAGGTCGTCGACGCCGGGGACGTGGTGGCCAACCCGTTCGACATCACCGAGGGCCTCGAGGCGATCTCCGCCGCCGCGACCGAGCTCATCGGCCCCGGCCGCCCCCTGGTGGCCCTCGGCGGGGACCACACCATCTCGCTGCCGCTGCTGCGTGCGCTGCACACCGCGTACGGACCGATCGCCCTCGTGCACTTCGATGCTCACCTCGACACGTGGGACACCTACTTCGGGGCGCCCTGCACCCACGGGACGCCCTTCCGCCGGGCCTCGGAGGAGGGCCTGGTCGCCAAGGGGCACTCGGCCCACGTCGGCATCCGCGGGTCGCTCTACGACCGGCGTGACCTGCTCGACGACGCCGAGCTCGGGTTCACCTGCATCCACGCCCGTGACCTGGACAGCATCGGGGTGGCGGGCGCGGTGGAGCGGATCAAGGCCCGGGTCGGTGACCTCCCGGTGCACGTCTCGATCGACATCGACGTCCTCGACCCGGCCTTCGCGCCCGGCACGGGCACGCCCGAGGCCGGGGGGCTGACCAGCCGCGAGCTGCTCGCGATCCTGCGGGGCCTGGGCGACCTGAGGCTGGTCAGTGCGGACATCGTCGAGGTGGCTCCCGCCTACGACCACGCCGAGGTGACCGCGGTCGCCGCCGCGCACCTCGCCTACGACCTCATCAGCCTCCTCGCGGTGCGCACATGAACGACCGGGCGGCCGCCGCCACGGGTGGCGTGCCGGCGGACTCGGTCCCGTGGCCCGGCGGCGCACGATCGGCGGCGGCCTTCACCTTCGACGTCGACGCCGAGTCCGCCGTGCTCTGGGGATCGCCCGGCACGGCGGACCGGATGAGCGTGGTCAGCCACCAGGCCTACGGACCCCTGGTCGGGGTGCCGCGCCTCCTCGACCTGCTCGAGCGCCACGGCATCCGGTCGACGTTCTTCGTCCCGGGGTACACCGCCCATCGCTACCCCGACACGGTGCGACGCATCGCCGACGCGGGACACGAGATCGCCCACCACGGCTACCTGCACGAGCAGCCGACCGCCCTGACCGAAGCGGAGGAGGTGGAGGCGATCGAGCGCGGCCTGGCCGCCCTACAGGAGGTCGCCGGCGTGCGACCCGTCGGCTACCGCGCCCCCATGTGGGACCTGTCCTGGCGCACCCCCGCTCTCCTCGCCGAGCGCGGGTTCCTCTACGACTCCTCCCTCATGGACGCCGACACCCCGTACGAGCTCGCCGTCGGCGACACCTCCCTCGTGGAGATCCCGATCCAGTGGGCCCTCGACGACTGGGAGCAGTACTGCTTCCTGCCCGACATCACCGGTTCCGGGCTCATCGAGACCCCGGCGAAAGCCGTCGAGCTGTGGCGGGCCGAGTTCTCGGCGCTGCGCGACGCCGGCGGATGCTGGGTGCTGACGAACCACCCCTTCCTCAGCGGCCGACCGTCGAGGGCCGCGGCCCTGTCCGACCTGATGGCGGAGGTCGTCGCCTGCGACGACGTGTGGGTCGCACCCCTCGGCGAGATCGCCGCCCACGTCCGCGGCCTGGGCCTGACGCCCCGATCGATCGAGAAGCCCGCGCTCTGACCACCAGAGCACCCCATCGCACGACACCACGAGAGGCGGATGGTCCGATGACCACCTTCGACACCCGAGACTTCGTCCCCGACCCGGAGAAGGGCGCCCGGGTGGCGCAGGACGACCGGGCGCACGTGTTCCATTCGTGGTCGGCGCAGGCTCAGATCAGTCCGTTGCCGATCGCGGGGGCGTCGGGGAGTCATTTCTGGGACTTCGAGGGGAAGCGGTACCTGGACTTCTCGAGCCAGCTGGTGAACGTCAACATCGGCTACCAGCATCCGAAGCTGGTCGCGGCGATCCAGGAGGCCGCGGCCCGGCAGTGCACCATCGCGCCGAGCTTCGCGGACGAGTCGCGTTCGGAGGCGGCGCGGATGATCGCCGAGCGCGCGCCGGGGAGCCTGGACAAGGTGTTCTTCACCAACGGTGGCGCGGAGGCCACCGAGAACGCGATGCGGATGGCGAAGCTGCACACGGGGCGGAACAAGGTGCTGACCACGTACCGCAGCTACCACGGCGCCACCGCGGGCTCGATCGCCGCGACGGGTGACCCGCGGCGGTGGGCCAACGAGCCGGGGGTGGCGGGGATCGTGCACTTCTGGGGGCCTTACCCGTACCGCTCGCCGTTCCACTCCGCCGACGCGGCGCAGGAGTGCGAGCGGGCGTTGCAGCACCTGCGCGAGACGATCATGGTCGAGGGCGCGCACACGATCGCGGCGATCATGCTCGAGACCGTGGTCGGCACCAACGGGATCCTGGTGCCGCCGGAGGGGTACCTGGCCGGGGTCCGCGAGATCTGTGACGAGCACGGCATCGTGTACATCGCCGACGAGGTGATGGCCGGGTTCGGGCGGTGTGGTGAGTGGTTCGCGGTCGACCACTGGGGCGTGGTGCCGGACCTGATCTGCTTCGCCAAGGGCGTCAACTCCGGGTACGTGCCGCTCGGTGGGGTGGTGATCTCGGCCGAGATCGCGGCCACGTTCGACGAGCGGGTCTTCCCGGGCGGGCTGACGTACTCGGGGCACCCGTTGGCGTGCGCGTCGGCGGTGGCCTCGATGCGGATCTTCGACGAGGAGGGCATCCTGGAGAACGTCCGCAAGGTCGCCGACACCGTCATCGCACCCCGGCTGGCCGAGATCGCCGACAAGCACCCCAGTGTGGGCGAGGTGCGCGGGTTGGGGTTCTTCTGGGCGCTGGACCTGGTGCGCGACCCCGAGACCCGCGAGCCGCTGGTGCCCTACAACGCCTCCGGGCCCGCGGCGGCCCCGATGACCGAGCTCGCCGCGGCGTGCAAGGCCGAAGGGCTCTGGCCGTTCACCCACTTCAACCGCACCCACGTGGTCCCCCCGTGCACGACCACCGCCGAGGAGATGGCCGAGGGCCTCGACATCCTCGACCGCGCCCTCGACGTCACCGACCGCCACGTCACCGGCTGACCGCGCACCGTCAGCGCGTTCTGCCACCGAACCCACGTCCACTCCACCCAGATCGAGGACCTGCTCATGAATACCCCCAGCCGCATCACCCATCTCGTTGCCGGTAAGTCCTGGGAGGGCACCGCTGAGCGGACGAGCCCGGTCTTCAACCCGGCGACGGGTGAGCAGACCGGTGTCCTCGACCTGGCGTCGGCCGACCTCGTGGGTGAGGTCGTGGCGGGCGCGAAGGAGGCGTGGTCGAACGAGTGGGGGAGCATCTCCCTCACCAAGCGGACCCAGGTCCTGTTCAAGTTCCGCCAGCTGCTCGACGAGCGCAAGGAGGAGATCGCGGCCCTGATCACCGCCGAGCACGGCAAGGTCCTGTCCGACGCCCTCGGCGAGGTGACCCGTGGCCTCGAGGTGGCGGAGTTCGCCTGCGGCATACCGCACCTGATGAAGGGCGGGTTCACCGAGAACGCCTCGACCAAGGTGGATGTGTACTCGATCCGGCAGAGCCTGGGTGTCGTCGCGGTCATCAGCCCGTTCAACTTCCCGGCCATGGTGCCGATGTGGTTCATCCCGGTCGCCATCGCCACCGGGAACGCGGTGGTGCTGAAGCCGTCGGAGAAGGACCCCTCGGCGGCGATCGCGATTGCGAAGCTGTGGACCGAGGCCGGGCTGCCGGACGGGGTCATGAACGTCGTCAACGGGGACAAGGAGGCCGTCGACGCCCTCCTGACCCACCCGGACGTCAAGGCGGTGTCGTTCGTGGGGTCCACCCCGATCGCCAAGTACGTCTACGAGACCGGTACCGCGCACGGCAAGCGGGTGCAGGCCCTCGGGGGTGCCAAGAACCACATGATCGTCCTGCCGGACGCCGACCTCGACCTGGCCGCCGATGCCGCGGTCAACGCCGGGTTCGGGTCGGCGGGGGAGCGCTGCATGGCGATCTCGGCCCTGGTCGCGGTCGAGCCGATCGCCGACGACCTCATCGCACGGATCACGGACCGGATGGGCAGGCTGGTCACCGGCGACGGGACGCGCGCCTGCGACATGGGGCCGCTGGTCACCAAGCAGCACCGCGACAAGGTGGCCTCCTACCTCGATGCCGGGGTGGCCGAGGGTGCGACGCTGGTGGTGGACGGCCGCGAGGGCGAGGTCGATGCCGAGGGGGAGGGCTACTTCCTCAAGCCGACGTTGTTCGACCACGTGACGCCGGACATGTCGCTATACCAGGACGAGATCTTCGGCCCCGTGCTCTCGGTGCTGCGGGTTAAGACCTACGACGAGGCGTTGGCGCTGATCAACGCCAACCCGTACGGCAACGGCACCGCGATCTTCACCAACGACGGTGGCGCCGCCCGTCGCTTCCAGAACGAGGTCGAGGTCGGGATGATCGGCATCAACGTGCCGATCCCCGTGCCGATGGCCTACTACTCCTTCGGCGGCTGGAAGAACAGCCTGTTCGGCGACACCCACGCCCACGGCATGGAGGGCGTGCACTTCTTCACCCGCGGCAAGGTGGTCACCTCGCGCTGGCTCGACCCGAGCCACGGCGGCCTCGAGCTGGGCTTCCCCCAGAACGGTTGATCCTCGACAGCGCCCTTTACGCCGTCGCGTCTGGAGGAGATTCGGTCAGGGGCTGACCCGGTGGGCGGCGCAGGCGCCGCCCCCGGACCCGGTTGGGACGTTCATCGAGCAGAACGCCGCGGGTCGCCGCATCGCCAGCTCGGAGCCCGCCGTCGCCCGGCGTGGGGTTCGACCAGCCGATCCTGGCGGCGGCCCCCGTGCCTCGGTGACGGTGTTCGCGGCGTACACGCTGATCGCGCTGTGGCAGAACAACCAGAGCTGCGCGGCGGTGCCGGGTGCCGCCTGCTATGAGGTGCCGAACGCGCTCGACCTGGCCGTGGTGGCGTGCTCGGTGGCGGGGGCGTGCTTCGGGTTCCTGTGGTGGAACGCGTCGCCGGCGCAGATCATCATGGGCGACATCGGGTCGCTGTCGCTGGGGGCCGGGCTTGCGGGGATGGCGATCCTCACCCGCACCGAGCTGCTGCTGGTGGTGCTCGGTGGGCTGTTCGTCATCATCACGCTGTCGGTGATCATCCAGGTGGCGAGCTTCAGGCTGCGCGGCACGCGGGTCTTCCGGATGGCGCCGCTGCACCACCACTTCGAGCTGCTGGGCTGGGCCGAGATCACCATCGTCATCCGCTTCTGGATCATCGCCGGCATCTGCGTGGCCGCCGGGCTGGGGCTGTTCTACGCCGGATGGGTCGTCGCCCTTGAGGTGATGGTCGCTACGCCCTGGGCCACTCGACCAGTCAGCTGCGTCGGCTCCTTTCGTGAGCCCTCACCGCGACGGCCAGTGCCAGTACGCCTTCGGTGGCGAGGCCCCTGACCGCCCCACGGGTCTGCGGGAGGTGCGTCCTTCCGCCCAGAAGGGGCTACCCCTGCTTCGGCTGGCGACCTGAAGGCGGGTTGAGCGGCAGGCGGCCGGTCAGGCGACCTTGCCCGCGTAGCGCTGACGGGCGGCTTCTCCGCTGGTGCCGACGAACGCCCCGATCGCCGACCAGGACATCCCCGCGGTGCGGGCGGCCTGGATCGCGTCGATGACGTGCTGTTCGGCTGCGGAGCGTTCTTGGACGGCGACGCGCAGGAGGGCCACGGCCTGGGCATCCTGCTCGTCGCCGGGTGCGGGCTCGTAGTCCTCGAAGCGAGCAGCGAGCTCGTCGGCGTGCTTGAGGATCTCTTCGACAGTTCTAGGCATGTGGCATCACTCGAGGAATCTCTTACGGGCGCGCATGGCGTGGACGATGACCACGGCAGTGTCGCCCTCGACGTAACCGACTTCGAGAATGATGGCGGCCGAGTTCGGGCCGAGCATCATCGTGAACCCGTCGCCCAGGTCCCAGACCCGGATCGGGTCTCGATAAGCGTGGAGGATGTCCTCCGCGCCCAGACCGTGCTTGAAGGCCGACGGTGCAATGATCGGGTCCTCCAGCACCCCTCCAAGGTAACTTGCTCCCCTACGGTCGGCAAGCCCGTGATTCCTGGCGGCGTGGTTCTGACGCTCCCCTGCCGGCCCAGTCAGGACATCCTCTTGGGCCTGCGTCACAGCGCCGCCTGCCGGGCTACACCTGCACGCATCGCCAGTTGGGTCAGCGGTGTCGTTCGACGGTCAACTCCACCGTCAGCATCTGATCCACTGTGATACCCGCCGAGTCCCGAACCACATTCTTCAACGGCAGGAGGTATCGCCCCTCCTTGGGGAACAGCGCTGTCGTGAACTCAATGTCGATGATGCGCACCACCACTGCTACCTGGCCCCAGTACTCCAGCCCGCGGGCGGCGACTTTGATGGCGGCGCTCACGTCGTCCGGAACGTCCACGAAGAAGAAGGGCGCCGGTCCCCGCCACTCCACGACTGGACCCTCGAACTCCACGTCCCAGTCCTTCACGAGGTCCATCGTGCCGTGAGGAGTCTCAATTCAGCAGAACTCCGCTGGATTCTTCCAGCAAAGGCGGAGACCGCTGCCCGCCCGCCGAGGGCGCACTAGCGACGAAGGGAGCAACTGAGTCCTTCCGCCGCGACGCGGCTGTTCTTGTGCGAGGGTCCACCCCCGCGCTCACGCGCGGAGGCGCCTCGGATGGACGAGAGCCAGGCGGCTGGGCTCAGCAGTTGTGGATTGCGTGAAGTTGAGTCCCGGATAGTGGTGTAGCGCGGTCGCCGTCCTCGGGTTGGGGCTGGACGTGGATGCGGCCACCGCGTGATCCTTCGAGTGAACCTCTCACAGCACTCTCGAACGGAGCATCACGATGACCGCACCACACATTGTCGACCCTGCTGGGCTGCTTGGCGAGGCGTTGGCCGAAGCCTCGCCGGACCTGATGCGTTCGCTGCTGCAGTCGATCATCAACGCGTTGCTGTCCGCGGATGCGGATGCGGTGGTCGGCGCGGAGTGGGGACGCCCCAGCCCGGAGCGGGTCGCGCAGCGCAACGGCTATCGCCACCGCGAGCTGGACACCCGGGTCGGCACGATCGACGTGGCCGTGCCCAAGCTGCGCACGGGGAGCTACTTCCCGCAGTGGCTGCTGGAGCGTCGTAAGCGCGCGGAGTCGGCGCTGGTCACCGTGGTGGCCGACTGCTACCTGGCCGGGGTGTCCACCCGGCGGATGGACAAGCTGGTCAAGACCTTGGGGATCGACTCGCTGAGCCGTTCGCAGGTCTCGCGGATGGCCGCCGACCTCGACCAGCAGGTCGAGGACTTCCGCCACCGCCCGCTGGGCCCGGCCGGGCCGTTCACGTTCGTGGCCGCGGACGCGTTGACGATGAAGGTCCGCGAGGGAGGACGGGTGGTCAACGCGGTCGTCCTGGTCGCGGTCGGGGTCAACGGCGACGGGCACCGTGAGGTCCTGGGCATGCGGGTGGCCACCAGCGAGACCGGGGCGGCGTGGAACGAGTTCTTCGCCGACCTGGTCGCCCGCGGCCTGGCCGGGGTCAAGCTGGTCACCTCCGATGCCCACCCCGGGCTGGTCGAGGCGATCGCGGCGAACCTGCCCGGCGCGTCCTGGCAGCGCTGCCGCACGCACTACGCCGCGAACCTGATGAGTATCTGTCCCAAAAGCATGTGGCCGGCCGTCAAGGCGATGCTGCACTCGGTGTACGACCAGCCCGACGCCGCGGCCGTACACGCCCAGTTCGACCGGCTGATCGACTACGTCAGCGACAAGCTGCCCGCGGTCGCGCAGCACCTGGCCGCCGCCCGCGAGGACATCCTGGCCTTCACCGCGTTCCCCAAGGACGTGTGGACCCAGATCTGGTCCAACAACCCCGCCGAACGCCTCAACCGCGAGATCCGCCGCCGCACCGACTCCGTCGGCATCTTCCCCACCCGAGAAGCGATCGTCCGCCTCGTCGGCGCGGTCCTGGCCGAGCAGACCGACGAATGGGCAGAAGGACGCCGCTACCTCGGCCTGGAAGTCCTGACCCGCTCTCGCCTGACCCCCCTCACCACCACCGACCCCGAGAACGGAGCAGAACCCATGTCCGCCCTGACCGCCTAACCCAACGAAGATCACGCAGCGTTACACCACCACCGGGGACTTGACCTTGCGTGAGCCAGGTCCGCCAGCGCGTGCCGACGATGCCGCGGATCACGTCTGGATTCAGCCGGAAGTACTCGTGCACGACGATGTTGCGTAGACGGCGATGGATGCCCACGGAACCTCAGGCATGGGATCTCGGGCGTCGCGACCGTCCAGTCTTCAAGCGTCGTCGACATACGGTGGGTCAGCATCTGAGCGAGGACCCTCGGACTGGCCGGCACCGTAAGCTAGCGGCGCCGCGGATGTGCGTCGACCTCGTCTGCTGGGGCGGGGAGTCACTGCCGGGGACCGCGCTTTCGGAGGTGTCACGCTCTGCCGACGTGGCCCCGTCGACAGCGGTGCCGGGGGCGGCAGCCGCCGGGGCGGCGGCCGCCTCACGACGTCACGAATCCGTCGCCACGCACCCCGGCGAACCGACTGCCGGCCAGGGCGTCAGTCCTCGATGGCCTGGTAGACGACCGCGCGGAAGTCGGCCTCGGGCAGGTCGAAGCCGACCATGTGCTGCGTCATGAGCACCCCGACGATCTCCTCCACCGGGTCGACCCAGAAGTAGGTCTTGGCCGCACCGGACCAGCCGAACTCGCCGACCGAGCCCGCCAGTGCGGTCTGGCCGATGTCCATGGCGACGCGGGAGCCGAGGCCGAACCCGTACCCGGGCGCTGCAACGCCGCCCAGGGTGTACGGGAGCAGCGCCGGCGCGAGGTGGTTGGTGTGCATCAGCTCGAGCGTCTTGCGGCCGAGGATGCGGGTACCGTCCTCGGCCTTGCCCGTGAGCAGCATGTTCGCGAACCGCAGGTAGTCCGAACCGGTGCCGAACAGGCCGTGGCCACCGCGCTGGAAGACATCCGGGGTGTCGCTCGGGTACGTCGCGTCCACGTCCCGGCGGCCGAGGTCGCCGGTGGCGAAGGCGATCGCGAGCTTGGTGAACGTCATGTCCTGGCCGACGATGTCCGGGAGGCCGTACATGGCGGCAAGACGGCCACGCTCCGACTCCGGCACGCCAAAACCCGTGTCCGTCATACCGAGCGGGCCGAACAGGCGCTCCGAGAGGAACTCCCCGAGCTTCTGGCCCGAGATCACCTCGATCAGGCGGGCTGCGACGTCGATGCCCACGCTGTAGTGCCACCGCGTCCCCGGCGCGAAGGCCAGCGGAAGCGTGGCGACCTCGTCGACGAACTGCTCAAGGGTACGCGTCGGGTCGTTGCCGATCCGCTTCTGGCGGTATTGCTCCGCGACCGGGAAGTCCTCGAGGAAGTCGTAGGTGAGCCCACTGGTGTGGCTCATCAGGTCGCGGACCTGCATCGGGCGCAGCAGCGACTGGTCCTCGAGCGTCCCGCCCGGCCCGGCGATCTTCGTCGCCGCGAAGGCCGGGATCCACTTGGCGACCGGGTCGACGAGCTGGAACTTCCCCTCTTCGAAGAGGGTCATCAGGGCGGTGCAGATGATCGGCTTGGTCATCGAGTAGAGGCGGTAGATCGTGTCCTCCGCCACGGGCACGCCGGCCTCGCGGTCCTGCCAACCGAGGCACTCGGAGTGCACGAGCCGACCGCGGCGCGACACCAACGTCGTGAAGCCGGCGTAGCCGCCCTGGTCGACGTACTTCTGCAGCGCGGGCGCGATCAGCTCGAGGCGGTCGGCGCTCATCCCCACCGAATCGGGGGACGTGAGCCGCGGGTCGACCTGGGCCATCGTGGATCTCCTTTGATCGGGAAGGGTGCTGAACGTACGCGTGCGCCCTACTGGTCCAGGGTGCGCAGCGCTGGTGAGGGTTCACGAGAAGGATCACGCGGTGGCCGCACCCCGTCCAGCACCGACACACGTGACAGCCACGAACTCAACGATCGGGCTGCACCACTGTCCGGGGCTCAGCTGAGTGCGGCCGGCGCGAAAGACGTGATCACGCGCCGAGATGCGCCTATCCGCCTCCTGTTGGCCAGGGCCTCAGCGTGTGCGCTCAGCCGCCGGACGGTTCCTTGACCTCTGCGTGGTCGACGTCGCCCTCGACCAGGTCCTCGGCCGCGCGCACGAGGAGCGGATCGACAGGGGCATCGCCGAGCCGGATGTGGGCGAGCAGCTCGCGGCGCATCCGCGGCTCCCAGAACTTGCGGATGTGCGTGGCGATCTCCGCGGCGGCCTTCTCGGGCGGGAGGGCCTCGAAGTTGCGCACCAGGTCGTGCCCGAGCCGGGCGACGGGCGGGAGGTCACCGCTCACCGGCGGTGCCTCGCCATCGCCCCGACCGGCATCGACGCCGACGACCCGACATCCTGATCGGCCTCGACCGATGCCTCACGCCGCGACGCCTCGGTGACCACCTGGACCTGCACCGCCGTCACCTTGTACTCGGGGCAGTTCGTGGCCCAGTCGGAGTTCTCGGTCGTCACCACGTTGGCGCCCGTGACGGGGTGGTGGAACGTCGTGTAGACGACGCCGGCGGGCATCCGGTCCGACACCAGCGCCGTGAGCCGCGTCGTGCCCACCCGCGACGACAGCTCGACCACGTCACCGGACGAGACGCCGCGCATCTCGGCGTCCGACGGGTGGATCTCGAGGACGTCCTCGGGATGCCAGGTCGAGTTCGGCGTCCGCCGCGTCTGCGCCCCCACGTTGTACTGCGACAGGATGCGCCCCGTCGTGAGCACCAGCGGGTAGCGGCGGTTGGCGCGCTCGGTGGTCGGCACGTAGACGGTGGGCGTCAGCTGCCCCAGCCCGCGCACGAACGACCCCACGTGCATCGTCGGCGTCCCGTGCGGCGCGGCGTCGTTGACCGGCCACTGCATCGAGCCCTCCGCGTCGAGCCGCGCGAACGACACCCCGGCGAAGGTCGGTGTGGTGGCGGCGATCTCGTCCATGATCTGCGACGGCGCCTCGTACGACATCGGGTAGCCCATGGCCGTCGCGATCTCGCACGCCACCTGCCACTCGTCCTTGCCGACGCGCGACGGCATCACCGGGCGCACCCGGTTGATGCGGCGCTCGGCGTTGGTGAAGGTGCCGTCCTTCTCGAGGAACGAGCTGCCCGGCAGGAACACGTGCGCGAACCGGGCGGTCTCGTTGAGGAACAGGTCCTGCACCACCACGAGCTCCATGGCGCGCAGCGCGGCCTCGACGTGATGGGTGTCGGGGTCGCTCTGCGCGATGTCCTCGCCCTGCACGTACAGCCCCATGAACGAGCCGCCGATCGCGGAGTCGAACATGTTCGGGATGCGCAGCCCCGGCTCGGGCTGGATGGTGACGCCCCACAGCGACTCGTAGATCGCGCGCACCTCCGGCCGCGACACGTGCCGGTACCCCGGCAGCTCGTGCGGGAACGAGCCCATGTCGCACGACCCCTGCACGTTGTTCTGCCCGCGCATCGGGTTCACCCCCACGCCTTCGCGCCCGAGGTTGCCGGTGAGCAGCGCCAGGTTCGCCATCCCCATGACCATCGTCGAGCCCTGGCTGTGCTCGGTGACCCCGAGCCCGTAGTAGATCGCCGAGTTCGGGCCCCCCGCGTACAGCCGGGCCGCCGCACGCAGGTCGGCCGCCGGGATGCCGGTCTCGGCCTCGGTGGCCTCGGGCGAGTGCTCGGGCCGCGCGATGAACTCGAGGTAGCCCTCGGCGCCCTCGGTGCGCGACGCCACGAAGGCCGCGTCGTGCAGCCCCTCGGTGACGATGACGTGCGCCATCGCGTTGACGAGCGCGACGTTGGTGCCCGGCCGCACCGGCAGGTGGTAGGTGGCCTCCACGTGCGGGCCGCGCACCAGGTCGATGCGCCGCGGGTCGGCCACGATGACCTTCGCGCCCTCGCGGATGCGGCGCTTCATCCGCGACGCGAACACCGGGTGCGCGTCCGTGGGGTTGGCGCCGATGACGAGCATGACGTCGCACTGCTCGACCGAGGCGAAGTCCTGGGTGCCGGCCGAGGTGCCGAAGGCGTGGTTCAGCCCGTACCCGGTGGGGGAGTGGCAGACCCGCGCGCAGGTGTCGACGTTGTTGTTGCCGAACGCCGCCCGCACCATCTTCTGGACGACGTACACCTCCTCGTTGGTGCAGCGCGAGGAGGAGATGCCGCCGATCGCCCCCACGCCGTGCCGCTCCTGCACCGCCCGGAACCCCGACGCGACGCGCTCGATGGCCTCGTCCCACGACACGACGCGCCACGGGTCGTCGATCGAGTCGCGGACCATGGGCTCCATCTGCCGGTCGGTGTGCGCGGCGTACCCATAGGCGAAGCGGCCCTTGACGCACGAGTGGCCCTCGTTGGCGCCGCCGTCCTTCCACGGCGTCATCCGCACGACCCGGGTGTCGTCGCCCGAGCCCTGCACCTCGGCCTTGAACGAGCAGCCGACCCCGCAGTACGCGCAGGTGGTGACGACCGAACGGGTCGGCATCCCGAGCGAGACCACCGACTTCTCGGTGAGCGCGTCGGTGGGGCAGGCCTGCACGCAGGCGCCGCACGAGACGCACTCGCTGTTCAGGAAGTCGGTGCCCCCGGCGCTGACCCGCGAGTCGAACCCGCGGCCCTCGACGGTGAGTGCGAACGTGCCCTGCGTCTCGGAGCACGCCCGCACGCAGCGTGAGCACACGATGCACGCGGCCGGGTCGTAGTCGAAGTAGGGGTTGGAGTGGTCTGTGGTGTCGGCCAGGTGGTTCGCGCCGTCGAAGCCGTAGCGCACCTCGGCCAGGCCGGTGTCGCGCGCCAGCCGCTGCATCTCGCAGTTGCCGCGGGCGCAGCCGTCGCAGTCGGTGGGGTGGTCGCTGAGGTAGAGCTCCATGACGCCGCGCCGCAGGCCGCGCACCTGCTCGGTGGTGGTGCTGACGACCATCCCGTCGGTGCACGGCGTGGTGCACGAGGCCGGCGTGCCCTTACCCCCCTCGACCTCGACGAGGCACAACCGGCACGACCCGAACGCCGCGAGGGAGTCGGTGGCGCACAGCTTGGGGATGGCGATGCCCGCCTCGGCCGCGGCCCGCAGCACCGACGTGCCGGCCGGGACGGTGACCTCGCGCCCGTCGATGGTCACCGTGGCGGGGGCGCCGGACGCGACGCGCGGCGTGCCGTAGTCGGTCTCCGCGAGGGTGGGGTTCTCGTCGATCGCCGTCATGGCCGGGCTCCTCCGTCGGTGCTCGTGGCTGACATCGGGATGTCGCGGGCGACGGCGCTCGCCGTGGCCGGGGCGCCGAAGTCCTCGGGCCAGTGCTCGAGCGCGCTGCGCACCGGCATCGGCGTCAGGCCACCCATCGCGCACAGCGAGCCCTTGGTCATCGTCGTGCAGAGGTCGTCGAGCAGCACGAGGTTGGCCTCGCGGTGCGTCCCGGCCCGGATGCGGTCGATGACCTCGACCCCGCGCGTGGAGCCCACCCGGCAGGGCGTGCACTTGCCGCACGACTCCTTGGCGCAGAACTCCATCGCGAACCTGGCCATGGCGCCGGCGTCCATCGACTCGTCGAACACGACGACGCCGCCGTGCCCGACCATCGCGTTCGCAGCGGCGAAGGCCTCGTAGTCCATCGGCAGGTCGAACTGCGCCGGCGGGAGGTAGGCACCCAGCGGGCCGCCCACCTGGACCGCCTTGACCGGGCGCCCGGACGCCGTGCCGCCGCCGAAGTCGTCGACGAGCTCACGCAGGCTGATGCCGAAGTCGGCCTCGACGATGCCGCCCCGGGCCACGTTGCCCCCGAGCTGGAAGACCTGGGTGCCCCGCGAGCGCCCGGTGCCGAGCGCGGCGTAGGCCTCGCCGCCGTCGGCCAGCACCGTCGGCACCGCGGCGAGGGTGAGCACGTTGTTGACCAGGGTCGGCCGCCCGAACAGCCCCTGGAGGGCGGGGATGGGCGGCTTCGCCCGCACCTCGCCGCGCCTGCCCTCGAGCGAGTCGAGCATCGAGGTCTCCTCGCCGCAGATGTAGGCACCCGCGCCGACCCGCACCTCGAGGTCGAACCGGTGGCCGCTGCCGAGCACCGACGCCCCGAGCACCCCGTGGGCGTAGGCGATGTCGACGGCCCGGCGCAGGGTGCGGATCGCGTGCGGGTACTCGCTGCGCAGGTAGACGAAACCCTCGGTGGCACCGACCGCGACGGCGGCGATCGTCATCCCTTCGATGAGCGTGAACGGGTCGCCCTCGATGAGCATCCGGTCGGCGAAGGTGCCGCTGTCGCCCTCGTCGGCGTTGCAGCAGACGAACTTCACGTCGGCCTCGGCGGTGCGCACGGTCTCCCACTTCACGCCCGCCGGGAAGCCGGCGCCGCCACGGCCGCGCAGCCCCGAGTCGGTGACCTCGCGCACCACATCGGTGGGGGCCAGGGCCAGCGCCCGCTCGAGCCCGGCCAGGCCGCCGTGCTCGCGGTAGGCCCCGAGGTCGGTGGGCTCGATGACCCCGACCCGGGCGAACGAGACGCGGTGCTGGCGCGCCAGCCACGGGTGCTCGTCGACGACACCGACGTCCTGCCCGGTGTCGTGCAGCTCGCCGGACAGGAGGGCGCCGACCTGCTCGGGGGTGACGTTCGCGAAGCCGATGCGCCCGGTCGGTGTCTCGACCTCGACCAGCGGCTCGAGCCAGAGCATCCCGCGGGAGCCGTTGCGGCGCACCGTGGCTCCGGCCGCGGTCAGCGCGTGGGCAACGTCGTCGGCCCCCACCGACACGGCAGCGGCGTCGCAGGGGACCCACACGGTGGCAGTCATCGGTCCCACTCCGCGGTGAGGGTGTCGAGCCGTTCGGGGGTGAGCCGGGCGTGCAGCGCGCCGTCGAGGGTGCCGGCGGGCCCGAGAGCGCAGTTGCCGAGGCAGAAGACCTCGCCCAGCTCGATCTCGGTGGAGCCCGCCCAGCGGTCGGTGGCGGCGGCGTAGGTGGCGTCGGCGCCGCGGGCCTGGCACGCCTCGGCCCGGCACAGGGCGACGCGGTGCGCGGCCGGGGGAGTGCGGCGGAAGTCGTGGTAGAAGCTGACGACCCCCAGGACGTCGGCCCGGCTGAGGTTCAGGACCTCGGCGATCACCGGGATGTCGTCGTCGTGCACGTAGCCGTGCGCGGCCACCACCGCGTGCAGGATCGGCAGCAGCGGGCCCCGCATCCGAGCGAGCTCCTCGGCGATGCCGCGGACCGACGCGGCGCGCGCGCGATCGGCCGGTCCGGGGGCGGGAGCAGCGCTGGGGCCTCGCTGGGGCACGTCGTCCACCTCTCTGTGGCTGTGACCTGCATCCGAGCCTACGGCGGGGACGTCGCTGGGGACAGCCCCCGGCCGGTTCCGCACCCCCAGCACAGCGGGGGTGCGGAACCGGTCCGCGGTCGGTGGGTCAGAAGGACGACCGGGGGACGCCCATCCCGGGGTCGATCTGCGCCGGCCCGGAGCTCGACGGCCGGATGTCGATGTCGAAGATGGACGTGGGGAGGTACACCGTCGAGCACGAGTTCGGGATGTCGACCACGCCCGAGAGCCGGCCCTCGATGGGGGCGGCGCCGAGGATCATGTAAGCCTGCTCCGGCGACCAGCCGAACTTCGTGAGGTAGTCGATCGCGTGGAGGCAAGCCCGCTGGTACGACAGGTGCGAGTCGAGGTACCTCTGCTCGCCGTCGAGGGTCACCGAGGTGCCCGAGAACGCGAGCCACTCGCTGAACTGCGGGTCGGTCGTGCCGGGCATGAAGATGGCGTTCTCCGAGACGCCGTAGGTCTCCATCCCACCCTTGATGATGTCGACGCGCAGGTCGATGAACCCGCCCATCTCGATGGCGCCGCAGAAGGTGATCTCGCCGTCGCCCTGCGAGAAGTGCAGGTCGCCCATCGAGAGGTTCGCGCCCTCCACGAAGACCGGGTAGAAGACCCGGGACCCCTTCGTGAAGTTCTTGATGTCCTGGTTGCCGCCGTTCTCGCGGGGCGGGGCGGTCCGGGCCGCCTCGGCCGCCACCCTCGCGTACTCCGACTGCGGCAGCGTCCCGAGGATCGCCGAGTCCGGCTCCGGCGGCAGCGCCAGCGGCGGGACCCGGTTCGGGTCGGTGGCGATGAGCGCCGCCTCGCGGGTGTTCCAGCGGGCGAGCAGCTCGGCCGAGGGAGCGGTGCCCATGAGGCCGGGGTGGACGATGCCGACGAAGGAGACGCCGGGGACGTGGCGGGAGGTGGCCACCCCTCCGGTGAAGTCCCAGATCACCTTGTAGGCGTCGGGGAACTGGTCGGTGAGGAAGCCGCCGCCGTGCTCCTTGGCGAAGATGCCCGTGTACCCCCAGCCCTGGCCGGCGAGGGGGCCGCTGTCCTCCTGCGGGATCGGACCCACGTCGAGGATGTCGACGACGAGGAGGTCGCCGGGCTGGGCGCCCTCGACGGCGACCGGGCCGGAGAGGACGTGCACCGTGTTGAGCGGAGCGTTGAGGATGTCGTCGGCGGAGTCGTCGTTGACGATGGCGCCGTCGAACCACTCCCGGCAGTCCATCCGGAAGGTGTCGCCCGGCTTGACGTGCACGTTGGCCGGTACCTCGGGGTGCCAGCGGTTGTGGCCCAGGTACTTCTGGTCGGTGAACTTCTTGGTCGAGTCGAGCGGGAAGATGAGCTCTGGCATGGCGGATTCTCCTCTGGTGACTGGGCGGCTGGTGCCGCCGGACGAAGGGTCAGGCGGTGGCGGGAGCCGTCGCCGGGGACAGGGAGCCGAGGCGGGATCTGGCGAGGAGGAACCCCCCTACGTTGAGGACGAGGACGATGACCGCCCAGACGGCGTTCGGGAGGGCGTCCCACCACCCGGTGAGGAAGAGGAACGCCGGGACCGCGGCGGTGAACCACCCCTCGACCGCGGCGACCGCACCGGTCCACGCGGTGAGGCCCACGCGGTCGCGTCCGAGCAGCTGGAAGAACAGCCACCAGAGGTAGGCCCACAGCAGCCAGATCACGCCGAACGCGTAGTCCTGGTAGGCGATCACGTTGACGACGGCGTAGCCGACGGCCGCGACGGCGACGAAGAGGGAGAAGAAGCCCAGTCCGGTCGCCTCGAACCCCCAGATGGTGTTCATCGCGACGTACAGGTACGTGAAGCCGAACAGGTAGAGCCCGGAGGCCCCGAAGATGATGTCGGTGTCTCCACCCGCGGTGAAGATCAGGTACGTGGGGGTGATGACCTGGAGCAGCCCGACGAAGATGTTCAGGGGGACGGCGCCATTACCCCGGACCCAACCGAGGAGCGCGCATCCGTTGATGAACAGGATCGCGCCGACGTACAGAAGTCCTACGTTTGCCATGGTTCTCCTTGCCGAGATCGAGGCTGGGCCGGCCGACACAGTCAGGGCGCGGGCAACTTCGCCGTCCGGGGGTCGGCCGAGGGCCTCCTGGTGGGGGGCCGGTGCCGGCCGGGCAGCGCGGTGACCACCGCCGGCTCACTGGCGCTGGCCTCGGTGGCGGCGATGATCCGGCGGGAGCGGGAGTCGCCGGTCAGCACCTGCGGGAGGCTGAACAGCCGTCTCGCGGGGTCGTCGCACTCGGGGCAGGTGAGCGACGCAGGAGCCCGCCCGACGGGCAGCCGCGCCGTGATCACGCCGTCGCGCGGACAGAGGAACTCGTACGTGGCCATGGCTACCTCCGAGACACGATCCCAAACGGGATATTCCCAAATGGGAATATCCGGAGCGTAGAGGGAGTCGGAGAATCTGTCCAGAGCCTGCGGGTGGGTCAGTCGGGCAGGGGTGACCCGAGGTCCCGCGGCTCGATCGCGCGGATCACGTCCTGTGCCCGGCGGAGCCTTCGCACTCCCTCGGCCGAGAGCCTCAGGGTGACGCGTCGACGGTCCTCGGGGGCAGGCGTCCGGAACACGGCGCCGAGATCTACAAGCCCGTCCACGACGCGGGTGGCCGAGCTCGCCGGGATGACCAGCGCCTCGATGACCTCCGCCATGGAGGCGCCGGGCGCCGCGCGAATCGTCATGAGCACGCGCCAGCCGTCTACCGTAAGATCGAGCGGGCGCAAGGCACTCTCGAGCTGCGACTGCGCCTCGGCGGCCACGCGCAGAACCGAGAGCAGGTGCTCTTCACGGTTCGACACGGTGTGGGAAGGACGCGGACTCACATGCCCAGTATGGCAATGCCTGCTCCCGACGGGGGTCGACCCCGCCCGAGTGCTTCGGACTACCGCGTCGCCCTCGTCCTGCCGCGGTCCGGCCCGGCCGGCATCTTCGGGCTCGAGTGCCTCGCCGCGGCGGAGCTCGCCGCCGCCGAGATCGACGCCGCCGGAGGCGTCGCCGGCCGCTCGGTGCGGTACGTCCACGTGGATGCCGGTGGCGATCCCGACGTCGTCGCGGGCCACATCGGTGCCCTCCTGGCCGCCGACGAGATCGACGCGATCACCGGCTGGCACCTCTCGAACCTGCGGCAGTCCATCGCCCGGGTCGTGCAGGGCCGCGCGCCGTACGTCTACGCGGCGGCCTACGAAGGTGGTGAGAGCAGCGACGGCGTGCTGTGCAGCGGAGAGGTCCCGGGGGACCAGATCCTGGCCTCGTTGAGCTGGTTGCGCACGGAGCTCGGCCTGCGTCGGTGGTACCTGGTCGGCAACGACTACGTGTGGCCGCGCGAGACGGCGGCGCGCACCCTCGAGGGGCTGAGGGGCCTCGACATCGGGGTGCTCAGGTGCCGGTTCGTGCCGCTGGGCACCGAGAGCCCCACCGTGTGGGGCTCCGTCCTGGACGAGATCGTGCACACCGGGGCCGAAGGCGTCATCACCCTCCTCGTCGGCTCCGATGCCGTGCGGTTCAACCGGGCCTTCGCCGAGGCCGACCTGGCGGACAGCATCGTCCGGTTCAGCCCCTTCATCGACGAGACCGTCGTCCTCGCCACCGGGGCGCAGGCCACCAAGAACCTCTTCGTGTCGGCCGGCTGGTTCTCGTCGCTGGGCACGGCGTCGGCGGTGGAGTTCGCCCGGAAGTTCAGGGGCGCCTGGGACCTCGTCTGCGGAGCCGAGCCGCTGGGTACCTCGGTGGCGCCGTCTCCGGGCACCATGGCCGAGACGACCTACTCGGGGATGCACCTGCTGGCCGGCATCGCGGGGCGGAGCATCCCCACGGTCCACGACGCCCGGCGCGCCTTCTCGTCGTGGGCCTGGGACTCGCCCCACGGCACGGTCGAGCTCCGGGCGGGGGAGGCTCGGCATCCGGTGCACCTCGCCGTCGCCGACGGCGTCGACCTGGACGTCGTCGCCCGGGTGAGCACCGGGAGCCGGTAGCGGGGGCACCCGGGGCCGGCGCGCTCAGCCGACCGGGATGGGCGGCCCCACCACCTCGAGGCCGTAGCGCGGCCCGACCTCGTTCCAGCGGGCGATCTCGTCGGGCATCGACAGCCCCTCGCCCTCGCCCGGCACCCGCATCGCGGTCGCCGGCACGCCGACCTCGTCGTAGAGGTCGAGCAGCCCGCCCGGCGCCGTGATGGCCAGGATGCGCGCGGGGGAGTCGCCCCTGATGCGGAACGCGTGTGGGACGCCCAGCGGCAGGTGGATGAACGAGCCCGCCGCCAGCTCGTGCGTCGTGTTGTCGGCGCGGTAGTCGAGCCGGCCCTCGAGCACGAAGAACGCCTCGGCCTCGCGGGTGTGCCGGTGCAGGGGCGTGGCCACTCCCGGTGGCTGCGTGACGAGCGAGACCCCGTAGGCGTCGCCGGTGGCCGATGCGCCGACGAGGTGCTCGAACAGTGATCCCATGGCCCAGGTGCCCGGGCCCTCCCCGGCGTGGTGGACGACGACGTGACCGGCCATGACGACCCTCTCGAGAAATTGGTCCGAAGATAGTTCGGACGAATGTTGCTACGGTAGGACCCGTGTCCCGACCGGTCAAGACCCGCCTCTACCGCTCACCCGCCCGGGCCGAGCGGGCGGCCGCCACCCGCAGCGCGATCCTTGACGCGGCGGCCGCGCTCTTCGCCGGCTCGGGCTTCGCGGGCACCACCGTGGCTGCCGTCGCTCGCACCGCCGGGGTCTCGGTCGACACCGTCTACGCCAGCGTGGGGCGCAAGCCCGAGCTGCTCCTGGCCGTGCACGACCGCGCCCTGGCCGGCGGCCGCGACGGCACGGCATCGCGCGACCGCGACTACGTGGCCTGGATCCGGGCCGCCGCATCCACCGCCGAGAAGCTCGAGCTCTACGCCGAGGCGCTGGCCGACCGCCTGCCGCACTCGGTGCCGCTGGCCGAAGCGCTGCGCGACGCGGCCTCCCACGACCCCGCGTGCCGCGCCGTGTGGGAGGGGCTCGAGGGCCGGCGCCGGGCCGGGATGCTCGCGATGGCCGCCGACCTGCGGGCCGGGGGAGGGCTGCGCGGCGACCTCGACGACGAGGAGGTCGCGCAGCGGCTCTGGATGACCAACGCGCCGGAGTACTACCGGCTCGCCACGGCGGGCGGCCGCGGCCCGCAGGACTACGCGGCGCACCTGCGCGACGTGTGGGCGCGCACCCTGCTGGCGTGACGGCGGCCGGGCGTGCGCGGTCGCGGCATCCCGCCCCGTGTCAGACCTGGACGGGGTAGACGGTCTCGGGCACGTCCGGGTGGATGCGGTCCTCGACGAAGATCCCGTGCCACAGCAGGAACACCAGCACGGTCCAGATCTTGCGCGAGTGGTCGTGCGGGCCGGCGCGGTGCGCGTCGATCATCCGCAGCACGGCGTCCTTGTCGATGAGCGCGTCGGCCTGCGACTCGTTGACGATCGAGCGCGCCCAGTCGTACATCTCGTCCTTGAGCCAGTGCCGGATGGGGACGGGGAAGCCGAGCTTGGGCCGGTTCAGCACGTGCGCGGGGACGATGAGCTCCATCGCGCGACGCAGCGCGAACTTGGTCGTCCCCTGGGTCAGCTTCTCGTCGACCGCGAGCCCGGCGGCGGCCTCGAACACCACGGTGTCGAGGAACGGCACGCGCAGCTCGAGGCTGTTGGCCATGGTCATCTTGTCGGCCTTGACCAGGATGTCGCCGCGCAGCCAGGTGAACAGGTCGATGTACTGCATCCGGGTCGAGCCGTCGAGGTGCGTGGTGGCCGCGTAGTGCTCCGCGGTGACGTCGGCGTGCCCGACCGCGGGGTCGAACGAGCGCAGGAAGCCCATCTCCTCGGGGCGGAAGATGCGGGCGTTGCCGTAGTAGCGCTGCTCGAGGGTCTTGGAGCCGCGGCGCAGCAGGTCCTTGCCGCGCACGCCTTCGGGGATGACGGTGGCGGCTTTCCCGAGGCCTCGGCGCAGCGGCCCGGGCACCTTGTCGAACGGCGCCAGCGAGATCGCCTCGTGGTAGATCGTGTAGCCGCCGAACAGCTCGTCGGCGCCCTCGCCCGAGAGCACGACCTTGACGTGCTTGCGGGCCTCGCGCGCGATGAAGTACAGCGGCACCAAGGCGGGGTCGGCCACCGGGTCGTCGAGGTACCAGACGATGAGCGGCAGGATGTCCATCATCTCCTGCGGCGTGACGACCTTGGTGATGTGCTCGACCCCGATGGCGCGCGCCGACTCTGCGGCCACGTCGATCTCGGAGTAGCCCTCGCGCTCGAACCCGGTGGTGAAGGTGAGCAGGTCGGGGTTGTGCCGCTTGGCCAGGGCCGCGATGGCCGTGGAGTCGATGCCCCCCGAGAGGAAGGCCCCCACCGTGACGTCGGCGCGCATGTGCTTGGCGACGGAGTCCTCGAGGGCCTCGGCGATGCGCCGGTAGAGGGCCTCGGGGTCGCTGGAGCGCTGCGGGCGGAAGTCGGGGCGGAAGTAGCGGTCGTAGGCCGGCGCGGCGCCCGGCCGCAGGGTGAACGAGGTGCCCGACTGCACCCGCTCGATGCCCGCGGTGAGGGTGGCGGGCTCCGGGACGTACTGCAGCTCGAGGTAGTGCTGGAGGGCGCGCGTGTCGACGGCGCGGCGCTCCGGCGCGAGGTCCATCAGGCTCTTCTTCTCGGACGCGAAGAAGGTGCCCCGCTCGTCGGTGAGGGTGAAGAGCGGCTTGATGCCGAAGGGGTCGCGGCCACCGAAGGCCACCTTCTCGTGGCTGTCCCAGATGACGAAGGCGAACATCCCCCGCAGCTCGCCGATGATGCTCGGGCCGAGGTGGTGGTAGCCCGCCACGATGGTCTCGGTGTCGCCGTCGGTGTGGAACCGCGCGCCGAACTCGCTGGTCAGGCGCTCGCGCAGCTCGACGTAGTTGTAGATCTCGCCGTTGAAGACGATGTGGTAGCGCTCGTCGGCGTAGGCCAGCGGCTGGTGGGAGTTCTCGATGTCGATGATCGACAGGCGCCGGAAGCCCAGCACGACGTCGTCGTCGGACCACACGCCGTCGTCGTCGGGGCCGCGGTGGCGCATGTCGTGCAGCGCCGGCCCGAACGCCGGCGCGAGTGCCCCGGCGTCGCCGTGGGCGGAGATGAACCCGAGGAGTCCGCACATGGGTCCTACCTTGGTGCATCCGGCCGCCCCAGGTCACATCGGGACCCGGGACACGCGTGGCGTCACCCCGGCGACGACCACGACCCGGCACGTGTCGAGCTGTGGCGGTCTCGGGCGGCGGCGGACGACCACGACCCGGCACGTGCGGGAGTCGGCGGATGGGGCTGGCGAGCGGGCTGACCCCTGGCCGGCTGCGCGGCCCCGGGTACCGGCAGCCGTTCCGCGGCGTGTACGTCGCTGCGTCCCTGCCCGTCGATGCCCGGGTCCGAGCGCAGGCGGCCCTGCTCATCGCACCGTCCGACTCCGCGGTCTCGCGCCACACGGCCGCCACGCTGTGGGGTCGTGCGCCGCCCCCCGACTGGCACACCCATGTCACGACCTTCCGGCCTCCCGCCGCCGCGCTCGCGGCGACCCGACCCTCCGCGAACGCGGGACGACGCCCGTGGGCCGCCCGCCCGCGGGAGTGGGGACCGGATGGACGTGGAGCAGATCGACGCTCGCGTGTCGAGCGACCGCTCGGGGGTGGTCGAGCACCGCGGTGTACGGCTGACGGCGCCGGTCCGCACCTTCCTCGACCTCGCGGAGGACCTGGACCTCGTCGAGCTCGTCGTCGTGGGGGACAGTCTGGTCAAGGCCGGCGTCGTGACGACGGATGCGCTGCGCACCGGCGCTGCCACGCCCGGTCGGCACCGGCGACTCGCTCGACGGGCTGCCGCCCTCGTCCGCGCCGGTGTCGACTCACCGCCGGAATCGCGGACGCGGATGCTGTGCGTGCTGGCCGGGCTGCCGGAGCCGGAGGTGAACCTCCGGTTCGCGGATGCCGAGGGTCGCGTCATCCGGCGTGCGGACCTCGGGTACCGCGCAGCGAAGGTGAGCGTCGAGTACGACGGGCGCCAGCATGCCGAGAGCGCCGAGCAGTGGGCGGAGGACATCCGGCGGCGCGAGCAGTTCGACGGATGGGGCTGGCGGATGGTGGTCGTCACCTCCGCGGGGCTCAACCAGGAGCCGGAGGCCACCTGGCGCGGATCGTCGAGGTGCTGCGTTCCCGCGGGGAGGACGTCGGCGTCCGGTCCGGCGAGTGGCGCCGGTACTTCGCCCGCGCCACCGGCGCACCGCCTGAACGCGAGCCCGGCACGTGCCGGGTTGTGGTGGCCGGGGGGCGCGGGGGGCGCAACCACCCGGCACGTGCGGGAGGATGGACGCCGTCGAGCACCAGCGCGCCACCCGTGTCCGATTAGGAGCCCGGTATCGCCGCTGGTAATCTCGAGAACTGCCGTGAGATCGGCCGCGGACCCACAGAGCCCCGGTGAACCAGCCCGGGAGCGCCGCGCAGCAGAATCCAGGAACAGGAGAGTCGTCGCCCCATGCCACTGAGCACCGACGTCAAGAAGCAGATCATCGACGAGTACGGCACCGCCGAGGGCGACACCGGCTCCCCCGAGGTGCAGGTCGCGCTGCTGACCCAGCGCATCAAGGACCTCACCGAGCACAGCCGCCAGCACAAGCACGACCACCACAGCCGGCGTGGCCTGCTGCTGCTGGTCGGCCGCCGCCGCCGGCTCCTGCGTTACCTCGAGAGCATCGATGTGGAGCGCTACCGCTCGCTCATCAAGCGCCTCGGCCTGCGTCGTTGAGACTTCCGAGAGGGCGGTCCTCACATCCGTGTGAGGGCCGCCTTCTCGCATGAGCGGGCCTGGCCCGCTCGGAAGAACCCACAACTGAAGAGCGAGAACAGTACGACCGGCCCCCGACCGGGGTGCCGCGAACGACACGCCCACGCACAACGACGATGCGTGCGGTCGCAGAGAATCACTAGAAAAGGAGGGCCCATGGAGGGTCCCGAGATCACCGCCACCGAAGCCGTCATCGACAACGGCAGCTTCGGCACCCGCACCGTCCGGTTCGAGACCGGTCGCCTGGCCAAGCAGGCCGGGGGCGCCGTCAGCGCCTACCTGGACGAGGACACGATGCTCCTCTCCACCGCCACCGCCGGGAAGCACCCGCGCGAGGGGTTCGACTTCTTCCCCCTGACCGTCGACGTCGAGGAGCGGATGTACGCCGCGGGCAAGATCCCCGGCTCGTTCTTCCGCCGCGAGGGCCGCCCGTCCACCGACGCGATCCTCACCTGCCGTCTCATCGACCGCCCGCTGCGCCCGACCTTCACCAAGGGCCTGCGCAACGAGGTTCAGGTCGTCATCACGGTCCTGGCGCTCAACCCCGACCACCAGTACGACGTCCTCGCGATCAACGCCGCGAGCGCGTCCACCCAGATCTCCGGTCTGCCGTTCTCCGGCCCGATCGGCGCCGTCCGGGTCAGCCTCATCGACGGCCAGTGGGTCGCCTTCCCGAACTTCAGCGACATCGAGCGCTCGACGTTCGACATGGTCGTGGCCGGCCGCGTGGCCGGTGACGACGTCGCCATCATGATGGTCGAGGCCGAGGCCACCGACGCGACCTGGGACCTGGTCAAGACCCTGGGCAAGCAGGCTCCCACCGAGGAGGTCGTCGCGCAGGGCCTCGAGGCCGCCAAGGGCTTCATCAAGACCCTCTGCGACGCCCAGGCCGAGCTCGCCGCCACCGCGGCCAAGCCCGTCCAGGAGTTCCCGGTCTTCCTCGACTACGAGGACGACGTGTTCGCCGCGGTCGAGAACGCCACCACCAGCGACCTGTCCGGCGCCCTCCAGATCGCCGGCAAGCAGGAGCGCGAGGAGCGCATCGACGAGATCAAGGACTCGATGAAGTCCTCGCTCGCCGCGCAGTTCGAGGGCCGCGACAAGGAGCTCTCGGCCGCGTTCCGCTCCGTGCAGAAGAAGCTCATCCGTGAGCGCATCCTGCGCGACAAGATCCGCATCGACGGCCGTGGCCTCGCCGACATCCGCGCCCTGAGCGCCGAGGTCGAGGTCCTGCCGCGCGTGCACGGCTCGGCCATCTTCGAGCGCGGCGAGACCCAGATCATGGGCGTCACCACGCTGAACATGCTCCGGATGGAGCAGCAGCTCGACACCCTGAGCCCGGTCACCCGCAAGCGCTACATGCACAACTACAACTTCCCGCCCTACTCGACCGGTGAGACCGGCCGCGTCGGGTCGCCGAAGCGCCGCGAGATCGGCCACGGGGCGCTCGCCGAGCGTGCCCTCATGCCGGTCCTGCCCACCCGCGAGGAGTTCCCCTACGCGATCCGTCAGGTGTCCGAGGCTCTCGGCTCCAACGGCTCGACCTCGATGGGCTCGGTCTGCGCGTCCACCCTGTCGCTGCTCAACGCCGGTGTGCCGCTGCGCGCCCCGGTCGCCGGCATCGCCATGGGCCTGGTCTCGGCCGAGGTCGACGGGCAGACGCAGTACGCGGCGCTCACCGACATCCTCGGTGCCGAGGACGCGTTCGGCGACATGGACTTCAAGGTCGCGGGTACCCGCGAGTTCGTCACGGCCATCCAGCTCGACACCAAGCTCGACGGCATCCCCGCCGACGTGCTGGCCGGCGCGCTGACCCAGGCCCGCGACGCCCGCTTCCACATCCTCGACGTCATGAACGAGGCCATCGACGCGCCCGACGAGATGAGCCCCTACGCTCCTCGCGTCATCAGCGTCACGGTCCCGGTCGACAAGATCGGTGAGGTCATCGGCCCGAAGGGCAAGATGATCAACCAGATCCAGGACGACACCGGCGCCCAGATCTCGATCGAGGACGACGGCACCATCTACATCGGTGCCACCGACGGCCCGTCGGCCGAGGCGGCCCGCGCGGCCATCAACGCCATCGCCAACCCGACGATGCCGGAGATCGGCGAGCGCTTCCTCGGGACCGTCGTGAAGACGACGACCTTCGGGGCGTTCATCTCGCTGCTGCCCGGCAAGGACGGCCTGCTGCACATCTCCGAGGTGCGCAAGCTGGTCGGCGGCAAGCGGATCGACGCCGTCGAGGACGTCCTCGCGGTGGGCCAGAAGATCCAGGTCGAGCTCAAGGAGATCGACCCGCGCGGCAAGCTGAGCCTGGCGGCCGTCGTCGCCGAGGGCCAGGGCGGCGACGCTCCGGCCGAGGCTGCGGCCGACGCCCCGGCCGAGGCTCCCGTCGACAGCGCCCCGGCGGCTCCGGCCCCCGCGGCCGACGTCGACGAGGACGACGACACCGAGGTCGAGGACGGCGGCGCCGACTCCGGCGAGGAGCAGGGCGAGCGTCGCCCCCGCACCCGTCGCCGTCGCGGCGGACGCGGTCGCGGCGAGCGTTCGGAGTCCGGCGAGCGGTCCGAGGGCGGCGACGCCCCGGCCGACGTCTGACCGACGCACGGCACACCGGCGGCGCGTCATCCCTTCGGGGATGGCGCGCCGCCGTCGTGTGCGAGGGTGGTCGTGGGGGAGGGGCCGGGGAGTCCTCCCCGTCGACAGGATGCGAGGCCGATGCCAGGCTGGCCGCGGGACACACCACTCGGGGAAGGGGTTCGGCCATGGACGAGGTCGACCGGCTCTACGACACACGCGACGGGTTCGACCGCGCCGCGCAGGCGCTGGGCGCCGCCGCGGTCCCCACGGGGCGGCCCTATGAGGGCACCGACGAGAGCGGCGAGGTGCGGGTGCGGCTGACGCCCGAGGGGCACCTCGACGACGTGCGGGTGGGGATGGGCTGGCGCTCGCGGCTGGGGGCCGACGCGCTGCCGGCGGCCGTGCAGGACGCGATCGCCCGAGCCTCGGCCGGCCGCCTCGAGGACTGGGGGCACGGCCTCGACACCGCACTCAGCGGGCCTCCGGCGCCGCTGCGGCCGGCCCCGGCGCTGTACGACACCCTGGCCGGTCAGCTCGAGGACCGGGTCCGCTCGGCCCGCACCCCGGCCGAGATCCGGGCCGTCGAGGCCGCGCTGGTCGAGGTGATGGACGAGCTCCTGCGCAGCGTCGACGAGGCCACGGCCGAGGTCGACGCCGTCCTGACCGAGACCGTCCGGGGCGAGAGCGGGCGCGACCGCCACGTCGTGGTCGAGCTGACCGCCACCGGCGAGGTCACCACCCTCACCTACGACGACGCCTGGCTCCAGCGGGCGCACGCCGCCAACATCGGCCGCGAGACGATGCTGGCCGTCACCGCCGCTCGGCGCGCGCTCACCGGGCGCACCGTGGCCGACGCGGTGGCGGGCAGCCGCCTGAACCGGCTCCAGACCATGCTCAACGACCCGGACGCCGTCGCCGCGCGGCTCGGGCTCTGACCGGGAGGCGCCATGACACTGCAAGCGGACCTCGACGCCCTGCGCGACGACGCCACGCTCTGGGACGGGGTGAGTGACGCGCTCGGCACGGCCCGGGCGGAGTGCGCCGGCCTGACCCTCAGCGCCCACGAGCTCACCGGCGTCGCCGACCGCAACGGTCTCGTCGCGCTCTACGAGCAGGTGAGATCGACGGTCGCGACACTCTTCGACGAGGGCTCGACCAGCACCGGCGACGTCGCCGCCGCCCTGCTCGACGTCCGCCACCAGTACCAGACCGACGACGAGGCGGCCCGGCGGCGGCTCGCCGGCGCGTGGGACCCGAAGTAGAGGAGCGCGACATGGACCCCGTCATCGAGAAGGCCCGCGAGCTCATCCAGCAGCTCCAGGAGAAGATCCAGAGCCTGGAGGACAAGCTCAACTGGGTGCTGTCGAAGATCCCCTGGGGGCTGGGCTGGATCGCCGACAGGATCCACGACGGCTGGAACCACCTCACCGGCAGGCTCGACGAGTTCTGGGCCTGGGTCGACGAGAACCTCAACAACCCGGGGAGCCCGGGCGCCTTGAGCGAGACCGCCCAGGCCTGGAACAACCGGGTCGGCGGGCCGGTCAGCTCGCAGTCGGGGCTCGTCGACGCCGGCCGGCTGATGGCCGACGACCGGTGGAGCGGCACCGCGGCCGACGCCTACCGGCAGGCCGTCACCCCGCAGAAGGCCGCCATGGACAAGATCAAGTCGAGCTTCTGCGAGGGGGTCTTCCAGGCGCTCGACAAGATGCAGACCTCGATCATCATCTTCTGGACGGCCTTCGCGGCCGGCGTCGCCGCCTGCATCGTCGGCTTCATCGGCGCCATCGCCTCGACCGCCTCGATCTTCGGCGCCCCGGCCGGGCCGTTCATCGCCGCCGGTGCCGTCCTGGTCCTGGTGGCCGCGCTCGGCGGCGCGATGCTCAAGCTGACCGCCGACATCAACAGCTCCAAGGGCATCCTGTCGGGCAAGCTCAACGACCTCAGCGCCTTCCCCGGCGGCGGCTGGCCGAAGGCCACGGGCCTGTGACCCCCGGCGCCACCGGCCGGGCCCGCGCCCGGGTCGTCGGCACCCTGCTGGCCCTCGTGACCACGGCCGGCGTGGGGGTGGTCTGCGTCGCCCTGAGCGACACCGGCTGGCACGCGGTCGCGGTGGGGCTGCTCGTGGTCGCCGGGGTCGTGGCCGACGTGGTCCTGGTCTCGGGGCACCTGCGGTTCGCCCGCGGAGACCTGGCGCGGGCCGCCCTGCTGCTGCGCCCCGGCGTCCGGGTCGCCGCGGGGGTGGCCCTGGCGCTGGCCGTCGTGGGTCTGCTGGCCCTCCTGCTGGTGGGGGGCGACGCGATGGCGGTGTGGCTCACGACCTGGCTCACGGCGCTGGTCGCGGTGGGGCCTCCCTGGCTCGGGGCCCAGGGCCTGCGCGAGCTGCGGGAGGGGACCGCCGACGCGGCTCCGCCGGCCCGCTGACGAGCGACACGACGGAGGGCCCGCACCGTCGGGTGCGGGCCCTCGCGTGGTCGCGCCGGGGTCAGGCGGCGGAGTGGCGACGCAGGATGCTGGGTGCGCTCCAGCGCATCTCCATCCGCGTCCGGCCGTCGTCGGTGCGCACGGGGACCCAGCGAGCGCTGAGGCCGGTCGGCGTCGTGGTGCTGGTGGCCTTCTTCATGTCGGCCCCCTCTCGTTGGTCGTTCGTTCACCTGCTGTTCATCTACTCTACCGCGCAGTGGCCTGGAAGGTGAACGAACGGTGAACATCGGAGTGCCGGACGGCTCCGCGGGGTCCTCCCACCCGGCCCTACAGTGAGTGGCATGGGTGCGACACGGGTGGCCGTCATCGGAGCGGCGGGGCGGATGGGCGCGACCGTCTGCGCCGCGGTCGAGGCGGCCGACGACCTCGAGCTCGTGGGTCGCTTCGACGTCGGCGACGACCTGGGTGACCTCGCCGGGGCCGACGTGGTCGTCGAGTTCTCCGTGCCCGACGCCTCGCCCGGAAACGTCGCCCACTGCGTCGCCGCCGGCGTGCACGTCGTCGTGGGGACCACGGGCTGGTCCGACGACCGGCTGGCCACGTTGCGCGCCCGGGTGGACGCCGCGCCGGGCGTCGGTGTGCTCGTCGCGCCCAACTTCGCCGTCGGCGCGGTGCTGATGATGGAGTTCGCGCGCCGGGCCGCCCCGTTCTTCGAGTCGGTCGAGATCGTCGAGCTGCACCACCCCGACAAGGTCGACGCCCCCTCCGGCACCGGTGCCCGCACCGCCGAGCTCGTCGGTGCGGCCCGGGAGGCCGCCGGGGTCGGGCCGGTCCCCGACGCCACCACCCACGACCCGGACGGCGCCCGCGGAGCACGCGTGCACGGCATCCCGGTGCACTCGGTGCGCCTGCGCGGCCTGGTCGCGCACCAGGAGGTGCTGCTGGGCGGGCCGGGCGAGATGCTCACCCTGCGCCACGACTCCTTCGACCGCGCCTCGTTCATGACCGGCGTGCTGGCGGCTTTACGGCAGGTGCCGCAGCACCCCGGGCTCACCGTCGGCCTCGAGCACTACCTCGGTCTCGGCGGGTGACCACCCTCGTCGGGCTCGACCTGGCCGGCCGGCGTGTGGTGGTCGTGGGGGCCGGGGCGGTCGGGGTGCGGCGCACCCGGCGGCTGCTCGAGGACGCGGCCCGCGTGGTGCTGGTCGACCCCGAGCCCTCGGCCGACGCGCGCCGGATGGCCTCGCACGGCGACGTCGCGCTGGTCGAGCGCGCCGTGCGGGCCGCCGATCTCGACGGCGCCTGGCTGGTCGTGGCCGCGACGTCCGACCCGGCGACGAACGCCCAGGTGGCCGCGTGGAGCGAGGGCGCCGGCACCTGGTGCGTCAACGCCTCCGACGGAGCGTCCGGGTCGGCGCGGATGGCCGCCGCCGGGCGGCACGGCGACCTCGCCATCGGCGTGGTCAGCACCGAGGAGCCCGACCCGCGCCGCGCGGCGGCTGTGCGCGACGCGCTCGTGCGCCACGTCTCAGCGGGCGAGGTCGACCTGCGCCGGCGCCGGCCCGGGCAGGGCCGCGTCGTGCTGGTCGGCAGCGGACCGGGCGACCCCGACCTGCTCACCACCGGGGGCCGCGAGGCCCTGCGCACCGCCGACGTCGTCGTCACCGACCGGCTCGGCGCCACCGGCATCCTGGACCAGTTGCCCGACGACGTCGAGGTCGTCGACGTCGGGAAGAGCCCGACCAACCATCCCGTCCCGCAGGCCGAGATCAACCGCATCCTGGTCGAGCACGCCCTCGCGGGGCGCACCGTCGTGCGCTACAAGGGCGGCGACCCGTACGTGTTCGGCCGGGGCGGGGAGGAGGTGCACGCCTGTCGCGCCGCCGGGGTGATGGTCGAGATCGTGCCGGGCATCACCTCCGCGTTCGCGGTGCCGGCGCTGGCCGGCATCCCCGTCACCCAGCGCGGCGTCGCCACCTCGGTGCTCGTCACCTCCGGGCACGCGGGGGCCGACCCCGCGACCGTCGAGGCGCTCGCGGCCGGCGCCACCGTGGTGCTGCTGATGGCGGTCTCGTCGCTGCCCGACATCTGCGCCGCGGCACTGGCCGCTGGGGTCGACGCCGACCTCCCGGTGGCGGCCATCGAGCGGGGGTCGACCGCGCACGAACGCGTCACGCGCGCCCGCCTCGACACCGCCGCCGACGTGATGGCCGACGCCGGGGTGCGCCCGCCGGCCATCGTGGTCATGGGACGGGTCGCCGCGGAGGGCTTCCTCGACGACGAGGTCTGCGCGACCCTGGCACGGCCGGTGTCCCCGGACGCCGCCGACACCGATGACTGAGCCGGCCCCGCCGGTGCTGGTCGTGTGTGCCCACGGCACGCGCGACCCGGCGGGCCGCGCGGCCGTGCGGGCGTGCGTCGCCGCGGTGGCCGCCCGGCTGCCCGGGGTCGACGTACGCGAGGCCTACGTCGACGTGCACGCCCCCGAGG
Source organism: Phycicoccus duodecadis (assembly GCF_002846495.1). NCBI lineage: Bacteria > Bacillati > Actinomycetota > Actinomycetes > Micrococcales > Intrasporangiaceae > Phycicoccus > Phycicoccus duodecadis. Next base: position 3,193,230 of record NZ_PJNE01000001.1, read on the forward strand.
TCGCCGACGTCGTGGCCGACCTGCCGCGGCGCCCCGACGGCGCGGTGGCCGGCGTCGTGGTGCCCCTGCTGCTGGCCGCCGGCTACCACGTTCGGGTCGACCTGGCCGCGGCCGTGCAGGGGCGCCCCGACGTGCTGGTGACCGGGGCGCTGGGCCCGGACGACCTGCTGGTCGACGTCCTCCTCGACCGGATGGCCGCGGCGCGCGCCTCGTCCGAGGGGTCCGTGGTACTCGTCCCGGCGGGCTCCAGCGACGAGCGGGCGCAGGCCGGCTCGCGCGAGACGGGGCGCCGGCTGGGGGAGCGGCTGGGGCGCGACGTGCGGCTGGCCTTCGCCGCCGGCCCGCGGCCCCCGGTGGCGTGCGCGGTCACCCGGGCGCGCCTCGAGGGGGCGACCCCGGTGACGGTGGTGTCGTACCTGCTGGCGCCGGGGTTCTTCCAGCGCCGGCTCGAGGCCAGCGGCGCGGCCACCGTCACCGGCCCGCTGCTGCCCGACCCGCGCGTGGCCGACCTGGTGGTGGCCCGCTACCGCGCCGCCCTGGAGCCCGCCTGACGCCCGCCCCCGCCCCCCTCGGCTTTTCGGGGTCACCCCGAAAAGAGCACCGGACAAGGGTTGGCAGCCGGGGTCTCGTCGAGAAGGTCCTGGGTCGAGCCCGGGAGCGGGGGCTCAGGACCAGCCGACCGCGCGTAGCAGCCCAGCGGTCAGTGCCGCCCCCACCACCACGACCAGGAAGTTCGCCCGCAGCAGCAGCAGCCCCATGGCCACGGCCAGGGCCGCCAGCCGGGCGTCCAGCACCAGCGAGCCACCGTCGCCGACCAGGGTCTGCACCGTGACGAGGGCGGTGAGCAGCGCCACCGGCAGCAGGGCCACGACCCGGGACCGGCGCTCGCCCTCGACCCACGCCGCCGGCACCAGGTAGCCGGCCAGCTTGAGCGCGAACGCGGCCGCGCACGCGAGCAGGACCGTCGTCCAGGTGCTCACCGGGCCACCCGCCGGCGCGGCACGAGCCCCACGGCCACCGCCGCCAGGGCCGCGAGGATGACCGGCACCCCCGCCGGGAGCGCCGGGCTGGTCAGCAACGCCACGAAGGCGGCCAGCACCGCCGTCGCCGCGGCATCCCCGCCCCGCAGCCGCGGCCACAGCAGCGCCGCGAAGGCCGCCGCCGCCGCCGCGTCGAGCCCGTAGGTGCGCGGGTCGCCGATCGCGTTGCCGACCACCGCCCCGACGAGCGTCATCAGGTTCCAGCCCAGGAAGACCGCGATGCCGGTGACCCAGAACCCCAGCCGCTGGGCCGGCCGCTCGGGCTGGGCGACGCCCACGGCCGTCGACTCGTCGATGGTCAGATGGGCCGCCGCGAGCCGGCGCCATCCGGCCACCCCCAGGAAGCGCGAGGTCTGCAGGCCGTACAGGCCGTTGCGCACCCCGAGCAGGGTCGAGGTCGCGACGGCCGCCGCCCCGCCTCCCCCCGCCCCGAGCACCCCGACGACGGCGAACTGCGACCCGCCGCTGAACAGCAGCAGCGAGAGGGCCTGGGTCTGCCAGATGCTCAGGCCGGAGGCCACCGAGAGGGCGCCGAACGAGATGCCGTAGGCGCCGGTCGCGATCCCGACGGACAGGGCCTGCCGCCGCACCGCGCGGCGCCGGATGTCCGCGAGCGGCGCGTCGGCGGCCTCGCTCATCCCTCGTCGGCGCCGATGCCGGCCACCAGCCGGACCTCGCGCAGCGCGTCGCCGTCGGGGGAGACGACGCGGTCGCGGTAGGCGCCGTCGGGGCCGAAGCCGGAGGCGGTGAGGAAGGTGCGGGTGGCCTCGTCGTCGGCGGGCAGCCACACGGTGACGGCCTCGGCCCCGGCCTCGCGCAGCAGGTCGACCGCGGCGTTGACCAGCCGGGAACCGTGCCCCTGCTGGCGGGCGTCGGGATGCACCGCCAGCAGGCTCACCTCGCCCCAGGCGGGCTCGGCGTCCGGGTCCTGCGAGGGGCCGGTGGCGACCGCCCCCACGACCTGGTCGCCCGCGCACGCGACCATCAGCCGGTAGACGCCCTCGGGGGGGTGGGTCAGGCTCTCGCGCCAGGCACGGGCGAACGGCTCGGGCTCGAAGGCCGCGACGACCTCGGGCGACAGCCGGGAGCCGTAGGTGTCGCGGAAGACGACGGCCTGCACCAGCCCGACCGCCGGGGCGTCGTTGGGCCGGGCGCGCCGCACGCTGGCGTCGGCCAGCGGCCCGGGGGACGGGTCGTGCTCGTGGTCGTGGTCGTGCGGGTGGTCGCTCATCAGTGCCCCCGGAACCGCGGCTCGCGCCGCTCGGTGAACGCGGCGCGCCCCTCGGTGAGGTCGTCGCTGGCCCAGGCCCGGGCGAAGGCGGCCTCGTAGCGCGAGACCGCGGCGTCGTCGCCCGGTGCCACCCCGAGCCCCTGCTTGGTGCCGGCCTGGGTCAGCGGGGCCAGCCGGGCGGCGCGGCCCGCGAGGGCCACCGCGTCGTCGAGGCCCCCGCGCTCCTGGGCGAACCCCAGCCGCCACGCGTCGTCGGCGTCGAGCACGGCGGCGGTGAGGGTCAGGTGCCGCGCGGCACCCTCGCCCCAGAGGCGCGCGAGCCGGTCGAGCGTCCAGTGGTCGACCATCAGGCCGAGCTTCGCCACCGGCACGGCGAACCGCGCGGTGTCGGCCACCACCCGCACGTCGCAGGCGAGCGCGAGCTGCATCCCGAGCCCCAGGCACGAGCCCTCGACCGCTGCCACGGTGACCACCGGCACCGCCGCGAGGTGGCGCAGGACCTCGGCCAGCCGTTGGGTGAACCCGACGTCCTCGAGCTCGGTCAGGTCGGCGCCGGCGCAGAAGTGACCGCCGGCCCCGGTGAGCACCAGCGCGCGGGCGCCGGCGTCGACCGCCTCGACCACCGCCGCGTGCAGCTCCTCGAGGGCCTCCGGGTTCAGGGCGTTGCGCCGTTCGGGCCGGTCGATGGTGACGACCGCGACCTGGTCGGCGAGGGAAGCGTGGACGGGCACGGGCCCGACCCTACCCACCGGGTCGCAGCCGGCTCAGCGCCGGTCGTAGGTGACGAAGGCGAAGCCGTCGCGCGGGTCGCGCCCGCTCTCGTGCCACTGGCCGGGGTCGATGGGGGGGAACTGGACGTCGCCGGAAGGCTCCTGGTCGACCTCGGTGACGAGCAGCCGGTGCGCGAAGGGCATGGCCTCGGCGTAGACCTGGCCGCCGCCGACCACGAAGACCTCGTCGGTCGGCCCGGCCAGGGCCAGCGCCTCGGCCAGCGAGTGCGCGGTCTCGACCCCGGGATGGGCCCAGTGCGGCTGCCGGGTGATGACGATGCTGCGCCGCCCCGGCAGCACCCGGCCGATCGCGTCGAAGGTGCGCCGCCCCATCACCAGGGGGTGCCCCATGGTGGTGCGCTTGAAGTAGGCGAAGTCCTCGGGCAGGTGCCACGGCATCGCCCCGTCGGCGCCGATGACGCCGTTGCGGCCGACGGCGGCGATGAGCGAGACCCGCGTCATACGGCGATCGGGGCCTTGATCGACGGATGCGCCTCGTAGCCGACGAGCTCGAAGTCGTCGAGGTCGTAGGCGTCGATGCTCTCGCGCGCCGTGATGCGCATGGTGGGCAGCGCCAGGGGCTCGCGGGTGAGCTGGAGGGCCGCCTGCTCGAGGTGGTTCAGGTAGAGGTGCGCGTCGCCGAGGGTGTGCACGAACTCGCCCGCCCGCAGCCCGGTCTGCTGCGCGACCATCATGGTCAGCAGGGCGTACGAGGCGATGTTGAACGGCACGCCGAGGAAGACGTCGGCGCTGCGCTGGTAGAGCTGGCAGTCGAGGAACGCCGGGCCGCCGTCGGCCGCCGGACGCACGTAGAACTGGAACATGGTGTGGCACGGCGGCAGCGCCATGTGGTCGACGTCGGCGACGTTCCAGGCGGAGACGATGTGGCGGCGCGAGTCGGGGTTGGTGCGCACCGACTCGACGACCTTGGCGATCTGGTCGACGGTGCGGCCGTCGGGCGTGGGCCACGAGCGCCACTGGTGGCCGTACACCGGGCCGAGGTCGCCGTGCTCGTCGGCCCACTCGTCCCAGATGGAGATGCGCCGCTCCTGGAGCCAGCGCACGTTGGTGTCGCCGCGCAGGAACCAGAGCAGCTCGCCGATGATCGAGCGCAGGTGCAGCTTCTTGGTCGTGAGGACCGGGAAGCCCTCGGTGAGGTCGAAGCGCATCTGGTACCCGAAGACGCTGCGGGTACCGGTGCCCGTGCGGTCGGACTTCTCGACCCCGTGGGTCATGACGTGGTCGAGCAGCTCGAGGTACTGGCGCACGCGGCGAGACTACTCGTGGGCGCCGACGCCGGGGGAGGCGCCGGGGCCGCGCCGAGCCCCGGATCCGGGCCGCACCGGCCCCCCGCCGGGACCACTACTCTGGGGGACATGACGACGCCCTCCCCCTTCGGCCGCGTCCTGACGGCGATGGTGACCCCGATGGTGCCCGGCGGCGCCGTCGACGAGCGGGGGCTGGGCTCGCTGGTCGAGCACCTGCTGGCCACCGGCCACGACGGCCTGGTCGTCAACGGCACCACCGGCGAGTCCTCGACCCTCACCGACGACGAGAGCGTCGACACCGTGCACCGGGTGGTCGAGCTGGCCGCCGGGCGTGCGAAGGTGGTCGCGGGCTGCGGCTCGAACGACACCGCGCACGCCGTGCACATGGCCGGGCGGATGGCGCAGGCCGGCGCCGACGGGCTGCTGCTGGTGTCGCCGTACTACAACAAGCCCACCCAGGCGGGCCTGGTGGCGCACTGCCGCGCCGTGGCCGACGCCACCGAGCTGCCGGTGATGCTCTACGACATCCCCGGCCGCACCGGCATCCCGTTCGCCCCCGAGACCCTGCTGGCCCTGGCCGAGCACCCGAACATCGTGGCCGTCAAGGACGCCAAGGGCGACCTGTGGGCCTCGACCAGGAGCATGGCCGACACCGGCCTGCTGTGGTTCAGCGGTGAGGACGCCCTGACCCTGCCGCTGCTGGCCCTCGGTGCCGCCGGCACGGTCTCGGTCGTCGGGCACGTCGCCGGCGCGCAGTACGCCGCGATGGTGGCGGCCGTCGACCGCGGCGACCTCGAGCAGGCCCGCACCCTGCACCGTTCCCTCGTCCCCGTCGTCGACGCCGTCATGTCGACCTCTCAGGGCGCCATCATGGCCAAGGCGGCGCTCGTCGAGCTCGGAGTCATCGAGCACGCGACCGTCCGCCTCCCTCTCGTGGAGTCACCGCCGGAGCACCTCACCCTGCTCCGCGCGGCGCTCGCCACCCTCCCCATCCCGAAGGACGCATGAGCCACCCGCACCCCGACCTCGACACCCCCGCACCGCTCGCGAAGGGAGGTGTGCGGGTCACCGCCCTCGGCGGCCTCGGCGAGGTCGGCCGCAACATGACGGTCGTCGAGCACGAGGGCCAGCTGCTGGTCATCGACTGCGGCGTGCTGTTCCCCGACGACCACCACCCCGGGATCGACCTGATCCTGCCCGATTTCAGCTCGATCGCCGACCGGCTCGACCGCATCCAGGCCATCGTGCTGACCCACGGCCACGAGGACCATATCGGCGCCGTGCCGTACCTCCTGCGCCTCAAGCCCGACATCCCGCTCATCGGCTCCCAGCTGACCCTCGCCCTCATCGAGGCCAAGCTCAAGGAGCACCGCATCACCCCGTACACGCTCACCGTGGCCGAGGGCGACCGCGAGCGGCTCGGGGTCTTCGACTGCGAGTTCGTGGCGGTCAACCACTCCATCCCCGACGCCCTGGCCGTCTGTGTGCGCACCTCCGGGGGCACGCTGCTGCACACCGGCGACTTCAAGATGGACCAGCTGCCGCTGGACAACCGGCTCACCGACCTGCGCGCCTTCGCGCGCCTGGGGGAGGAGGGCATCGACCTCTTCCTCACCGACTCCACCAACGCCGAGGTGCCCGGCTTCACCACCCCCGAGCGCGAGATCGGGCCCGCCATCGGCAAGGTCTTCCGCGACGCCGAGCGCCGCATCATCGTGGCCTGCTTCTCCTCCCACGTGCACCGCGTGCAGCAGGTGCTCGACGCCGCCCAGAGCTCTGGGCGCAAGGTCGCGATGATCGGCCGCTCGATGGTGCGCAACATGGGCATCGCCGCCGACCTGGGCTACCTCAAGGTGCCCGACGGTGTGCTGGTCGACATCAAGCAGCTCAACGACCTGCCCGACGACAAGGTCGTGCTGGTCTGCACCGGCTCGCAGGGCGAGCCCATGGCGGCGCTGTCGCGGATGGCCAACCGCGACCACCGCATCGAGGTCGGGGCCGGTGACACCGTGCTGCTGGCCTCCTCGCTGATCCCCGGCAACGAGAACGCCGTCTACCGCGTGATCAACGGCCTGATGCGCCTCGGCGCCGTCGTGGTGCACAAGGGCAACGCCAAGGTGCACGTCTCGGGCCACGCCAGCGCCGGCGAGCTCCTGTACTGCTACAACATCGTCAAGCCGCGCAACGTGATGCCGGTGCACGGCGAGTGGCGCCACCTCGTGGCCAACGCCGAGCTCGCGATCGCGACCGGGGTGCCCCGGCGCAACGTCGTGGTCGTCGAGGACGGCGTGGCGGTCGACCTGGTCGACGGGCGGGTGCGGGTGGCCGGCGCGGTCGAGTGCGGCTACGTCTACGTCGACGGCTCCTCCGTGGGCGAGGCGGACGAGACCCTGCTCAAGGACCGGCGCATCCTGCGCGACGAGGGCTTCGTCTCGGTCATCGTCGTCGTCGACTCGAGCACCGGCAAGATCATCGCCGGCCCCGAGATCACCGCCCGCGGCTTCGTCGAGGACGACGACGTGTTCGACGAGATCGCCCCGAAGATCCTCAAGGCCCTCGACGAGGCCACCGCCCAGGGGGTCACCGACTCCTACCAGCTCCAGCAGGTGGTGCGCCGCACCATCGGGCCGTGGGTCGGGCGCAAGATCCGCCGCCGGCCGATGATCATCCCGACGGTCATCGAGGCCTGAGCGCGGCGCCCCGCCGGGGCGCGGCAGTGCACGGAGGGGGTCCGCCACCGGCGGGCCCCCTCCGGCGTCCCCGGACGGAGGAGCCTGAGAGATTCTCAGCAACATCCATCACAGTGGTCCTTCTCGACACCACGAGCCCCCTCAGCGTCACGGAATAGTGGGGTCTACTCGGAAGTAACCTGTTCGATCAGCAGACAGCCTGAGTAAAGAGTTCGTAAAGTACTCGTCAGTTGGAGGTCAAGGGCGCAGGGCCCGGAGCCTCCCGCAGGGCAGGGAACGGGACAGGGCCGCAGGGGGTCCGGGCCCGTGACCGGCCGGCAGGACGGGCCACGACCGCAGGGGGTCAGGGCCCGGCAGGGCAGCAGGGATCGGGTCAGGACCGCAGGGGGTCAGGACCCGGTGGCAGCACCAGATGCACCAGCAGCACCAGCACCACCAGCACCACCAGGAGCGACAGGCCAGGACCGCAGGGGGTCAGGGCCCGGAAGCTCCGGGAGCGAAGGGTCGGGCAGCAGGAGGCCACGACCACCAGCTCCGCGTCACGGCGGTCCGCGAGGCTCGATGTTCTCGCGGTCCTCCCGCTCGGCCCGGCCGGTGCCACGCGCACCGGGTGGACCGGACGGGAGGGCCGAGCCCCCCGCGGGCCGCCGGGACGCACCCCAGGGGCCACGCCCCCGGACCACAGACGGTGGCCCGCTCGACGACAGGGGTCGAGCGGGTCACCTCCGCGTCGGGCCCCGGAAACCCGCGCCGCCGTGCCGCGTGTGACGCGTGAGTCCGGTGTGACTCTCGCGTAGCCTGCGGACCATGGCGACCCGTACGTCCTCCAGCACCCGCGCCCGGAGCGGCACCCGCCGCCCGTCGACGCGGACCCGCACGGCGAGCCCGCGCAAGAGCTCGGGCGGCGCCCGCGCCGGGGGGCTGCCGCTGCCGCTGCGCGCCGCCCAGAGCACCTGGATGGGCCTGGCCCACGCCACCGGCGCCGTCGCCCGCAAGGTCGGTGACACCGGCCGCGACCTCGAGCCCGAGCACCGCCGCGACGGGCTCGGCTTCCTGCTGCTCGCGCTGGCCGTGGTCGTCGCCGCCCGGGAGTGGTGGGGGATGCCCGGGGCGGTCGGCGTCGTCGTGCACGCGGTCGTGGCCGGCACCTTCGGCAAGGTCGCCTACGCGCTGCCCCTGGTCCTGCTGCTGTTCGGGCTGCGCGTCCTGCGCACTCCCCAGGAGGACAGCGCCACCTCGCGGATGGCCGTCGGCACCACCGCCCTGGCCTTCGCCGCCTGTGGGCTGGTGCACGTCTCGGCCGACATCCCCACCCCGCCCGAGGGCGCCGACGGGATGCGGGCGGCCGGCGGCATCATCGGCTTCCTGGCCTCCAGCCCGCTCGCCGCGGCCGTCTCGGTCTACGGCACCGTGCCGTTGCTGCTCATGCTGGGGCTCTTCGGCGTGCTGGTCCTCACCGCCACCCCGCTGCACCAGGTGCCCGCCCGGCTGCGCGAGGTCACCGACCGGCTCACCGGCGCGACCCCGGCGGCCGAGCGGGAGGCCGAGCCCGCAACCCCGCGCAAGCGGCGCGCCCCGCGCGACGTCGCGCCCGAGGGCCCGCTCGTCGGCGACGAGCCGTTCGAGCAGGCCGCGGTGGTCGACCCCCGCACCGGCAAGCGGCTGCGCCCGGGCCAGAAGCGGCCGACCGAGGCCGACGTCCCCGCGGCCGCCGCCGGCGCGCCCGGGCAGTCGGCCGCCGCCGCGCGGGCCACCGAGAAGGCACCCCTCGAGCCGCCGCCCACCTCCCAGCTCCCGGCCCGGGTCGAGCAGCTCTCGCTGGCGGGCGACATCACGTACACCCTGCCCGACTCCGGCATCCTCGAGCCCGGCAGCCCGCACAAGACCCGCAGCGCCGCCAACGACGCCGTGGTCGACGCGCTCACCACCGTGCTCGACCAGTTCGACATCGACGCCCAGGTCACCGGCTTCACCCGCGGCCCGACCGTCACGCGCTACGAGGTCGAGCTCGGGCCGGCCATCAAGGTCGAGCGGGTCACCGCGCTCAGCAAGAACATCGCCTACGCCGTGGCGTCGGCCGACGTGCGGATCCTGAGCCCGATCCCGGGCAAGTCGGCCATCGGCATCGAGATCCCCAACACCGACCGCGAGAAGGTCAGCCTCGGCGACGTCCTGCGCAGCCAGGTGGCGCGCGGCACCGACCACCCGATGGTGATGGGCGTCGGCAAGGACGTCGAGGGTGGCTACGTCATCGCCAACCTGGCCAAGATGCCGCACCTGCTGGTCGCGGGGGCCACCGGCGCCGGCAAGTCGAGCTTCGTGAACTCGATGATCACCTCGATCCTCATGCGCGCGACCCCCGACGAGGTCCGGATGGTCCTGGTCGACCCCAAGCGGGTCGAGCTGACCGCCTACGAGGGCATCCCGCACCTCATCACGCCCATCATCACCAACCCCAAGAAGGCCGCCGAGGCCCTCCAGTGGGTCGTGCGCGAGATGGACACCCGCTACGACGACCTCGCCCAGTACGGCTTCAAGCACGTCGACGACTTCAACAAGGCGGTGCGCGCCGGTACGGTGCAGCCGCTGCCCGGGTCCCAGCGGGTCATCACGCCCTACCCGTACCTGCTGGTCATCGTCGACGAGCTCGCCGACCTGATGATGGTCGCCCCGCGCGACGTCGAGGAGTGCATCGTCCGCATCACCCAGCTGGCGCGCGCGGCCGGCATCCACCTGGTGCTGGCGACGCAGCGGCCCTCGGTCGACGTCGTCACCGGGCTCATCAAGGCCAACGTCCCCTCGCGGATGGCGTTCGCCACCTCCTCGCTCAGCGACAGCCGCGTGGTGCTCGACCAGCCCGGCGCCGAGAAGCTCATCGGGCAGGGCGACGCGCTGTTCCTGCCGATGGGCTCGAGCAAGCCGATGCGCGTGCAGGGCGCCTGGGTCACCGAGTCCGAGATCCAGGGCGTCGTCAAGCACGTCACCGACCAGCTCAAGCCGCGCTACCGCGACGACGTCACGGTCACGGCGCCCAAGAAGCAGGTCGACGACGACATCGGCGACGACCTCGACCTGCTGCTGCAGGCCACCGAGCTGGTCGTCACGACCCAGTTCGGCTCGACCTCGATGCTCCAGCGCAAGCTGCGCGTCGGGTTCGCGAAGGCCGGCCGGCTCATGGACCTGCTGGAGTCCCGCGGGGTCGTGGGGGCGTCCGAGGGGTCGAAGGCGCGCGACGTGCTGGTCAAGGCCGACGACCTGCCGACCACCCTGGCCCTCATGCGCGGCGACGACGTCCCCGAGGCCGACGACGTCTTCGACGGCCAGCCCCTCGACGGCGACTCCGATGCGGTGCAGCGCCACGTCGTGGCCCCGCACGGGCCCGTGGCCCCGGCGGCCCCCGCGGCCGCGCCGGTGACCGGGACCTCGCGCGACGACACCGCCGAGGTGCAGCTGCCGGCGTACGGCGGCGATGCCGTGGCCGACGCCCTCGACCGCTACCGCGAGGCCGTCGACCACGGCGACGACGACGAGCCGGGCGAGGACGCCTGGGAGCTCACCGGACGCCGCTGACGTCCTCCGGGTCCAGAGGCGTCAGCCCCTGTTCGAGGTGCGCCAGCACCTCGTCGACGAAGGCCAGCACGCCCTGCTCGCCCAGCACCGGGCCGCCCGCGAGGAGGGCGTCGGTGCCGACCAGGACCGCCGACGGCGTGCTAGGAGCCAGCGCGCGGTGGGCCACGCGGTGCGGGTCGAACCAGACGTGGCCGCGCAGCTCGGGATGGGCGCCGACGGTGGCGGCCTCGCCGAGCAGCACGGCATGGACCTCGACGGGGGCCAGCCGCTCGGCCCAGCCGGGCACCAGGGGGGCGACCCGCAGGCACGCGCCGCAGCCCGGGCTGAGGAACACCAGCAGCTGCGCGGCGAAGCGGGCGCGGCTGCCGAGCAGGACGAGCTCACCCTCCTCGGTGAGCAGCTGCACGTCGGGCACGGGGGTGCGCAGGTACTCGTCCTCGTCGCCGGCGGTCGGGGCGGCCACCCCGCCGCCGGCGTCGTCCGGCGCGCGCCACGTCACCAGGGCCGCGATGCCGGCGGTGAGGGCCGCGGCCGCCAGCCAGCCCCACGCGGCGGCCCCGGCGAGCAGGGCGGTCAGGACCGACACGTCGCGCAGCGCCGCCACCACCCCCGACGCCGCGGCCACCACGAGCAGCGCGTTGCGCGCCACGGTCGCCGTGGTGACCCGCTGGTCGCCGAGGGCGCCGAAGCATCCGCACTCGGCCGCCTCGGGCCCGCGCTGGGCCCGGGCGACCAGGGCCAGGTAGGTCCCGAAGAGCACCAGCACCGCGAAGGTGACGACCACCAGCCACACCCCGGTGGCCACCAGCAGCCAGAGCCCGAGGGCCACCTCCGCCCACGGCAGGAGGCGCCGGGCGGCCCGCCCGTCGAAGGGCGCGGGCACCGCGAGCGACGCGACCGCACGCTCGAGCGAGGCGGGGTCGCGCAGCTTCGCGGCCCCGCTCACCCACAGCACCACGGAGCAGGTGAGCAGGGGCAGCAGCAGCGCGCTCGGCATGTCGGCATTCTCCACGGGCACCGGCTACCGTGACGCCATGACGGCCATGTGGGAGGACCTGCGCGAGGAACCGCCCTCCCGGGTCGCGCGGTGGCGGGCCACGCTGCGCAAGCAGCCGTCCGCCTTCCTGCTCGCGGTGCAGGTGCTGGTCATCCTGCTGCTGCCCTTCCTCGAGGCCAACGACGGCGGGCGCGCGGTCATCTCGCTGCTCAGCCTGGCGGCGCTGGTCATCGCGGTCTTCACGGTGCGCAGCACCCCCGCCCTGACCTGGCTCTCGGCCACCCTCGCGCTGCCGGCCGCGGTCTTCGAGGTCGCGAGCTTCTTCACCGACACCCCGGCGGTGCTGGCACTGGCGCACACGGCCCTGGCCCTCTTCTACTTCTACACGGCCTACGCCCTCATCGCCTACATGTTCGAGGACTACTGGGTCACCAAGGACGAGCTGTTCGCGGTCGGCGCGTGCTTCACCGTGCTGGTGTTCGCGTTCGCGTACGTCTACCTCGCGGTGCAGGAGGTCTGGCAGGGATCGTTCACCTCGTACACCGGGCCGGGGCAGCGCACCCTGCTCGAGGTGCTCTACTACTCGGCGGCCAACCTCACCAGCGTGGGTCTCTCGGACGTCGTGCCCATCAGGCCGCAGGCCCGGGCGATCGGCACCCTCGAGCAGCTCGGCGGGGTCATGTACGTCGCCATGGTCATCTCGCGGCTCGTCGCGCTCACGGTGATGCGCGCCCGCCAGTGACGGGTCAGGCGGGCGTCCCGTCGAGGTCCTCGATGCGCGCCAGCCCCGGGCCCCGGGTCGCGGCGACCTCGGCGGCGTGCCGCTCGACCTCGCCCAGCACCCGGAGCGCGTTGCCGCTGGTCAGGGCGGCCAGGTCGCCCTCGCTCCAGCCCCGCTCGTGGAGAGCGGCGAGCAGGCGCGGGTAGCCGCTGACGTCCTGGAGCCCCTCCGGCTGGACGTCGACGCCGTCGTAGTCGCCGCCGAGGCCGATGTGCTCGACCCCTGCCACCTCGCGCACGTGCTCGCAGTGGGCCACGACGTCGTCGACGGTCGCGGCGGGGGACGGGTGCGTGCGGCGCCGGGCCGCGGTGAAGGCGGTGTAGGCCTGGAAGTCGGCCGACGAGATGCCCTCGGCGGCCGCGGCGTCGGCGGCCTCGAGGTCCCACTCGCGCACGGCGGGGGAGACGAACTTCGGCACGAAGGTGACCATGCAGAGGCCGCCGTTGCCGGCCAGACGCTCGAGCACGTCGTCCGGCACGTTGCGCGGGTGGTCGCACACCGCGCGGGCCGAGGAGTGCGAGAACACCACCGGCGCCTCGGTGGTGGCCAGGGCGTCGCGCATGGTGTCGGCCGACACGTGGCTGAGGTCGACCATCATCCCGAGGCGGTTCATCTCGAGGACCACCTCGCGCCCGAAGGCCGACAGGCCCCCGAGCACGGGCTCGTCGGTGGCGGAGTCGGCCCACGGGACGTTGTCGTTGTGGGTGAGGGTGAGGTAACGGACCCCGAGGGCGAACAGCATCCGCAGGGCGCCCAGCGAGGAGTCGATGCTGTGGCCGCCCTCGGCGCCCATCAGCGAGGCCACACGGCCCTGCGCCCAGGCCGCCTCGACCTCACCGCGGGTGGTCGCCAGCGCCAGGTCGCCCGGGAAGCGGCGCACCATCTGGTGCACGGCGTCGACCTGCTCGAGGGTGGCGGTGACGGCCCGCTCGCCCTGGAGGGTCGAGGGCACGAAGACCGACCAGAACTGGGCCCCCACCCCGCCCTCGCGCAGCCGCGGCAGGTCGGTGTGGGTGGGCAGGCCCCCGGCCGCCAGGTCGAGCCGGTCCCAGTCGTAGGCGACCCGCTCGCGCGCCTCCCAGGGCAGGTCGTTGTGGCCGTCGAGCACCGGATGGCGGTCGAGCAGGCTGCGGATGGTCCCCCCGGTGTCGCCGCGCATGCCGAGACCCTACGGGTGGCGGACGGCCGGACGCCACCGCGCAACTAGAGTGGCCGCATGACGACCAGTGCGACCCGTGGCAGCGTCGCGCTCGTGACCCTCGGCTGTACCCGCAACGAGGTCGACTCCGAGGAGCTCGCGGGCCGCCTGGCCGCCGACGGCTGGACCCTCGTCGCCGACGCCGCGGACGCCGACGTCGCCCTGGTCAACACGTGCGGCTTCGTCGAGCAGGCCAAGAAGGACTCCATCGACACCCTCCTCGAGGCCGCCGACCTCAAGGAGACCGGGCGCACCAAGGCCGTCGTGGCCGTGGGCTGCCTGGCCGAGCGCTACGGGCAGACCCTGGCCGACGAGCTGCCCGACGCCGACGCGGTGCTGGGCTTCGACTCCTACGCCGACATGTCCTCGCACCTGCGCTCCATCCTCGACGGCGGCCGCCCCGCCTCGCACGTGCCGAGCGACCGGCGCCGGCTGCTGCCGCTCTCGCCCGTCGACCGCGCGGCCGCCTCCGGCGACGTCGCGCTGCCCGGGCACGACGCCGGCGTGGTGCGCACCCGGCTGGGCACCGCGCCGTGGGCCCCCCTGAAGATCGCCAGCGGCTGCGACCGCCGGTGCGCGTTCTGCGCCATCCCGATGTTCCGTGGCTCGTTCGTGTCGCGCCGGCCCACCGACGTCATCGCCGAGGCGCGCTGGCTGGCGGGCGAGGGCGTGCGCGAGCTGTTCCTGGTCAGCGAGAACTCGACGTCGTACGGCAAGGACCTCGGCGACATCGGCCTGCTCGAGAAGCTGCTGCCCGAGCTCACCGGCATCGACGGCGTCGAGCGGGTGCGGGTCAGCTACCTCCAGCCGGCCGAGGTACGCCCCGGTCTGCTCGAGGCGATGGCCTCCGTCCCCGGGGTGTCACCGTGGTACGACCTCTCCTTCCAGCACGCCTCGACCCCGCTGCTGCGCCGGATGCGACGCTTCGGCGGCACCGAGCCCTTCCTCGGGCTGCTCGAGGGCATCCGCTCGCGCCAGCCGCTGGCCGGGGCGCGCAGCAACGTCATCGTGGGCTTCCCGGGCGAGACCGAGGCCGACGTCGACGAGCTCGAGCACTTCCTCGTCCAGGCGCGCCTCGACGTCGTCGGCGTCTTCGGCTACTCCGACGAGGACGGCACCGAGGGCGAGACCCTCGACGCGCACCTGCCCGACGAGGTCGTGGCCGAGCGGGTCGAGCGCATCACCGCCCTGGTCGAGGAGCTCACCGCCCAGCGGGCCCTGGAGCGGGTCGGCGAGAGCGTCCGCGTCCTGGTCGAGGAGCACGACGAGGACGACGACGCCGTCGTCGTCGGCCGGGCCGACCACCAGGGCCCCGACGTCGACGGCGTCTGCCACGTGCGGGTCGAGGGCAGCGCCCTCCCGGCCGTCGGGACCTTCCTCGAGGGGGTCGTCGTCGGGGCCGAGGGGGTCGACCTGCTCGTGGAGCCCCGATGACCGAGCGCCCGCAGCGCCCCGTCCGGACTCCGCGCCCCCAGCGGGCCGTGCGCCCCGGGCCGCTCGCGGAGGGCCGGGCCAGCGACCCCTACCGGGTCGGCATCGACCCGGCGAGCCCGGTGGTGCCCGAGACCGGGCCCAGCGCGTGGAACATCGCCAACTACCTCACCGGCTTCCGCCTCCTGCTGGTGCCGTTCTTCGGCTGGCTGCTGCTCACCCACGGCGGCGGTGACCCGACCCTCCGGTGGGCGGCCTTCGCGGTGTTCGCGGTCGCGATGGTCACCGACCGCATCGACGGCGACCTCGCGCGCAGCCGGGGGCTGGTCACCAACTTCGGCAAGGTCGCCGACCCCATCGCGGACAAGGCCCTCGTGACGATGGCCCTGGTCGGGCTGTCGAGCATCGGCGAGGTGCCGTGGTGGGTCACCGCCATCGTCCTGGTGCGGGAGTGGGGCATCACCGCGGTGCGGTTCTGGGTCATCCGGCACGGGGTGATGGCGGCGGGGCGCGGCGGCAAGGTCAAGACCGCGCTGCAGACCTTCGGCATCGGGTTCCTGCTCTGGCCGCGCAGCACGCTGCCGCTGCCCCACCTGTGGGACGCGCTGGCCTGGGGGCTGCTCGGGGCGGCCGTCGTCGTCACCGTCGTCACCGGGGTCGACTACCTGGTGCAGGCGGTCCGGCTCCGCGAGACGAGTGAGCGGACGGCGCGCAAGC
Organism: Phycicoccus duodecadis; assembly: GCF_002846495.1. NCBI lineage: Bacteria > Bacillati > Actinomycetota > Actinomycetes > Micrococcales > Intrasporangiaceae > Phycicoccus > Phycicoccus duodecadis. Next base: position 3,208,923 of record NZ_PJNE01000001.1, read on the forward strand.
GGGCGGCCCGCGCCGCGCGCGCGGCACGCCGGGCGGGCGAACGCCCGTCGTGACCGCCGCCGGGCTGGTGCGGGTGCTGACGGCGCGGGGGCTCACGGTGGCCACCGCCGAGTCCCTGACCGGGGGGCTGGTGTGCGCGGCCCTCACCGACGTGCCCGGCGCCTCGGCCGTGGTGCGCGGCGGCGTCGTCTCGTACGCCACCGACGTCAAGGCCGGCGTCCTCGGGGTGGATGCCGCGCTGCTGGCCCGGGTCGGGGCGGTCGACGCGCGGGTCGCGGCGGCCATGGCCGAGGGGGTGCGCCGGGTGCTGGGCGCCGACGTGGGGGTCTCCACCACGGGGGTCGCCGGGCCCGACCCCGCCGACGGGCAGCCCGTGGGCACCGTGTTCGTCGGGGTCAGCTCGTCCGCGGGAACACGGACCGAGCGCCACCTGTTCTCCGGAGGACGGGACACCGTGCGCCGCGAGAGCGTCCGCGCCGCCCTGGATCTGGTGGCCGCGGAGGTCGAGAACCTCCGGGACACGGGCCGGGAGGCGGGGTACGGTGGTCCCACGGATGCTCCGCCGACGACCCGAGAGGAGGCGCCATGATCCTGCTCCGCCACGAGCTGGGTGAGGTCCTGCGCGAGACGCGCCGGGCCCAGGGGCGCACCCTGCGTGACGTCGCCGGCACCGCCGCGGTCTCGCTGGGCTACCTCAGCGAGATCGAGCGCGGCACCAAGGAGGCCTCCTCCGAGCTGCTGGCCGCCGTGTGCGACGGCCTCGGGGTCACGCTCTCCGACCTCCTCGGCCTGGTCCGCGACCGCGTCGAGCACGTCGAGACGATGAGCGCCCCCGTCACCCTCCCCGTCGGTGCCGCCCGGGCGTCCGACGAGGTCTCGGCCTCCGCGGCCTGAGCCACCCCCGACCTCGCGCTGCACCGCTCACCTCGTGCCGCACCGGTCACGTGGGGCCGGTGCGCTGCAGCGTGACCGGTGCGCGACGGCCCCGCCGGGGCGCTGCGACGCGTCAGGGGGTGCGGCGGCGGTAGGCACCGCGCGGCCCCGGGCTGCTGCCCAGCGGGCGCTGCGGCCGGCCGTCGTCGGTGGGCGCGAGGCCGCCCTGGCAGGTGGGGCACGAGAAGATGGTGCGCTCGCGGGGGGCGACCCCGGCCATCGCGACCCGCACGGTGTCGCCGCAGCGCCGGCACGGCCGCCCCGAGCGCGCGTGCACGTAGGCCTCGTCACCGGTGCGCTGGATGCCGGTGCTGGCCTGCCACCCGCTGACCTCGGCGGCGGCCATCAGCCGGTGCAGGCGCGCCATCAGCCGGTCGACCCGCTCGGGGTCGAGGCCCGCGGCCGCAGCCCACGGATGCAGCCTCTCGACGAACATCAGCTCGCTGGCCCAGAAGGTGCCCACCCCGGCCAGGGTGCGCTGGTCGAGCAGGGCCTCGGCCAGGGTGGCGGGGTGGGCCAGCAGGCGGTCGCGGGCGAGCTCGGGGTCCCAGTCGGGGCCGAGGACGTCGGGGCCGAGGTGCCCCACCAGGTCGGCCTCGCGCGCGGTGGGCACGAGGTCGAGCATCCCCAGGCGCAGCCCGACGGCCGACCAGGTGGCGGTGAGCACCGCCGCCCGTAGGTCGCTGCGGCGCAGGGCTCGGTCGGTGCGCGGGCCCGGGTGCTCGACGCGCCACTGGCCCTCCATCCGCAGGTGGGTGTGCAGGGTCGAGCCGGTGTCGAAGCGGTGCAGCAGGTGCTTGCCGCGGGCGACGACCTCGAGGGTGGTCGAGCCGCGCAGGTCGACGTCGGGGGCCGAGGGCCAGCGGAGCTCGGCGTGGGTCACGGCCGCTCCGCGCAGCGCGGCGTCGAGCCGGGTGGCGGTGCGGTGGACGGTGTCACCCTCGGGCACGGGTCACCGCCGCATCCGCAGCCCGCGCGGGGTGAGGTGGAAGCCGGCGGTCTCGAGGGCGGCGATGACCGGGTGGTCGCTGCCGAGCAGCTGGCCGCCGTCGGCCTTCTCGACCGTGATGCGGCCGAGGTGGCCCCGGCGCACGGCGTCGGCCAGGGCCCGGGCCGCGAGGCCCAGCAGGCCGGGGTCGTCGGTGTAGGTGAGCAGGGTCTTGCCGCCGCGCTCGACGTAGAGGGCCAGCACGCCGTCGACGAGCACCACCACCGAGCCGGCCTTGCGCCCGGGCTGGTGGCGGCGGCGCTTGTCGTCGGGGGCGTCGCCGGCCGAGGGGTCGACCACCCGCTCGGGCCAGGGGAGGGCGCCGCCGTAGGGGTTGGCGGGGTCGCTGGCCGCCAGCACGACGGGGACGGGCTCGGTACGGCGGTCGCCGCCGGAGCCGGCCCGCAGCCGGTCGACGGCGCCCGCCGTGCCGAACTGCGAGGCGCCCAGGCCCTCGACGAAGTACCCGCGCCGGACCCGGCCCGTCTCCTCGGCCTTGCCCAGCACGCGGTACACCCCCGCGAAGCCGCCCGCGACGTCCTCGGCGACGACCGAGCCGCGGGTGACGATGCCGTGGCGGTCGAGCAGGAGCTCGGCCGTGGCCAGGGCCCGCACCGTGGGGTCGCCCTCGGCCGGCGGCAGCAGCGACCAGCGGCCGGTGACCCGGGCGGGCCCGGTGCGCGCGGGCAGTGCGGGGCGCGACGGCGCCGACCCCAGCGCCCCGAGGGGCCCGCGCCGGGAGCCGTACCGGGTGCGCCGCGGGCCCGGGGTGCTGCGCTTGTGCGCGGTACGGCCACCCGCGAGCAGCGCCCGTACCGGGGCGAAGGTGTCGCCGGTGACCCGCCCCGACCAGGCGAGGTCCCAGAGCGTGCTGGCCAGCGCCTCGTCGTCGGTGCTGCCCACCTGGTCGGACAGCGAGCGGAAGAAGTGGGCGCCCCCGCCGGCGAGCGCGTCGAGCACCGCCAGCCCGGTCTCGGACGGCACGCGCTCGAGGTCGGGCCCCGGGAGGGTGAGGTGGGCCGAGTCGGCCAGGTGCAGCGAGACCCATCCGTCGTCCCCCGGCAGCGACCCGTGCCCGCACCACAGGACCTCGCCCGTGGCCATCAGCTCGTCGAGCAGGGCCGGGGTGTAGTCGGCGACGCGGGCCGGCAGGACCAGGGACTCGACGGCGCTGGCGGGCAGCACGGCGCCGCTGAGCTGCTCGACGACGCGCACCACGCCGTCGCGCCCGCGCAGCCGGCCGCCCACGCCCTGCCACTCCTGGAGGAAGCGGGCGAGCTCGACCGGGGTGACCGGCTCGACCTCGGCCCGCAGCGCGGCCAGCGAGCGCCGGCGCAGCATCCGCAGCACCTCGGCGTCGCAGAACTCGGTGGTACCGCCACCGGTGGGCAGCAGCTCGCCCTCGACCACGCGCCCTGATGACACCAGCCGCGCCAGGGCGCCGGCGGCCACGGCCACCCCGATGCCGTAGGCGCGCGCCAGCTCGGCCGGATGGAACGGCACGTGCGTGCGGGCGTAGCGGGCCACGAGGTCGCCGAGCGGGTCGTCGACGGGCTCCAGGAAGGTCTGCGGCACGCCGGGGGGCAGTGAGGCGCCGAGGGCGTCGCGCAGCCGGGAGGCGTCCTCGATGGCCGACCAGCGCTCCTCGCCCGCGACCCGGACCGGGATGACCTGGCGCGCGCCCCCGAGCCCGGCCAGCCACGACTCGACGTCGTCGCCCGAGACGCCTTCGCGGCACCGCGCCAGCACCGCCTCGACCGACAGCGGCCCGAGCACCCGCAGCAGGTCGAGGACGTCGTCGGCGTCGCGGGCCGCCCGCTCGGGGGTGAGTCGCTGCAGCTCGGCCTCGGTCCGCGCCACCTGCTCGGCGTCGAGGAGGTCGCGCAGGGCCAGCCCCTCGGAGCCGCCGAGCAGCTCCGCCAGCAGCGAGGGGTCGAGAGCCAGCGCCGCCGCCCGGCGCTCGGCCAGCGGGGTGTCGCCCTCGTACAGGAACTGCGCGACGTAGCCGAACAGCAGCGACTTGGCGAAGGGCGAGGGCGTGCGCGACTCGACGTCGACGACGGTGACCTTGCGGCCGGCGACGTCGCGCATCAGGTCGACCAGCCCCGGGACGTCGAACACGTCCTGGACGCACTCACGCACGGCCTCGAGCACGATCGGGAAGGTGGGGTAGCGGCTCGCGACCTCGAGCAGCTGCGAGGCACGCTGGCGCTGCTGCCACAGCGGCTGGCGGCGCCCCGGCTGGCGGCGCGGGAGCAGCAGGGCCCGCGCGGCGCACTCGCGGAAACGGCTCGCGAACAGGGCCGAGCCGCCGATCTCGTCGGTGACCAGCGTGCGCACGTCGTCGGCGTCGAGGGTGACGAGGTCGAGCAGCTCGCGTCCCACCCCGCGCCGGTCGACCCCCTCGACGTCGTCGAACTCGAGGTCGGGCAGCCGCAGCACGATGCCGTCGTCGCCGTGCATCGCCTGCACGTCGACGCCGAACCGCTCGCGCATCCGGGCGCTGACCGCCAGTGCCCACGGGGCGTGGACCTGCGCGCCGAACGGGGAGTGCACGGCCACCCGCCAGTCGCCGAGCTCGTCGCGGAAGCGCTCGACGACGATGGTGCGGTCGTCGGGGACGTGCCCCGTGGTCTCGCGTTGCTCGCGCAGGTAGGTCAGCAGGTTGTCGGCAGCCCACTCGTCGAGCCCGGCGGCCATCACCCGCTCACGAGCCGCGGCGGGGGAGAGGGCCTCGACCTCGCGGACGAAGGCCCCGACGGCGCGGCCGAGCTCGGCCGGCCGCCCGAGCGAGTCGCCCTTCCAGAACGGCAGCCGCCCCGGCAGGCCGGGCGCCGGGGTGACCAGCACGCGGTCGTGGGTGATGTCCTCGATGCGCCAGGTGCTGGTGCCCAGGGTGAACAGGTCGCCGACCCGCGACTCGTAGACCATCTCCTCGTCGAGCTCGCCGACGCGGCGACCGGGGCCCTCGCCGGTGGCCAGGAACACGGCGTACAGGCCGCGGTCGGGGATGGTGCCGCCGGAGGTGACGGCCAGCCGCTGGGCGCCGCGCCGGCCGGTGAGGGTGTCAGAGAGGCGGTCCCAGGTGATGCGCGCCCGTAGCTCGGCGAAGTCCTCGCTGGGGTACTTGCCGGCCAGCATGTCGAGCACCGACTCGAGGACCGGACGGCTGAGGGTGGAGTACGGGGCCGAGCGCCGGGCCAGGGCCAGCACGTCGTCGACGGTCCACTCGTCGAGGGCGCACATGGCGACCACCTGCTGGGCGAGGACGTCGAGCGGGGTCGTGGGGACGTGCAGGGCCTCGATCTGCCCGGCCAGCATCCGCTCGACCACGACGGCCGTCTGCACCAGGTCGCCGCGGAACTTGGGGAACAGGACCCCCCGGCTGACCGCGCCCACCTGGTGCCCCGCTCGGCCGACGCGCTGGAGGCCGGAGGCGACCGAGGGCGGCGACTCGACCTGCACGACGAGGTCGACCGCGCCCATGTCGATGCCGAGCTCGAGGCTGCTCGTGGCCACGACGGCGGGCAGCCGCCCGGACTTGAGCTCCTCCTCGATGGTCGCGCGCTGCTCCTTGCTGACCGACCCGTGGTGGGCGCGGGCGAGGACGGCCGCGCCGCCGATCGCCGCCGCGCCGGTCGCCGCCGCGCCGTCCTCGGCCGCCGCGCCCCGCTCCGCCCAGATCTCGTTGAGGCGGGTGGTGAGCCGCTCGGCCAGGCGCCGGCTGTTGGAGAACACCAGCGTGGACGTGTGCTCGGCCACGAGGTCGACGATGCGCTCCTCGACGTGCGGCCAGATGGACGCCCGCCGCTCCGGACCCGACGCCGCGCCCGAGAGGTCACCGGTGGGCTGGCCCAGCTCGGACATGTCGGGGACGGGCACGACGACCCGGAGGTCCCACTCCTTGGTGGACGGCGGCTGCACGACGTCGACGGGGCGGCCCCCCGCGAGGTAGCGCGCGACCTCCTCGACCGGGCGCACGGTGGCCGACAGCCCGATGCGCTGGGCGGGGGTGTCGAGCAGGGCGTCGAGCCGCTCGAGGCTGAGCGCGAGGTGCGCGCCACGCTTGGTGCCGGCCAGCGCGTGGACCTCGTCGAGGATGACGGTCTCGACCCCCGCCAGCGCCTCACGGGCGGCCGAGGTGAGCAGCAGGAAGAGCGACTCGGGCGTGGTGATGAGCACGTCGGACGGGGTGCGGGCGAACGCGCGCCGCTCGTCGGCCGGGGTGTCGCCGGAGCGCACCGCGACGCTGATGTCGGGCTCGGGCAGCCCGAGCCGGGCCGCCGCGTGCCGGATGCCGACCAGCGGGCTGCGCAGGTTGCGCTCGACGTCGACGGCCAGGGCCTTCATCGGCGAGACGTAGAGGACCCGGCAGCGCCGGAGCCGCTCCTCGGGGACGGGCTCGGCCGCCAGCCGGTCGAGGGCCCAGAGGAAGGCCGACAGGGTCTTGCCGGAGCCGGTGGGCGCCACGACCAGGGCGTGGTGACCGCTGCTGACGGCCTCCCAGGCGCCCGCCTGGGCGGCGGTGGGCGCGCTGAAGCTCCCCCGGAACCACGCGGACGTGGCGGGGGAGAAGCGGTCGAGGACGTCGCCGGACATGTGGGAGCCAGCCTGCCATCCGGCACCGACACCCGGGCACCTGTCACAGTGGCCGGGTGAGCAGCACCGCGCCCCGGGTCGGCTTCGGGCTGCCGGTGGCCGGCCGCTGGGCCACGCCGGTGACCATGCTCGAGGTCGCCACCCGGGCCGAGAGCCTGGGGTATGACTCGCTGTGGGCCTTCCAGCGCACGCTCTGGCCGGTGGACGGCCGGCTGGGGCCGTCGCACCGCAGCGTCCTCGACCCGGTGGTCGCGCTGGCCCTGGTCGCCGGGCACACGTCGCGCATCCGGCTCGGCACCGCCACCGTCTGCGCGCCCTTCACCGCGCCGGCCCTGCTCGCCAAGACGACGGCCTCGCTCGACGTGGTCTCTGGGGGCCGGCTCACGGTGGGGGTCGGGATGGGCTGGCTGCCCGAGGAGTACGCGACCGCCGGGGTGCCGATGCAGCGCCGCGGAGCCCGGTTCGAGGAGTACCTGCACTGCCTGGTCGCGCTCTGGACCCAGGACCCGGTCGAGTTCGCCGGTGAGTTCTACACGGTGCCGTGCTCGCACGTGGGCCCGGCGCCGGTGCAGCGGCCGCACCCGCCGCTCCTGGTGGGCGGCACTGCCGAGCCCGCGCTGCGGCGGGCCGGCCGACTGGCCCAGGGCTGGGTCGCGAGCAGCAGCCACGACCCCCACCGCCTGGCGGCCGACATCCGGACCGTCCGCGCCGGCGCCCACGAGGCGGGGCGCGACCCCGACGCCCTCACCGTGCTGGTGCGCGTGGTCCCCGAGCTGCTGGCCCGCGACCCGGGGTCGGGGCGGCGGCCGTTCCGCGGGACCCGCGAGCAGCTGCTCGCCGACGTGGCGGCCCTGGGGGAGCAGGGCGCCACCGACGTCCTGCTCGACCTGAACCTCTCGGCCGAGGTCGGGACGCTCGACGTGCCGGAGGACGTCGCGCTCGAGCGGGCCGTCGCGGTGCTCGAGGCGCTGGCTCCCCGGCCCTAGACGACCTGGTCCTCGGAGGCCGCCCAGCCGGTGAGGCCCACGACGCGCAGCACGACGATCTCGTCGAACGGCTCGTGGGCGTACTGCGGGTACTTGCGCGCCAGCAGTGCCGACAGCCGGGCGGCGCTGCCCTCGGGCGGCTCGGGCTCGTGGCGCAGGGTGGCGCGCACCCACCACAGCCGCGACCAGTCGTCGCGGTCCCAGCACTCGGCGAGGAGGGCGGCGCGCGGGTCGCGGTCGAGGTTGCGGCTGCGGTTGAGCCGCGGCGAGTCCTTGGGCTTGACCCGGTCGACGCCGAAGCCCACCAGGTCGCCGTCGAGGGCGAAGGCGCAGGGCACGGAGTCGACCCCGCGCTCGGGGTGCAGGGTGGACAGGATGCCGTGGTCGGCGCCGTCGAGCCGGGCGCGGGCGTCCTCGGGAGTGAGCCTCATGCCGTGATCGTAGGGCGCGGCCGTACGATGACACCGTCCTGAGGGGCCGCGCGCCCCGTCGTCACCGTCGACGTGTGGGAGGCCCGATGAACCCGGCCGTGTGGGTGGAGCGCCATGGGCGCCGTCGACCCGGGGATGCCGCGCTGGCCGAGGGCGAGGGGGTGTACGCCACCTGGGCGCAGTGGGCCGAGCGCACCGCCCGCCTCGCCGGGGGTCTGCGCGAGGAGCTGGGCCTGAAGCCGGGCGACCGGCTCGCCATCGTGATGCGCAACCGCCCGCAGTACCTCGAGGCGCTGTACGCCGCCTGGCACGCGGGGCTCGTGGCGGTGCCGGTCAACGCCCGGCTGCACCGCGACGAGATCGCCTACGTCCTCGAGCACAGCGGCACCCGGGTCGCCGTCACCGACGACGACCACGCCGACGACGTCGAGTCGCTGCTGGGACGGGTCGCCTCGCTGGAGGCCGTCGTGGTGGCGCCGGGGGAGCGGTGGCAGCGCCTGGGCGGCGCCGAGCCGGTGCCGGTCGCCGACCTCGCACCGTCCGACCCGGCGTGGCTCTTCTACACCTCGGGCACCACCGGCCGGCCGAAGGGCGCCACCCTGACCGCCCGCAACCTGCTCACCGCCTCGCTCAGCTACTTCGCCGACATCGACCCGGTGGCCGCCACCGACGCGATGCTGCACGCCGCGCCGCTCTCGCACGGCTCGGGCCTCTACGGGCTGCCGCACGTGGCCAAGGGAGCCGTCAGCGTGCTGCCCGAGTCGGGCGGGGTCGACGGCGCCGAGATCGCGACCCTCCTGCGGCGGTGGCCCGGCACGAGCATGTTCGCGGCGCCCACCATGGTCAAGCGGCTCACGGCCGACCCCGCGGTGGTCGGTGCCGCCGAGCATCTCAAGACCATCGTCTACGGCGGGGCGCCGATGTACCTGGCCGACCTCGAGGAGGCGCTCGCCGTGTTCGGCCCGCGGCTGGCGCAGATCTACGGCCAGGGCGAGACGCCGATGACGATCACCGGGCTCTCCAAGGCCGACCACGCCGAGCGCGACCACCCGCGCTGGCACGAGCGCGTGCAGAGCGTGGGCTTCCCGCGCACCGACGTCGAGGTGGCCGTGGTCGACGCCGACGACCGCCCGGTGCCCGTCGGCGAGACCGGCGAGGTGCTCGTGCGCGGTGACGTCGTGATGGCCGGCTACTGGGACCAGCCCGACGCCACCGCCGAGACGTTGCGCGGCGGCTGGCTGCACACCGGCGACCTGGGGGCCTTCGACGACGACGGCTTCCTGACCCTGAAGGACCGCTCGAAGGACCTCATCATCAGCGGCGGCATGAACATCTACCCCCGCGAGGTCGAGGAGGCGCTGCTGCACCATCCCGGCGTGCGCGCGGTGGCGGTCGTGGGCCGCCCCGACCCGCAGTGGGGCGAGACCGTGGTGGCGTTCGTGGTGCCCGACGACGAGGCCGCGGCCCCGACGCCGGAGGACCTCGACCGCACCTGCCTCGAGCGCATCGCCCGGTACAAGCGGCCCAAGGACTACCGCGTCGTGCCGGCCCTGCCCACGAACAACTACGGCAAGGTCCTCAAGCGCGAGCTGCGTCAGCAGCTGGCGGCCGACGCCGGGAGCGCCTAGCGCCCCGGGCCGCCGGCCACCTCAGACCCGCGGCTGCTGCTGGGTGATGCAGTGGATGCCGCCGCCGCGCTCGAACAGGGGGCGGGCGTCGACCCCGACGACCTGCCGCCCCGAGTACGCCGCGGCCAGGATCGAGAGGGAGGCGCCGTCCTGCGGGTCCTCGAACGCGCACGCGACCACGCCGCCGTTGCAGACGTAGTGGTTGATGTAGGACCAGTCGACCCAGTCGTCCCCGTCCTCCAGGGTCGTGGGCGCCGGCACACGGACCACCTCCAGCTCGCGGCCGCGCGCGTCGCGGGCGGCCTGGAGGACCTGCTCGAGCTCGACGCTGACCTCGTGGTCGGGGTGGGCCGGGTCGGCCTGCCAGTGCAGCAGGACCAGGCCGGGGTCGGCGAAGGTCGCGACGATGTCGACGTGCCCACGCGTCCCGAACTCGTCGTAGTCGCGGGCCAGCCCCCGCGGCAGCCAGATACAGGTGCGGGCCCCGATGGTGCGGGCCAGCTCGGCCTCGACGTCGGCCTTCGCCATCCCCGGGTTGCGGCCCGGGTCGAGCTGCACCGTCTCGGTGAGCAGCACGGTGCCGAGGCCGTCGACGTGCAGGCCGCCACCCTCGTTGACCATCTCGGAGCCGATGCGCGTCACCCCGGCCCGGTCCGCGACGAAGGCGCCGACGCGGGAGTCGTGCTCCCAGACGGCCCACTCCTGCCCGCCCCAGCCGTTGAAGACCCAGTCGACCGCGGCCGGCGAGCCGTCGGCGTCGACCACGAAGGTGGGGCCGATGTCGCGCATCCAGGCGTCGTCGAGCGGCGCCTCGACGACGTCGATGCCGTACGGCCGGGCGCCGTCGCCGTCGAGCCACCGGCGGGCGACCTCGCTGTCGGCGGGGTCGGCCACCACGGTGACGGCCTCGAAGCCCGCGACCGCCCGGGCCACCGACGACCACGTGCGGTGCGCGTCGTCGGCCTCCTCCTGGGTCTCGCCGAGGGCGTAGCCCGCGGTCGGCCATGCCATCCAGGTGCGTTCGTGCGGTGCCCACTCGGGCGGCATCCGCCGGTCCCCTGCGCCGGCCACGGCTACTCCCCGCGCCGGTGCTCGGCCCGCACCGGCTCGGCCAGGACGCCGTACGCGTCGGGCCGGCGGGTGGCCAGGAACGGGAAGAGGGTGAGCCAGTCGTCGCGCTGGGCCAGGTCGAGGTCGGCGACGAGCACCGCGCTCTCGTCGCGTGGGGCCCGCACCAGGACGCGGCCGTAGGGGTCGGCGATGAACGAGGAGCCGTAGAACGTGATGAGGCCCTCGGTGCCGTAGCGGTTGGGCACGACCACGAAGACGCCGCTGGCGATGGCGTGCCCGACGATGGTGTGCTCCCACAGCGGGCGGGTGTCGAAGTCGGGGTGGTCGGGCTCGGAGCCGATGGCCGTCGGGTAGGCGAGCACCTGGGCCCCGCCGAGGCTGTAGGCGCGGGCCACCTCGGGGAACCACTCGTCCCAGCAGGTGGGCAGCCCCAGCCGCATCCCGAGGTCGTCGAGGGCGTACACCGGGAAGGCGTCGTCGGCCGGACCGGGGCGGAAGTAGCGGTCCTCGTAGTAGCCGGCCGTCACCGGGATGTGCGTCTTGCGGGTGCGCCCGACCAGCGTGCCGTCGGGCGCGACCAGCACGGCCGAGTTGAAGCCCAGGCCGTCGTCGGTGCCGTCGGCGGCATCGGCCTTCTCGTAGAGGCTGGCGTGCACGTAGGCGCCGGTGGCCGCGGCGGCCTCGCGGGCGAGCGCCACGGTGGGCCCGTCCTCGAGCGACTCGGCGGTGACGTCCGGGCGGCCGCTCGGCAGGGTGTCGGCGGGGTAGCGCGACAGGGTGAGCTCGGGCAGGAACACGACCCGGGCGCCGGCGTCGGCGGCGGTGCGGATGCCGTCGAGCAGCCTCGCGCGCAGCCGGTCGGGGTCTGCGTCCCATGCGTGCTGGACCAGCCCGACGCGCACCGGCGCGTCCTCGGGCTCGTGGACACGGGCGAGCGACGGCGGGACCCCGTCGGCGGTGATGAGGCGCATGCGGGCCAGTATGCCGTCCGCCCGGGTCGCGGCGTCAGGGGCGACGTCTACCATCGGCCCGTGCGACATTCGAGGTTCTGGGAGCTCATGGCCGGCGAGTTCGGCGCCGCCTACGCGCCCACCCTGGCGCGCTCGCACGTGCTCTCCGCCCTCGGCGGCCGCACCCCCGACGAGGCGCTGCGGTCCGGCATGTCCCCGCGCGAGGTGTGGGACGCCCTGTGCGAGGACCAGGACGTCCCCGAGAGCCGGCGGCACGGCCTCGACCCGGCCCCGCGCCGGCCCTGACGCGCGGCGGTCGGGGGCGCGCCGGTCGGGGGCGCGGCCGATAATCCCGTGGCCGGTGTCGGCGCGCTGGTCTAGGTTCCTGCTCGTGGATGACGTGCTGCTGCGCGCCCGGGGGCTGCGCAAGACCTTCGGTGACTTCGTCGCCGTCGACGGCATCGACGTCGAGGTCCGCCGGGGCGAGGCCTTCGGGTTCCTCGGCCCCAACGGCGCCGGCAAGTCCTCGACGATGAAGATGGTCGGCTGCGTCTCCCCGGTCTCCGGCGGCGAGCTCAGCATCCTCGGCCTCGACCCGGCCACCGACGGCCCCGCCATCCGGGCCCGGCTGGGCGTGTGCCCGCAGCAGGACATGCTCGACGAGGACCTGTCGGTCGAGGAGAACCTCTGGGTCTACGGCCGCTTCTTCGGCCTCTCGAAGCGGGAGGTGCGGGCCCGGGCCGACGAGCTGCTCGAGTTCGCGCAGCTCACCGAGCGCCGCCACGACCGGGTCGAGCCGCTCTCGGGCGGGATGAAGCGCCGGCTCACCATCGCCCGGGCACTGGTCAACAACCCCGAGGTCCTGCTCCTCGACGAGCCGACCACCGGCCTCGACCCGCAGGCGCGCCACGTCCTCTGGGACCGGCTCTACCGCCTCAAGCGCGACGGCGTCACCCTCATCATCACCACCCACTACATGGACGAGGCCGAGCAGCTCTGCGACCGGCTCGTCGTCATGGACCACGGCCGCATCGTCGCCGAGGGGAGCCCGCGCGAGCTCATCGACCGGCACTCCACCCGTGAGGTGGTCGAGCTGCGCTTCCCGGTCGACGAGCAGGAGCGCCACGTCGAGCCCGTGCGCACCGTGGCCGACCGGGTCGAGGTGCTGCCCGACCGGCTGCTCGTCTACACCGCCGACGGCGACGACGCGCTGGCCGCCCTGCACGGGCGCGGCATCCAGCCGCTGTCGGCGCTCGTGCGCCGGTCGACCCTCGAGGACGTCTTCCTCCACCTCACCGGCCGGACCCTGGTCGACTGATGTCGCTCGTCCTGCCTCCGACCGCCCCGGCCGCCGACGCGGGGGGCAGCGGACGTCTGGCGGCCGGGCCGCGGCGTCCCCTCGGGCGCGGCGAGCGGGTCACGGCGGCGATGGCGCACCACGTCCTGGTCTACCGGCGCACCTGGCGCGGATCGGTCATCAGCCGGTTCCTGTCGCCGCTGTTCTTCCTGGCCGCCATGGGCCTGGGCCTGGGCTCCCTGGTCGACGCCGGCGGCGGGGTCGGGCAGTCCTACCTGCAGTTCGTCGTGCCGGGGATCATCGCCTACCAGGGTGCGCTGCTCGGGTTCGGCGACGCCACCTACCCGGTGCTCGGCTACATCAAGTGGAACCGGATGTACTCGGCCACCCTGGCGACGCCGCTGGGGGTCACGGACGTCCTGGTCGGCCACCTCACCGTCCTCGCCGCGAACCTGGCCGTCGCGACCGCCGTCTTCGTCGCGGTCGCCGCGCTCTTCGGGGCCTTCGCCTCCTGGTGGGTGCTGCTGGCGGTGCCCGTGGGGATGCTCACCGGCCTCGCCTTCGCCGTGCCCACGTTCGCGGTCAGCGCCACCATCCTCACCGACAACGTCTTCGGCGTCCTCTACCGCTTCGTGCTCACGCCGGTCCTGCTCTTCTCGGGCACCTTCTTCCCGCTCGAGCAGCTGGCCGGGTGGCTACAGCCCGTCGCGTGGGTCACCCCGCTGTGGCACGGGGTCGTCCTGGCGCGGGCGGCCGCCGCGGGGGAGTGGCCCGGGGCCATGGGGCTGGTGCACCTCGGGGTCATCGCCCTCTTCATCGGCGTCGGCTGGGTCGTGGCCCACCGTGCGTTCAGCCGGCGGCTGCTGTCGTGAGCACCTCCGCGCCCCCGCGCCGGGGCCCGCGCGTCCTGCCGTTCCCGGCGGCGGCAGGGCTGGCCCGCTTCGTCGTCGCCCGCAACGCCACCGCCTTCCGGCGGGCCTGGGTGCTGCTGCTCAGCGGCTTCGTCGAGCCCGTGTTCTACCTGTTCTCGCTGGGCGTCGGGCTCGGCGCGCTGATCGGCCGGGTCACCACCGACGGCGGCTCGGTCGTCGAGTACGCGGCCTTCGTCGCCCCGGGCCTGCTGGCCGCGTCGGCGATGAACGGGGCGATCTTCGACGCCACCTTCAACGTCTTCTTCAAGCTCCGCTACCAGCACCTGTACGACGCCATGCTCGCGACACCGATCGGGCCGCGCGACATCGCGGTCGGCGAGATCACGTGGTCGCTGCTGCGGGGTTCCCTCTACTCGGGGATGTTCCTCGTCGTGGCGCTGGTCGCCGGGCTCGTCCGGTCGTGGTGGGCGCTGCTCGCGCTGCCGGCCGGGGTGCTCATCGGGCTGGCGTTCGGGGCGGTCGGGATGTTCACGACCACCTACCTGCGCTCGTGGCAGGACTTCGACTACGTGACCCTGGCGATCCAGCCGATGTTCCTGTTCTCCGCCACCTTCTTCCCGCTGAGCACCTACCCGGACGCGCTGCAGTGGCTGGTCCGACTGACCCCGCTCTACCACGGGGTCGCGCTCGAGCGTGGGCTCATGCTCGGCGAGGTCGGCTGGGGGCTGCTGTGGCACGTCGCATACCTGCTGGTGCTGGGCGTGGTGGGGGTCGTCGGCACCTCGCGGCGCATCGCCACGCTGCTGCTCACCTGAGCGACCGGGCACGGCGGAGGACGTCGGCGTGTCGCGGCGCGCCGCCGCCGCGTCGAACACGTGTTCGTCTACGCTCGTCCACAGGTGGCGGTTCCGGCCGCACCCGTCCACAGGCCTCACGGCGGCCCGTGACGGCTGTCGGTGCCTCCACCTAGCGTCTGACCAGACCTCGCGACGAGACCGACAGCGGGAGCTGGTCGCCGGTGGACGCGATCGATGACGACACGAAGGAACAGGTGTGACATGGCTGGACCCAACGGATCTCGCGGCGCCGTCCTCACCGCCCCCGCGGTGAACACCAAGGGCAACGGTGGCGGTGAGCGCGACAAGGCCATCGCCTCGGTGATGGCGCAGATCGAGAAGCAGCACGGCAAGGGCGCGGTCATGCGCCTCGGCGACGACGTCCGCCCCCCCATCGCCGTCATCCCCACGGGCTCCATCGCCCTCGACGTCGCGCTCGGCATCGGTGGCCTGCCTCGCGGCCGCGTCGTCGAGATCTACGGCCCGGAGTCCTCCGGTAAGACGACCGTCGCGCTGCACGCGGTGGCCAACGCCCAGCGGGCCGGCGGCATCGCGGCCTTCATCGACGCCGAGCACGCGCTCGACCCCGAGTACGCCAAGGCCCTCGGCGTCGACACCGACGCCCTGCTGGTCTCCCAGCCCGACACGGGGGAGCAGGCGCTCGAGATCGCCGACATGCTGATCCGCTCCGGCGCCCTCGACATCATCGTCATCGACTCCGTCGCGGCCCTGGTGCCCCGGGCCGAGATCGAGGGCGAGATGGGCGACAGCCACGTCGGCCTACAGGCCCGCCTGATGTCGCAGGCGCTGCGCAAGATCACCGGTGCCCTCAACACCACCGGCACCACCGCGATCTTCATCAACCAGCTGCGCGAGAAGATCGGCGTGATGTTCGGCTCGCCCGAGACCACCACGGGTGGCAAGGCGCTGAAGTTCTACGCCTCGGTCCGCCTCGACGTCCGCCGTATCGAGACCCTCAAGGACGGCACCGACGCGGTCGGCAACCGCACCCGCTGCAAGGTCGTCAAGAACAAGGTGGCCCCGCCGTTCAAGCAGGCCGAGTTCGACATCCTCTACGGGCAGGGCATCTCCCGCGAGGGCGGCCTCATCGACATGGGCGTCGACCACGGCTTCGTGCGCAAGGCCGGCGCCTGGTACACCTACGAGGGCGACCAGCTGGGCCAGGGCAAGGAGAACGCCCGCCAGTTCCTCAAGGACAACCCCGAGCTCGGCGTCGAGCTCGAGAAGAAGATCAAGGAGAAGCTCGGCATCGGGGTCCCGCGCCCCGAGGAGCCGGTCGCGGCGGACGTCGCCGTCGACTTCTGAGCCGAGCAGCGTGGCGTTCGCCGACGGCACGGCCCCGCCGCCCTCCTGGGCGGCGGGGCCGACCCCGTCCCCTGCACCCGGGCCCGACCCCGAGAGCGACCCCCGCACCCGCGGTGAGGCCGTCGACCCGCACGACTGGGCCCGCCAGATCGTCCTGCGCCAGCTGACGGCCGCACCACGCAGCCGGGCCCAGCTCGAGCAGGCCCTCCGCCGCAAGCAGTGCCCCGATGACGTCGCGACCGCGGTGCTCGACCGGATGGAGGAGGTCGGCCTGGTCGACGACGAGGCCTACGCCGGGATGCTCGTGCGCAGCCAGCAGGCCGGCCGCGGCCTGGCCCGCCGGGCGCTGCGCCAGGAGCTGCGCAAGAAGGGGGTCGACGACGAGACGGCCCAAGCGGCCCTCGACGCGCTCGACCCGCACGCCGAGGAGGAGCGCGCCCGCGAGCTCGTGGCCAAGAAGCTGCGCACCCTGCACGGCCTCGAGCCGGTGGTGCAGACCCGGCGCCTCGCCGGCCTGCTGGCGCGCAAGGGCTACGACGGCGAGCTGGCGATGCGGGTGGTCCGCGACGCCGTGCGCGACGCGCCCGAGCACCGGCGCGACTGACGGCCCAGGTCGGTGGTCGCGGGTCGGTGGTCGCGGAGCGGCCCCGCAAAGGCGTGGCCCCTGTCAGCGGTCTCTCTTAGAGTTCCCTCAGGCGTCGAGCCACCGGCGCCGTCACAGGGAGGGGTGCACCGTGTCCGACGCGGTCGTGGCCGAAGGGCTCACGAAGGTCTACGGCAAGGGCGAGGGGCAGGTGCGCGCCCTGGACGGGCTCGACCTCACCGTCGCCGAGGGCACGGTGGTCGGCCTGCTGGGGCCCAACGGGGCGGGCAAGACGACCACCATCAAGGTCCTCACCACCTTGCTGGTCCCCGACGGGGGCCGGGCGCGCGTGCTGGGCACCGACGTCCTGGCCGACCCGGCGACGGTCCGCTCCACCATCGGCGTCAGCGGCCAGTACGCCGCGGTCGACGAGTACCTCACCGGCTTCGAGAACCTCGACATGGTCGGGCGGCTCTACCACCTGGGTGCGAAGGCGTCGCGGGTGCGGGCGCGTGAGCTGCTCGAGCAGTTCGACCTCGCCGACGCCGCCGACCGTCAGGTCAAGGGGTACTCCGGGGGGATGCGTCGCCGCCTCGACCTCGCGGGCGCCCTGGTGGCCCACCCGCCGATCCTCTTCCTCGACGAGCCCACCACGGGCCTCGACCCGCGCTCACGGCTCGGGATGTGGGCGGTCATCGGCGACCTCGTGCGCGGCGGCACCACGCTGCTGCTCACGACGCAGTACCTCGAGGAGGCCGACCAGCTGGCCGACCGCATCGCCGTGATCGACCACGGCCGCGTCATCGCCGAGGGCACCGCCGACGAGCTCAAGGAGCAGGTGGGCGGTGAGCGGGTCGAGGTCGTGGTGGCTCACGAGGCCGACCGCGAGCGGGCCCGGGAGGTGCTCTCGGGTGTCGGCATCGGTGCGCCCGTCCTCGAGCGGCGCGGGCGGCGCATCACGGTGCCGGTCAGCGGGGGAGCCGGGGTGCTGGTCGAGGTCGTCCGCCGCCTCGACGACGCCTCGGTGCCGGTCTCCGACCTGGCGCTGCGCCGGCCGACGCTCGACGACGTGTTCCTCAGCCTCACCGGGCACGCCTCCGCGAGCCCCGACGACGCGGACCCCGACGACGCCGGCGACCCGGGCGGCGGGGCCGGGCACCGCGCAGACCCCGAACCCACCCCCTCCGGAAGGGGCAAGCGATGAGCACCCTCGGGCACACCGTCGGCGACGCCGTCACCGTCACCCGGCGCAACCTCATCAAGATCAAGCGGGTCCCCGACCTCCTGGTCTTCACGACGCTGTCGCCGATCATGTTCGTCCTGCTGTTCGCCTACGTCTTCGGCGGCGCCATCGGGTCGCAGAACACCGGTGTCGACTACAAGGAGTTCCTCATCGCGGGGATCTTCGCCCAGACCGTCGTGTTCGGCAGCACCTTCACCGGCTTCAGCCTGGCCGAGGACCTGCAGAAGGGCGTCATCGACCGCTTCCGCACCCTGCCCATGGCGCCGTCGGCGATGCTCTTCGGGCGCACCCTGTCCGACGTCGTCAACAACGTCATCAGCCTCGTCGTCATGGGCCTGACCGGCCTCCTGGTCGGCTGGCGCATCCGCAGCAACCCGCTCGACGCCCTGGCCGGGGCCCTGGTGCTGCTGTTCTTCGCCTACGCGATCTCCTGGATCATGGCCTACGTCGGGCTCATCGTCCGCACCCCGGAGGTCGTCAACAACGCGAGCTTCATCGTGATCTTCCCGCTGACCTTCATCGCCAACACCTTCGTCAGCCCCGAGTCGCTGCCCACCGTGCTGCGCGTCTTTGCCTACTGGAACCCGGTCTCGAGCGTCACCCAGTCGGCGCGCGAGCTGTTCGGCAACACCAACCCGGCCTTCCCACCGCCGCAGGTGTGGCCGCTGCAGCACCCGGTGCTCTACTCGCTCCTGTGGTCGGTGGCCGTGCTCGTGGTCTTCGTGCCCCTGTCGATCCGGCAGTACCAGCGCACCACCTCGCGCTGAGCCTGGCGAGGGTCGCGGCGGCGCCCGCGGCGGCGGGTGCGTTTCGCCGCGCCGCCGGGCCCGCCTACCCTGGAGCGGCCATGACTGCAGCCAAGACCTACGACGTGCGCACCCACGGGTGCCAGATGAACGTCCACGACTCCGAGCGCCTGGCGGGACTCCTCGAGACCGCCGGCTACGTCGACCTCGCCAGCATCCCGGCCGGTGAGCGCCCCGACGTCGCCGACGTCGTGGTGTTCAACACCTGCGCGGTGCGCGAGAACGCCGACAACAAGCTCTACGGCAACCTCGGGCAGCTGCGCCCGGCCAAGACCGCCAACCCCGACCTGCAGATCGCCGTCGGGGGCTGCATGGCCCAGAAGGACCGCGAGACCATCGTGCAGCGGGCCCCCTGGGTCGACGTCGTCTTCGGCACCCACAACATCGGCAGCCTCCCGGCCCTGCTCGACCGCGCCCGCCACAACAAGCGCGCCGAGGTCGAGATCCTCGAGCCGCTCGAGACCTTCCCCTCGACCCTGCCGACGCGGCGCGACTCCGCGTTCTCGGGCTGGGTGTCGATCTCGGTGGGCTGCAACAACACCTGCACCTTCTGCATCGTGCCGAGCCTGCGCGGCAAGGAGCAGGACCGCCGCCCCGGCGAGATCCTGGCCGAGGTCGAGGCCCTCGTGGCGCAGGGCGTCGTCGAGGTCACCCTGCTGGGGCAGAACGTCAACGCCTACGGCGTCGAGTTCGGCGACCGGCTGGCCTTCGGCAAGCTGCTGCGGGCCTGCGGCGACATCCAGGAGCTCGAGCGGGTCCGTTTCACCAGCCCCCACCCGGCCGCGTTCACCGACGACGTCATCGCTGCCATGGCCGAGACGCCGAACGTCATGCCCAGCCTGCACATGCCGCTGCAGTCCGGCTCCGACCGCGTGCTCAAGGCGATGCGGCGCTCCTACCGCGGCGAGAAGTTCCTCGGGATCATCGACAAGGTCCGCGCGGCCATCCCCGATGCCGCCATCACCACCGACCTCATCGTCGGGTTCCCCGGCGAGACCGAGGAAGACTTCGCCGAGACGCTGCGCGTGGTCGAGGCGTCCCGGTTCTCCAGCGCCTTCACCTTCCAGTACTCCATCCGCGCCGGCACGCCCGCTGCGACGATGCCGCACCAGGTACCCAAGGCCGTGGTGCAGGAGCGCTTCGACCGCCTCATCGCGCTCCAGGAGCGGGTGTCGTGGGCGGCGAACCGCGAGGTCGAGGGTCGCGAGGTCGAGGTCCTGGTCGCACCCGGCGAGGGGCGCAAGGACGGCGAGACGTCGCGGATGAGCGGGCGCGCCCGCGACAACCGGCTGGTGCACTTCGCCGTGCCCGACGGGGCCGAGCGTCCACGCCCGGGCGACGTCGTGACCGTGGGCGTCACCTACGGGGCTCCCCACCACCTGGTCGCCGACAGTGGCGTCACGGGAGGGACCTACGAGGTGCGACGCACCCGGGGCGGCGAGGCGTGGGAGTCGCTGCAGGGGGCGGCGGTGCCGGGCAAGCCGGCCGTGTCGCTCGGGATGCCCGCGGTGGGCCGTCCCGCCGCGGTGGCGCCGTCGGCGCCGTCCTGCGCGGTCTGACCGCGCGCGCGGGGCTCAGGCCGCGAGGGCCAGGGCGCCCATGACCATCGCGGCGAGGGCGACCAGGCCCAGGACGGCGAGGATGGGACGCAGGAAGGTGCGGCGGCGCGTCTCGATCTCCTGGCGCTCACGGTTGGTCTGCTCGACGGCCTCGTACAGCGGGGTCGGGTCGAACGGGGTGATGTCGAGCTTGGGGAGCCCAGAGGTCCAGTGCGACACGGGTTCGTCCTTCCGGGTGGAGCGGTGCGAGATTCCGTCACCGTAGTGACGCGCTGCCCCCGGCCGCAGCGGAAACGCCGCCCCGCCGCGAGCCCGGGCCGAACGCGGGCGGCATCGTGTCCGAACGGACGAGACCCCCGACCGGTCGTCCGGTCGGGGGCCTCGGTGCCGGGGCGCGCTCAGCGCTCGCCGACCGCCTCGTCGGCGCGGAGCTGGGCTCCGTCGACCTGGTCGGCGTACTGACCACCCGTCACTCCGTCGACGGCGTCTCCGCCGCGCTGGATGGCCTGGTCGCTCAGCGACTCGACCTGGTCCGGGTGCTGCTCGGCGAGCTCGGTGAGCTTGTCCTTGGCACTGTCGAGAAAACCCATCGGCCACCTCCTTCGGTTCGGGGACGTCGGTCCGCTCCCCGGGGGGAGCGCCTCCAGTCCACACCCGTCGGGCCGTCCGCGCCACCCCTTTCTCGTGGGTCCGTGCCCGGGGGCGGACGGCTCGGCGGTTCTGGAAGAATCCCGCCCATGGCCATCCGTCCCATCACGATCACCGGGGAACCCGTCCTCCACCGCCGCGCCCTGCCGGTCGAGGTCATCGACGACACGGTGCGTGAGCTCGTCGCCGACATGTTCGAGACGATGGACGCCGCCCGGGGCGTGGGCCTGGCCGCCCCGCAGGTGGGGGTGGGCCTGCGGATCTTCACCTGGCAGCTGGCGAACGACGACGGCATCCCGCCGCGCGGGGTCGTCATCAACCCCTACGTCGCCGCGGCCAAGCCCCTGGTCGGCGACCCCGACCCGCACGAGGAGTCCGAGGGCTGCCTGTCGGTGCCGGGGGAGTCCTTCCCGCTGCGCCGTGGCGCCTCGGCCGTCCTCACCGGGCAGGACCTCGGCGGCAACGAGCTGCGCTACGAGGCGACGGGATGGTTCGCCCGGATGCTCCAGCACGAGTACGACCACCTCAACGGCTTCCTCTACGTCGACCGGCTCGACGGCAAGTGGGCGCGCAAGGCCAAGAAGGCCGTCCGGGCCAACGGCTGGGGCACCCCCGGGCAGACCTGGATGCCGGGCGAGGACCGCGACCCGTTCGGGCACGACGACGAGACCCCCGACGACGAGCGCTCCGACTGAGCGCCGCACCCGTGGACCCGCTCCAGGAGAGCCGCCGGGGGCCGGCCCGGCCCGCGCCCGGGGTCGTCGTCGCCGTCGTGGGGGCCACCGCCACCGGCAAGTCCGACCTCGCCGTCGCGCTCGCCCGGCGGTTCGACGGTGAGGTGGTGGGGGCCGACGCCTCCCAGCTCTACGCCGGGATGGACATCGGCACGGCCAAGCTCACCCCGGCCGAGCGCGCCGGCGTGCCGCACCACCAGATCGACGTCCTCGAGGTGACCGAGGAGGCGACGGTCGCCGCGTACCAGCGGCACGCCCGGGCCGACGTCGAGGGCGTGCTGGCCCGCGGCCGCGTGCCCGTCGTCGCGGGTGGCTCGGGCCTCTACGTGCGGGCGCTGCTCGACCGCCTCGAGATCCCGCCCACCGACCCGGCGGTGCGCGCCCGGCTCGAGGCCCGTCTCGCCGACGACGGGCCGGCCGTCCTGGTCCGTGAGCTGGCCGCGGCCGACCCCGTGGCCGCCGCCGCCATCGAGCCCGGCAACACCCGCCGCGTCGTGCGGGCCCTCGAGGTCATCGAGCTCACCGGGCGGCCGTTCAGCGCCACCATGCCCACCCGCGAGCTCCTGCGCCCGACGGTGCTGGTGGGGCTGCGGCTCGAGCGCGACGTCCTCGACCGCCGCATCGAGCGCCGGACCCGGGCCATGTTCGACGCCGGACTGGTCGAGGAGACCCGGGCCCTGGTCGACCTCGGCCTGCGGGAGGGGCGCACGGCCAGCCGGGCGGTGGGGTACGCCCAGGCCCTCGGCGTCATCGACGGGCGGTGGGGGGTGGACGACGCGGTGGCCGACACCGCGCAGCGCACCCGGCGGCTGGTCCGGCGGCAGGAGTCGTGGTTCGGGCCCGACCCCCGCATCCACTGGGTCGACGCCGCCGCTCCCGACCTGGTCGAGCGGGCCGCCGCCTTCGTCGCCGAGCACCCGCCGCCCCCGGCCGCGTCGGCTGTTCGCTAGATCAGGCCGTCGCGCACCGCGCGCAGGGCGGCGGCCCCGCGGGTCGGTTCGCCGAGCCGGGTCAGGATGTTCGCCACGTGCCGGTGCACGGTGTGCTCACTGACGACCAGCTCGCGCGCGATCCGGGCGTTGCTGGCCCCGGTGGCCACCAGCCGCAGCACCTCGACCTCGCGGGGGGTGAGCACCGGTGACGGCGTCGGGCGCGCCGACCCGTCGACGGCGGGTCCCCCGCCACCCAGCATCCCCCGTGCCTGCGCCAGCAGCTCCGGCGCCTCCACCGCCTCGAGGGTGGTGACGGCCCAGCGCACCTCGTCGGCCGCCGACCCCGGTTCGTCCGCGGCCAGCAGCCGGGCCAGCGCGAGGTGGGCCTCGGCGGCCTCGACCGGCAGCGCCGCGGCGTGGAAGGACCGGGCCGCCGCCCGCCACGCGCTGCGCGCCGCGTCGGCTCCGGCCGGGCCGCTCGCCCCGCCCGACGCCGCCACGAGCGCGCGCGCCACCGCGGCCGCCCCGTGGGCCGCCTCGGTCCCCAGCTGTGCGGAGAGCTCGGCCAGCTCGGCGGCGCCCCGCTCGGCCTCCTCGGGCCGGCCGGCGGCGACCGCGCACCGCACCACCGGCAGCAGCACGGCGGCCCGGGTCATCAGGTCGGTCGGCGCGACGTCCTCGAGGAGGTCCGCCACCAGGGCCCAGGCCGGCGCGGTCTCGCCCCGGGCCAGGCGGACCAGGGCCCGGCCGACCAGCGCGGCGGGGGCGTACCCGGCCTGCACGTACAGCGCCTCCGCCTCGGGGAGGCGGCCCTGGCGCCGGCGCAGGTGCCCCAGCTGGACCACCGCATCGGTGCGAGTCGCCCGCCGGGAGTCGCGCATGCGCTCCAGCGCGGCGACCAGCTCCACCTCGGCGTCGAGCCAGTGGCCGCCGGCCAGCCGCACCGAGGCGTACTGGATGCGGCAGGCCGTGAACAGGGGTGCCAGGTCACGCTCGCGGCACAGCGCGTCGACCCGCTCGCACCACTCGACCGCCCGGGCCAGGTCCTGGGCCTCGCGGCAGGCCCCCACCAGCCAGCAGCACACCTTGCCCACCCACATGACGTCGCCGACCTCGCCGCTCAAAGCGCCGGCCACCGCGGCGTCGAGCAGCTCCATCCCCTCGTCGACCCGGCCGCGGGTGACCTCGACCAGGCCGAGCAGCCCCAGGCCGACGTGCTCGATGTCGGTGCGTCCCAAGGAACGTGCCACGGCGACCGCCTCGGTGGCGGCCTCGTGGGCGGTGTCGGGCCGATGCGTCACCTGGAGGGCCAGCTCGGCCTCGCGCACCGCCAGCCAGCCGTGCTCGGGCAGCGGTCCGTCGACCTCCGCGAGGAGCCGGCGGGCCCGGGCCAGCCACCCGGAGGCGACGGACGCCCCCTGCCCGAAGAGGGCCGCGTCGTAGCCGAGGGCCGTCGCGGCCGCGGCAGCACCGCGCACGTCGCCGGACTCCCGGTGCAGGCGGTAGGCCGTCTCGCGCGCGGCCAGGCAGGCGCTGCCGTCGTCCAGCCACCAGGCGGCCTCCGCCAGCAGCTCCCACGCCGGGGCGCCCTCGACCTCCACCTGTTCTCGCAGCAGGTCCCGCGCCCGCGCCCACTGCGCGTCGTCCAGCGCCCGACGCGCGGCGGCGAGGGCGCGGGGGCCGGGCGGGGGCGGACGCATACCTCGATGGTGGCCCGTCCCCGCCCGCGGCACTAGACCTGGGCGCCGGCCGCCAGTGCCTTGACGTCGGCGGTCGTCAGCGGGTTGCCGGCGATGGCCCAGTCCCCCGAGCGCACCTCCTCGATGACGCACCACGTGACGGGCCGCATCGCCTCACCCTCGACGCGGACCATGGCGTCGGTGAGCTCGCGCACGATCTGGCCCTTCTGCTCGCTGCTGAACACGTTCTCGATCACCTTGACCTGGATGAACGGCATGTCGACCCACTCCTTCTGACGGTGTCCGCCGCGGCTGCGGGGACTGCTCCCAGGCTCGGGGACGGCACCGAGGACCCGCATCGCCCTGACGGGCCATCTCGCGGACGGCCCGGCGCGACCCGTCCGGGCCATGGCGGCCGGTGCCGGGCGGGATGGGACGATGGGGCGCATGGCTGACGTGCTGGCGTTCACGAAGGGGCACGGGACCGAGAACGACTTCGTCCTCGTGCCCGACCTCGACGGCACCCTCGGGCTGTCGCCCGCCCGGGCGGCGTTCCTCGCCGACCGCCGCGCCGGCATCGGGGGTGACGGGGTCATCCGCGTCGTGCCCACCGCGCACGCCGACGAGGACGACGTGCGGGCCCAGGCCGAGCAGGCCCGCTGGTTCATGGACTACCGCAACGCCGACGGATCGGCGGCCGAGATGTGCGGCAACGGGACCCGCGTGTTCGCCGCGTACCTGCGCCGCGAGGGGCTCGAGAGCGCCGACGAGTTCGTGATCGCCACCCGCGCCGGGGCCAAGCGGGTGCGCGCCGACGGTGACGGCTGGGCGGTCGAGCTCGGCCCCTGGAGGCTGACCGACCCCGCCGCCTCCGAGCGCGACGGCGTCGACGCCCTCGTGCACCTGGGCGAGGGCGACCCGTACTCGGCGGTGTCGGTCGACCTCGGCAACCCGCACACGGTCGTGGCCCTGCCCGAGGAGGTCGACCTCGAGAGCGTCGACCTCAGCCGCCCCCCGGTGGTGCGCCCCGAGCCCCCGCACGGCACCAACGTCGAGGTCGTCCGTCCGATCGGGCCGGGGCACATCGCGATGCGCGTCCACGAACGGGGCGTCGGTGAGACCCGGTCCTGTGGCACCGGTGCCTGTGCCGCCGCGGTGGCCACCAGCTTCTGGGCGGGCTCCCTCGACACCGGCTCGACGTGGACGGTCGACGTCGCGGGTGGGCGCCTCACGGTGCGGCTCCTGGCGGACCACGGTGTCGAGCTCGCCGGGCCGGCCGTGCTGGTCGCCGACGGCACGCTCCCCCTGGCCACGCTCCCGGCCTGAACCGAGCCCGTACCGGCGGGTGCCTCAGCCGTGGTGGGTCACGGCGAGGACGCGGAAGCCCTTGACCGACGTCAGCCGCTCACACCGCATCCCGAGGTCGGCCTCGACCCACCGCTGGAGCGAGTCCGACCCGAGGTTCTTCTGCACCACCAGGTACGCCGCACCCCCCGGCGCGAGCCGGGGGAGCCAGGTCGCCAGCAGCTCGTGCAGGGCCGCCTTGCCGACGCGGATGGGGGGGTTGGACCAGATGAGGTCGAACCGCGTCCCGTCCGGTACGTCAGCGGCGACCCCCGCCCGCACGCCGTCGAGCCCGAGGGCGGCGGCGTTGCGCCGGCACAGGTCGATGGCGCGCTCGTTGACGTCGACGGCCCACACCGTGGCCCCGGGCGAGCGCAGCCCCAGGGTCAGGGCCACCGGGCCCCATCCGCACCCGAGGTCGAGGAACGTGCCCGACGCCGGGGGAGCGGGGGCCTGCGCCAGCAGCACCGCCGTCCCCTTGTCGATGCTCCCCGGGGAGAAGACGCCGCGGGCCACCTCGACCTCGACGGTGCGCCCCGCGAGCCGCACCCGCAGGGGGCGCCGCTCGCCGTCGCTGGCCGGCGCGGCGGTGAAGTAGTGGTCGGGGTCGCTCATCGCACGGAAGGCTATCGGGCGCCGACCCGAGCTTCGCTCACGGAAGAATCCGGTCGCCCCGGCGCGTTGACCAGTGAGACCCTAGGGAGAACATGACTGCACGCGACTTCCTCTCCGGGCGGGCCGAAGCGCTCGCCGACGCCCCGCTCGACGACTCCGGCTTCGTGCTGGACGACGACCCCCTCGCCTACGACGGTGACCAGCTCGACCGCGAGGAGCGCGCGTCCCTGCGCCGCGTCGCCGGGCTCTCCACCGAGCTCGAGGACGTCACCGAGGTCGAGTACCGCCAGCTGCGGCTCGAGCGCGTCGTGCTCGCCGCCGTGTGGTGCGAGGGCACCGCCGAGGACGCCGAGAACTCGATGCGCGAGCTCGCGGCACTGGCCGAGACCGCCGGCTCCGAGGTCCTCGCGGGCGTCGTCCAGCGGCGCGCCAACCCCGACCCCGCCACCTACCTGGGCAAGGGCAAGGCCGCCGAGCTGCGCGACATCGTCGTCGCCGAGGGCGCCGACACCGTCATCTGCGACACCGAGCTCGCCCCCAGCCAGCGCCGCGCCCTCGAGGACGTCGTCAAGGTCAAGGTCATCGACCGCACCGCGCTGATCCTCGACATCTTCGCGCAGCACGCCAAGAGCCGCGAGGGCAAGGCCCAGGTCGAGCTGGCCCAGCTGCAGTACCTGCTGCCCCGCCTGCGCGGCTGGGGCGAGTCGATGTCGCGCCAGGCCGGTGGCCAGGCCGCCGGCGGCCAGGGCATGGGCTCGCGTGGCCCCGGTGAGACCAAGATCGAGCTCGACCGGCGCCGCATCAACACCCGGATGGCCAAGCTGCGCCGCGAGATCAAGGACATGAAGACCGTCCGCGACACCAAGCGGGGCGGCCGCAAGGCCAACCAGGTGCCCAGCGTCGCGATCGCGGGCTACACCAACGCCGGCAAGTCGAGCCTGCTGAACCGGCTCACCGGCGCCGGCGTCCTGGTCGAGAACCAGCTCTTCGCGACCCTGGACCCCACCGTGCGCCGGGCCGAGACCCCCGACGGCCGCCTCTACACGCTGGCCGACACCGTGGGGTTCGTCCGCCAGCTGCCGCATCAGCTGGTCGAGGCCTTCCGCTCCACCCTCGAGGAGGTGGCCGAGGCCGACCTGCTGCTGCACGTGGTCGACGGCTCGCACCCCGACCCCGAGGGCCAGATCTCCGCCGTCCGGTCCGTCCTCGCCGACGTCGAGGCCACCGACGTCAAGGAGGTCATCGTCATCAACAAGGCCGACCTGGCCGACCCCGAGGTCATCGACCGGCTGCGGCGGCACGAGAAGCACTCGATCGTCGTCTCGGCCCGCACCGGCGAGGGGATGGAGCAGCTGCGCGCCCTCATCGGCGACGAGCTGCCGCAGCCCGACATCGACGTCGACGTCCTGGTGCCCTACGACCGCGGCGACCTCGTGAGCCGCGTCCACGAGACCGGCGAGGTCCTCACCAGCGAGCACGTGGCGGAGGGCACCCGGCTCACCGCACGGGTCGACGCCGAGCTGGCCGACGACCTGTCGGCGTACGCCGTCTGACCCCGGCCGGATGGCACCGAGCCCCCGCACCGTCACCACGGCCCGCCTCCGAGTACGCCCGCTGACCGACGCCGACCACGACCTCTGGGTCCGGCTGCACACCGACCCGGCCCAGTACCCCTTCGCCCCGTGGGCGGTCGCCCCGGACGCGGCGACCGCCGAGGGGATGCTCGAGCGGGCGCTGACGCACTGGGCCGAGCACGGCTTCGGCTACGGCGTCGTCGAGGACCGGGCGAGCGGCGAGGCCCTGGGCGTCGCCGGCCTCATCCACGGGCGCGAGCGCGAGCACCTGAACCTCTACTACCGCTTCGACCGGCCGCACCACGGCCGCGGGCTCGGCCCCGAGGTCGCCCGCGCCCTGGTGGCCGACGCCATCGAGCACGGGCCCGGGCTCCCGATAACCGCCACCGCGCGCCCCGACCACCGCGCCTCCATCCGCACCGCCGAACGGGCGGGGCTGACCCTGCTGGGCGCCGCCAAGCCCGACGTCGTCTTCCCGGGCGTCCCTCGCGCGGTGGCCGAGCGGGCCCGCGCCGCCGACCCGGCCGACGTCCCGGCCCCGGTCGTGCTGCTCGCGCCGTCGGTCGAGGTGCACCGCGAGCCCTTCGACGCCCCGACCCGCGAGCAGGTCCTCGACCTCTGGTGTGCCACCAACGACGCCGGCGGCGCGGTCGGCTTCGTGCCCGGGGCCCCGCGGTCCGCCGTGTCGGCCGCCCTGGCGGCCCACGAGGAGCAGATGGGGGCCGGGCGCGCCGTCGCAGTGCTGCTGCGCGGCGCGGACCGCTCCGTCGTCGCGCTCGCCTGGTGGGGCGGCGACGCCAACCCGCTCCGGGCCCACCGCCGCACGGCCTACCGCGTGATGACCGACCCGCAACGGCGGGGCCGCAACCTGGGCCGCCTGCTCATGGCGGCGATGCACCGGGTCGGGCGCGAGGACGGCGTGGCCCTGGCCGAGCTCACCGTCCGCGGGGGCACCGGGGTCGAGGCCTTCTACGCCGGCCTCGGGTACACCGAGGTGGGCCGCCTGCCCGGCGGCATCCGGCTGTCCGAGGACGACGAGCGTGACGAGATCCGGATGGCGCGGCGGCTCGACGGGCGCCCGCTCAGCTGAGCCCCACGATCCGCCCGTCGTCGTCGACGTCGATACGGCTCGCGGCGGGCTCTCTGGGCAGCCCCGGCATCGTCAGCACGCTGCCGGTGATGGCGACGACGAACCCGGCACCGGCCGAGAGTCGTACCTCCCGCACGTCGACGGTGTGCCCCTCGGGGGCGCCGCGCAGCGTCGGGTCGGTCGAGAACGAGGACTGGGTCTTGGCGATGCACACCGGCAGCCGCCCGTGCCCCTCGGCCTCGATCCGGGCCAGCGCCTTGCGGGCGGCCGGGGCGAAGGTGACGCCGTCGGCGCCGTACACCGCCGTGGCGACGGCCTCGACCTTGTCGGCCAGCGGCAGCTCGTCGGGGTAGACGAAGGTCATCTCGGAGGTCCCGGCGGCCACGGCGTCGACCACCCCGCGGGCCAGCGCCTCGGCTCCGGCGCCGCCGTCGACCACGTGGGTGGCCGCGTAGGCCGCGACCCCCTCGTCGCCGGACATCCGGACCACGGCGTCGACCTCGGCGTCGGTGTCGGTGGGGAAGCGGTTGACCGCCACCACGGGGGTGAGCCCGAAGACGTCGCGGACGTTGTGCAGGTGCCGGCGCAGGTTGGCCATCCCCTTCTCGAGGGCGCCGAGGTCCTCGACGGCCAGGTCGCCCACCGCCACACCGCCGTGGTACTTCAGCGCCCGTACGGTGGCCACGACGACCACCACGTCGGGGCGCAGGCCCGAGAGCCGGCAGGTGATGTCGACGAACTTCTCGGCGCCCAGGTCGGCACCGAAGCCCGCCTCGGTGACGACCCAGTCGGCCAGCCCGAGCGCGGCCCGGGTGGCCATCACCGAGTTGGCTCCGTGGGCGATGTTGGCGAACGGCCCGCCGTGCACGAAGGCCGGGGTGTGCTCCAGGGTCTGCACCAGGTTGGGCGCCAGGGCGTCGCGCAGCAGCACCGTCATCGAGCCCTCGGCGCCGAGGTCGCGCGCGGTCACGGGCGCGCCGGCGCGGGTGTGCGCCACGACGACGTCGCCGAGGCGGCGCTTGAGGTCGGCCAGCGACGAGGCGAGGCAGAGGATGGCCATCACCTCGGACGCCACCACGATGTCGAAGCCGTCCTCGCGGGGCACGCCGTTGCCGGTGCCTCCGAGGCCGATGACGACCTCGCGCAGGGCCCGGTCGTTGAGGTCGAGCACCCGCTTCCAGGTGACGGTGCGCGGGTCGATGTCGAGCGCGTTGCCGTGGTGCAGGTGGTTGTCGAGCAGCGCCGACAGCAGGTTGTTGGCCGCCGCGATGGCCGCGAAGTCACCGGTGAAGTGCAGGTTGATGTCGGTCATCGGCACCACCTGGGCGTAGCCGCCGCCGGCCGCGCCCCCCTTGATGCCGAAGACCGGGCCCATCGACGGCTCGCGCAGGGCCACCACGGTGCGCTCGCCGAGGCGCGACAGCCCGTCGGCCAGGCCCACCGAGGTGGTCGTCTTGCCCTCCCCGGCCGGCGTCGGCGACATCGCCGTGACCAGGACCAGGCGGCCCTGTGGCCGGTCGGCCAGCGAGGCGACGAACGGCAGCGAGACCTTGGCCTTGGTGTGGCCGTAGGGCACGAGCGCGTCGGCGGGGATGCCGAGCCGGTCGCGGGCGAGATCGGCGATCGGCAGGATCTCCGCCGCCTCGGCGATCTCGATGTCGGTGGGGAACGGGGTGCGCTCGAGGTCGGAGGTCACCGCCCCATCGTGCACCCTCGCCCGGCACGCCGGAGGGCAGGACGACACGGCCGAACGCCTAGGCTGCTCCGGTGCCCTCCCTCGACGACCTGCTCCACGCCGCGGTGGCCTCGGTGGGCGGCACCGAGCGGCCGGGGCAGGTCGAGATGGCCCACGCCGTGGCCGACGCCGTCGAACGCGGCGAGCACCTGCTGGTGCAGGCCGGCACCGGCACCGGCAAGTCGCTGGCCTACCTCGTGCCGGCGGTGCAGCACGCGATCGACACCGGCCGCCCGGCGGTCGTGGCCACCGCGACGCTGGCGCTGCAGGCCCAGATCGTCGACCGCGACATGCCGCGCCTGGCCGAGGCCCTGACCCCCGTCCTCGGCCGCCGGCCGACGTACGCGCTGGTCAAGGGCCGGCGCAACTACGTGTGCCTGCACAAGCTCGAGGGCGGCTTCCCCGACGACGACGCCGACACCCTGATGACGGTGGGCGACGTCGACCGGGCCGCCTCCCGCCTGGGCCAGGAGGTCGTACGGCTGCGCGAGTGGGCCGCCTCCACCGAGTCCGGCGACCGCGACGAGCTGGTGCCCGGCGTCTCCGAGCGCGCCTGGCGGCAGGTGTCGGTGAGCGCCCAGGAGTGCCTCGGGTCGCGCTGCCCGATGGCGGCCGAGTGCTTCGTCGAGCGCTCACGGGAGGCCGCGCGCGACGTCGACGTCATCGTCACCAACCACTCCTTCATGGCCATCGACGCCTTCGAGGGCCGCCAGATGCTGCCCGAGCACGACGTCCTGGTGGTCGACGAGGGGCACGAGCTGGTCGACCGCGTCACCTCGACCATCACCGACGAGCTGACCCCTGGCACCGTGCGCGCCGCGGCCAAGCGGGCGGGCCGCCAGGCCGACGCCGCCGACGCCCTCGACGATGCCGCCACCCTGCTGGAGTCGGTGCTCGAGCCGATGCCGGAGGGCCGGCTCACCGGCGTGCCCGACGCCCTCGCCACCGCGCTGGGCCGGATCCGCGACGTCGCCCGCGCGGCCCAGACCGAGCTCAAGCCGCAGCAGGGCGAGGAGCCCGACGCCGGCCGCCAGGTCGCGCGGGCGGCGGTCGACGAGCTGTTCGAGAGCGCGGCCCGGATGCTCGAGGAGCGCGAGCTCGACGTCGTGTGGCTCTCGAAGGACCCCCGGCGCGGGCCGGTGCTGCGGGTGGCGCCGATGAGCGTGGCGATGATGGTGCGCGACAAGGTCTTCGACGACCGCACGGTCGTCATCACCTCGGCCACCCTCGAGCTGGGCGGCACCTTCGACGCCGTGGCCGGCACCATCGGGCTGCGGGGCGAGGGGGCCCCGGCGTGGCGCGGGCTCGACGTCGGCAGTCCCTTCGACTACCCGAAGCAGGGGATCGCCTACGTGGCGAGCCACCTGCCGCCCCCCGGCCGGGACGGGACCGCGCCGCAGACCCTCGACGAGATCGAGGCCCTGGTGCGGGCCGCCGGCGGGCGCACCCTCGGCCTGTTCTCGTCGATGCGGGCGGCGAAGGAGGCCACCGAGGTGATGCGCGAGCGCCTCGAGGACACCGACATCGTCGTGCTCTGCCAGGGCGAGGACCAGATCTCGACGCTGGTGCGCGAGTTCGCCAAGGACCCGGCCACCTGCCTGTTCGGCACGCTGTCGCTCTGGCAGGGCGTCGACGTCCCCGGGTCGTCGTGCCAGCTGGTGATCATCGACCGCATCCCCTTCCCGCGCCCCGACGACCCGCTGGCCTCGGCGCGCTCGCAGGCCATCGCCCGCATGGGCGGCAACGGCTTCATGGCGGTCTCGGCGACCCACGCGGCGCTGCGGCTGGCCCAGGGCGCCGGGCGGCTCATCCGCCGGTCCGACGACCGCGGCGTGGTCGCGTTCCTGGACTCGCGGATGATGTCGGCGCGCTACGCCGGGTTCCTGCAGCGCTCGCTGCCGCCGTTCTGGCCCACCGCCGACCGCGCGATGGTGCTCGGGGCGCTGGCGCGCCTCGACGAGACCGCGCCGCCGCCGCTGCCGGTGGCCGAGCCGGCGCTGCGCGGGCTCACCGGGGCGGTCGCGGGCGCCACCATGGTCGAGGCCACCCCGACGCCGGACGAGCGGCCGGTCGCCCACCCGCCGCCGCCCCCGGAGTCCTCGCGCACCGCGGTCACCCAGGGCCACGCGTGGACGACCCAGGAGGACGAGGAGCTGCGCGACGGCGTCGAGCTCGGCCTCTCGCTCGCCGAGCTGGCCGAGTCGATGGAGCTGCCCGGTGAGGTCGTGCAGGCGCGGCTGAAGGGCCTCGGCCTCGAGGCCGGCCGCGGCCCCACCCTCACCTTCGACTGACGTCCCGCGGCGGCCCGGGTAGCCTCGGCGGGTGCGGATCGGGCGGCTCGGGGCGGAGGGCGCCCGCGACGCCCGACTGATGCTCTCGGCCTCGGCGCTGACCGCCCTCGGGGCGCTGCCGCCGTTCCTGCTGGGGGCGCAGGCGGTGCGGGTACGACCCGAGCTCGGCATCGGCCTCGGGGTGCTGGGGGCCGCCGTCAGCACCTTCTTCGCGGCCGCGGCGCTGGGCTCGTTCGCGGCCGGCCCGGTCTTCGACCGCACCGGGCGCCGCGTCGCGGTGGCGGCCGCCGGCGGGTTCGTGGCGCTCGGCGGCGGGCTGATGGCCGCGCTGGTGCGCGGGCCCGTCTCGCTGCTGGCGACCATGGTCGTGCTCGGGCTCGGCAACGCCTGCTGCCAGAGCGCGTCGAACAGCTCGATGGCGCGGGCGCTGGCGCCGTCGCGGCGTGGCCTCGGCTTCGGGGTGAAGCAGTCCGCGGTGCAGTTCGCGATCATGGTCGGCGGCGTCGCCGTGCCGACGCTGGGGCGCTGGCTGGGCTGGCGCAGCACCTTCGCGACCTCGGCCGCGGTGGGGGCCCTGGTGGTGGCGCTGGCGCTGGTGCGCGTCCCGGCCGGGCGCGCTGCCCCGGTGGCCGCCACCGGGGCCGTCGACCGCCCGCCGTGGGCGCCCCTGCTGGTCAGCGGGGTCGCCATCATGTTCGCCAGTGCGGCGGCCAACTTCATCGGGTCGTTCATCGCCTCGTGGGGCTTCGAGGTCGGCCTCTCCACCACCGCGACGGGCCTGCTCATGGCGGCCGGTTCGGCCGCGTCCATCGCCGTACGGGTCTTCGCCGGATGGCGGGCCGACCGGCGGCACGGAGCCAACCTGCCGCGGGTGGCGGCCCAGATGTTCGCCGGCGCGCTCTGCCTGGTGGGCGTGGCGTGGGGGGTGCCCTGGGCCGTCGTGGTGTTCGGCTTCCTGGCGTTCGCGGTGGGCTGGTCCTGGCCGGGGCTGCTGCTCTTCGCCGTGGCCCGGGTGGGGCGCGACAGCCCGGCGCAGGCGTCCGGCGTCATCCAGGCCGGGGCGTTCGTCGGGGGCGCGGCGGGTCCCCTGCTGCTCGGCACGATGGCGGGCGCCGTGGGGTTCCGGCCCACCTGGCTGGTGGCGGCCGGGCTGTTCGTCGTGGCCGGGGTGCTGGTGCTGGTGTCGCGTCGCGGGTTCCGCGCCGACCTCGTGGCGCGGCCACCCCGGGAGCCGCTGACCTGGGGCGGCGGCCGGGTCGAGCCGTCGGGCCCGCGGGGCTGAGCGCGCTGTCCGGGCGGGATGGCAGCATGGCGCCCATGACCGAGGACCTGGTGGACGTCGCCCACGGCGTGCCGCCCTACGTCCTGGTGTCCGGCCCCGAGTCCGTCCTCGCCGAGCGCGGGCTGGCCGAGGTGCTCGACCGGCTCCGGGTCGCCCAGCCGGGGCTCGAGGTCATCCGCCTCTACGCCGGCACCTACGAGGGTGGCGAGCTGGTGCTGCACACCAGCCCCTCGCTCTTCGGCGGCGCCAAGTGCGTGGTGGTCCACGACGTCGACGAGGCGAGCGACGAGCTCCAGGCCGACCTGCTGGCCTGCATCACCGACCCGCCCGAGCCCGACCTCACCCTCGTCGTGCTGCACAGGAGCGGCCAGCGCGGCAAGCGGGTCCTCGACGCCCTGCGCGCCGCCCGGGCCCGCGTCGTCGACGCCCCGGCCGTCAAGACCGACCGCGACAAGACCGACTTCGCCGCCCACGAGTTCCGCCGGGCGCGCCGCAAGGCCACGCCGGAGGCCGTGCACGCCCTCGTCGAGGCGGTGGGCAAGGACGTGCGCGAGCTGGCGGCGGCCTGCCAGCAGCTGGTCGACGACACCACCGGCGTCATCGACGAGAACACGGTGCTCACCTACCACGGGGGCAAGGTGGAGGCGACCGGCTTCCGGGTGGCCGACGCCGCCCTGTCCGGCGACACCTCCGAGGCGCTGCGGCTGCTGCGGCACGCCATCGGCGTGGGTGTCGACCCGGTGCCCATCGTCGCCGTGCTGGCCCAGCAGGTGCGCCAGCTCATCCGCGTCGGGTCCGCGGGGCGGGGGAGGTCGGCCGACATCGCCCGCGACGTGGGGATGGCGCCCTGGCAGGTCGACCGCGCCCGCCGGGCTCTCGCGGGCTGGAACGGCGAGACCCTCGCCGTGTGCCTCCAGGCGCTCGCCGCCGCCGACGCCGAGGTCAAGGGTGGGGGCCGCGACCCGGTCTATGCGGTCGAGCGCGTGGTCCTCACCATGACCCGCCAGCACGGCCGCCACCGCGAGGGCTGACCCGCCGTTTTGGCTGCCCCCGCGAGCGCTGGTACCTTTGTCGATTGCATGCGCGTGTGGTCGCGCGCGCACGAGCAGCACCCAGCGCGAGTCAACCACGGGCCCCCCACGCTCGGTCCCGACCCGCGACTGCCGCCCTCTAACGGCAACCGAACCGACGACCGAAGGCATACGAACCAGTGGCGAACATCAAGTCCCAGCTCAAGCGCATCAAGACCAACCGGCTCGCGACCGAGCGCAACAAGGCGGTCAAGTCCGAGGTCCGCACCTCGATCCGTCGCTTCCGCGAGGCCGCGGCCTCCGGTGACGCCGACCAGGTGGCCTCGGCCCTCAAGACCGCGACGACCAAGCTCGACAAGGCCGTGAGCAAGGGCGTCATCCACAAGAACCAGGCCGCGAACAAGAAGTCCGCGATGGCCAAGAAGGCCGCTCAGCTCTGAGCCGAGCCGCACCCCGAGGGCCCGTCACCGCACACCGGTGACGGGCCCTCGTGCGTGCGGGCTCAGCCGCCGCGGACCGCGGCGGCGACCTCGTCGAAGCGCTCGCGGGCCAGGACCGCCCCCTCGCGGCGCACGGCGGCGGGGTCGACCCGGATGACGCGGTTGACGCGCACCTCGCTCGGGCGCCCGCGCGAGTCCCACGGCCCGGAGCCGACCTCGACCCAGCGGCGCCCCGCGCGGCGCTCCTGCTCGGCGTCGCGGTCGTGGTCCTTGCTGGTCAGCTGCAGCGCCAGCAGCCAGGGGCCGTCGCGGCCGACGAGCAGCACCGGGCGGTCCTTGCCGCGGGTGTGGTCCTCCTCGTAGGGCACCCAGGTCCACACGATCTCGCCCGGGTCGGGGCGGCCGTCGGGGTGCGGGGCGTAGACGGGCTCGAGCGGCCCGGTCCAGTCGCCGGGGTAGTCGGCGCCGGCCGGCGGAGCGGTGGCGGTGTCGCGCGCCGTCCCTCCGCGGGGGCGGCCCTGCCGGCTCAGGGCGCGGCCGACCTCGCGCACGGCGGTCTCGACGAGGGGGCGCAGGACGCGCTGCCAGTTCATCCCCCGACCCTACTGACGCGCGGTCCGAGCGGTTCGGGGACGCGGCGCGGTCGTGGGAGAATGGCCGGCAGTGCCCTGACCGCCCCGATCCCGAGGAACCGTCACCCGTGTCCCCCCGCGCCAGCATCGCGCTGCAGCCGCACGCCACGCCGCCGGAGGCGATCCGCAACTTCTGCATCATCGCCCACATCGACCACGGCAAGTCGACGCTGGCCGACCGCATGCTGCAGATCACCGGGGTCGTCGACGACCGGGCGATGCGCGCGCAGTACCTCGACCGGATGGACATCGAGCGTGAGCGCGGTATCACCATCAAGAGCCAGGCCGTGCGGATGCCGTGGGACCTCGGCGGCGCGTCGCACGTCCTCAACATGATCGACACCCCCGGCCACGTCGACTTCACCTACGAGGTCAGCCGCAGCCTGGCCGCGTGCGAGGGTGCCGTCCTCCTCGTCGACGCCGCCCAGGGCATCGAGGCGCAGACCCTCGCGAACCTCTACCTCGCGATGGAGAACGACCTCACGATCATCCCGGTGCTCAACAAGATCGACCTGCCGGCCGCGCAGCCCGAGAAGTACGCCGAGGAGCTGGCCAAGCTCATCAGCTGCGAGCCCGAGGACTGCTTCCAGGTGTCGGGCAAGACCGGTGTCGGGGTCGAGCCGCTGCTCGACGCCATCGTGGCCCAGATCCCGTCGCCCACCGGTGACGCCGACGCCCCGGCCCGGGCGATGATCTTCGACTCGGTCTACGACACCTACCGCGGCGTCGTCACCTACGTGCGCGTCATCGACGGCAACCTCAACCCGCGCGAGCGCATCGTCATGATGTCGACCAAGGCCCACCACGAGCTGCTCGAGATCGGCGTCATCAGCCCCGAGCCGGTGCCCGGCAAGGGCCTCGGGGTCGGCGAGGTCGGCTACCTCATCACCGGCGTGAAGGACGTGCGCCAGTCCAAGGTCGGCGACACCGTCACCAACGCCGGCAAGCCCGCCACCGAGGCGCTCGGCGGCTACCGCGACCCGAAGCCGATGGTGTTCTCGGGCCTCTTCCCGCTCGACGGCTCCGACTACCCCGACCTGCGCGAGGCCCTCGACAAGCTCAAGCTCAACGACGCCGCGCTGGTCTACGAGCCCGAGACCTCGGTGGCGCTGGGCTTCGGCTTCCGCTGCGGCTTCCTCGGCCTGCTGCACCTCGAGATCGTGCGGGAGCGGCTGGAGCGCGAGTTCGACCTCGAGCTCATCTCGACCCAGCCCAACGTGGTCTACGAGGTCTCGATGGACGACGGGGCCGAGATCGTCGTCACCAACCCCAGCGAGTTCCCCGGCGGCAAGGTGTCCGAGGTCCGCGAGCCCAAGGTGCGCGCCACCATCCTGACCCCGAGCGAGTTCATCGGCGCCATCATGGAGCTCTGCCAGGGCAAGCGCGGCACCCTGCTCGGGATGGACTACCTCTCCGAGGAGCGCGTCGAGATGCGCTACACGCTCCCGCTGGCCGAGGTCGTCTTCGACTTCTTCGACCAGCTGAAGTCGCGCACCCGCGGTTACGCGAGCCTCGACTACGAACCCGACGGCGACCAGGCCGCCGACCTCGTGAAGGTCGACATCCTGCTCCAGGGCGAGACCGTCGACGCCTTCTCGGCCATCGTCCACAAGGACAAGGCCTACGGCTACGGGATCATGATGACCGGCAAGCTCAAGGAGCTCATCCCGCGCCAGCAGTTCGAGGTGCCCATCCAGGCCGCCGTCGGCGCGCGCATCATCGCCCGGGAGAACATCCGCGCCATCCGCAAGGACGTCCTGGCCAAGTGCTACGGCGGTGACATCAGCCGCAAGCGCAAGCTGCTCGAGAAGCAGAAGGCGGGCAAGAAGCGGATGAAGAACATCGGCTCGGTCGAGGTGCCTCCGGAGGCGTTCATCGCCGCCCTCACCTCCGACGGTGCCGGCGCCCAGGCCACGAAGAAGTGACGGCGGCCCCCACCACCGCCGTCATCGCCGACGCACCCCCGACCCGGAGCCTGCTCCAGGGGTCGGCCCTGCTCTGGGGCACCCAGTTCGCCTTCCTGAACCCCGCGATCGGGCTGCTCCTGGTCACCCTCTACGACGCCACGCCGGTCCAGGTGGGGCTGGCGCTGGCGGCCTACAACGCCAGCGGCCTGGTCTCGACGCTCGTCGTGCCCACCCGGGCCGACCGCTCGGGCGACTACCTCCGCCCGCTGATGTGGTGCGGGGCCTTCACCATCGCGCTCACCACGGCCCTGGCGCTGGCGACGACGCTCCCGCTCGCGGTGCTGGCCCTGGTGGCCCTCGGTGGCCCGGCCGGCGTCGGGATCGGGCTGATCTTCGCCTACCAGCGCTACACCGGCGCCACCTCCTCCCAGATCATGCGGACGCGGGCGGTGGTCTCGTTCGCGTGGGTCGGCGGGCCGCCGCTCGCGGCCTTCCTGATGGGCTTCTTCGGCAGCCGCTCGATCCTCTGGGCGGTGGCGGGCATCGGGGTCGTCGGGCTGCTGCTGACCCGGGCCCTGGTGCGTGCGCACGCCCGCTCCGCGCACCCCTCGGCCGGAGCCCCGCGCGGCGACCGGATGACCGTGGCCCTGCGCCGGCCCGACGTCGTGCTGCTCCTGGTCACGTTCGTGGCGCTCGGGGCGGCGGTCAGCGCCCAGGTCTCGGCGATGCCGCTGTTCGTCAGCCAGCGCCTCGGGCTCGGGGTCGAGTGGAGCGGGGTGGCCCTCGGCACCTGCGCGGCCCTCGAGATCCCGATCCTCATCGCGCTCGGCCGGCTCGTGGCCCGCTTCGGGCCGCGCCGCCTCGTGGCCATGGGCAGCGTGGCGGGTGTGTGCTACTACGGCCTGCTGACCGTGGTGCACGGCCCGGTGCTGCTGGTCGCCGCCCAGGTGCTGAACGCCCCCTTCATCGCCACCATGTCGGGGGTCGGGCTGACGCTGTTCCAGGACGTCATCGGACGCCCCGGCCTGGCGTCGGCGCTGTTCATGAACACCACCCGCGTCGGGGCCGTCGTGGCCGGGCCGGTGGTGGCGGTCGGCGGGATGACGAGCCTCGGCTACGCGGGCGTGTTCGCCGTGTGCGCGGGGCTGGTGGCCACCGGGCTCGCGGTGCTGGTGGGGGCCCGGCTCGGTCCGCTCAGCCGGCGGCCGGCGCGGCCAGTAGGTGGGCGTCGCCGCGCACCGTGACCGACACGGCCTCGCCCGCCACCGGCGGTGAAGTGCCGGTGAGGCGGGCCCGCAGGACCGGCGCCCCGTCACCGTCGAGGCGCAGCTCGACGAGGGCGTCATGACCGAAGTACTCCGTGCGCGTCACGACACCGTGCGCGGTGCCGGGGGCCACCGGGCCGAGGACCAGCTGCTCGGGGCGCAGCACGACCTCGCACGGCCCCGACCCCGAAGCGCCGGGGGCGGTGAGGCGGCCGAGGGCGCAGCGGACCGCGCCGTCCTCGAGGACCCCGGGCAGGAAGCATGCCTCACCGAGCGACACGGCCGAGCGGCGGTCGGACGGGGTGGTGTAGACCTCTGAGGGCGCGCCCACCTGCACCAGCCGGCCGCCGTGCATCACCGCCACCTGGTCGGCGAAGGACAGGGCCTCGGCGTGGTCGTGGGTGACCAGGACGACGGTGGCCTGCTCGTGGCGCAGCGCGGTGGCGACGGCGTCGCGGGTCGCGACGCGCAGCTCGGGGTCGAGGGCCGAGAAGGGCTCGTCGAGCAGCACGATGCGGGGGCGGCGGGCCAGCGAGCGGGCCAGCGCGACCCGCTGCTGCTGCCCGCCCGAGAGCTGGTCGGGGCGGCGGCGGCCGAGGTCGGCGGGCAGGCCCACGACCTCGAGCAGCTCGGCCACCCGGGCGTGCCCGCGGCGCTCGGCCCGCGGCAGGCCGTAGGAGATGTTCGCGGCGACGTCGAGGTGCGGGAAGAGGTTGCCCTCCTGCGCCACGTAGCCGAAGCCGCGGCGCTCGGGCGGCACCCAGGTGCCGGGGCCCGCCACGACCTCGTCGCCGAGCCGCA
Organism: Phycicoccus duodecadis; assembly: GCF_002846495.1. Taxonomy (NCBI): domain Bacteria; kingdom Bacillati; phylum Actinomycetota; class Actinomycetes; order Micrococcales; family Intrasporangiaceae; genus Phycicoccus; species Phycicoccus duodecadis. Next base: position 3,249,031 of record NZ_PJNE01000001.1, read on the forward strand.
CCGTGCCGGCGTCGGGGCGCATGAAGCCGGCGACGACCCGCAGCAGCGTCGTCTTGCCGCAGCCCGACGGGCCGAGCACGGCCGTGGTCGTGCCCGACGCGACGGTGAGGTCGATGTCGTGCAGCACCGGCGTCCGGGGGTGGGACGCGCTGATGCCCTCGAGCCGCAGGGTGGTCATGGGCGGGGCTCCTCGTGGCCGCTGCGCAGCAGCAGCCAGGTCAGGGGGGCGGACAGGAGGACGAGCGCGGCCGCGAAGGGCGCCGCGGCGGCGTAGTCGAGGGAGGCGCTGGCGTCCCAGAACGCCGTGGCGAGGGTGCGGGTGCCGGTGGGCGCCAGCAGGAGGGTGGCGGTGAGCTCGGTGGTGACGGCGATGAAGACCAGCGCCGTCCCCGCCAGGGTGCCGCGCAGCATCAACGGAGCCTGCACCCGCACGAAGGTGCGCAGCGGCCCGTCGCCCAGGGCCCGGGCGGCGTCGGCCAGCTCGGGGCGGACGGCGGCGATGGCGGCGCGGGTCGACACCATGGCGCGCGGGATGAAGAGCACGACGTAGGCCACGACCAGGGCCGCGGTGGTCTGGTAGAGCGGCCGCACGAAGCCGATGGTCAGCGTGATGAGCGCCAGGGCGACCACGACCCCCGGCAGGGACGCGGCCAGGTAGGTGACGCGCTCGAGCAGCAGCGCGACCCGAGACCGGCTGCGGGCCACCAGCCAGGCGGCCGGGAGGGTGGCGGCGGTGGTGAGCAGGGCGGCGCCGACACCGAGCGCCAGGGTGGAGCGCAGGGCCGGGCCGAGGGCGACCGGCTCGAGCGCCTGGTCGGCGCGCCCCAGCCACGTGCCGATGCTCCACAGCGGCACCCCGAGGGCCAGCACGGCCAGCGCGACCAGGCCGAGCAGGGCCGGCAGGGTGGCGCGGCCGAGCGGGGCGCGGGGCGGGCGGCGGGACGCCCCGGAGCCGACGGCGACGTAGCGGGTGCGGCCCCGGGCCAGCACCTCGAGGGTGAGCAGCAGGGTGGCCAGCCCGATGAGCACCATCGCCAGCACGCTGCCCGAGCGGCTGTCGAAGGCGACCTCGAACTGGTCGAGGATCGCCGTCGTGAAGGTGGGGAAGCGCAGCATCTCGAGGGCACCGTACTCGGCCAGCAGGTGCAGCGACACGAGCAGGACCCCGCCCAGCAGCGCCGGGCGGACCTGCGCCAGGCCGACCCGGGCGAAGGTACGCCACGGCCCGTGCCCCAGCGCCCGTGAGGCCTCCTCGAGGCCGGGGTCGGTGGAGCGCAGCAGGGCCGCGACCGGGAGGAACACGAAGGGGAAGTACGACAGCGTGGTGACGATGACGGCGCCGGCCAGCCCCTCGAACCCGGGGACGAGCGAGGACCACGCGAAGCTGTTGACGAAGGCCGGCACGGCCAGCGGGGCCACGAACGCCACCCGCCACAGCCCGGCCCACGGCACCGCGGTGCGCTCGACCAACCAGGCGGCACCGACCCCGAGCACGGTCGACAGCCCCCCGGTGAGGGCGACCAGCGAGAGGGTGTTGCGCATCAGCTCGCCGACCCGCGGGCGCCACACCAGCGAGAAGGCCTCGCCGGCACCGGACTCCAGCGCCTTGACCAGGACCACGACCAGCGGCATCAGGCACAGCAGCGCCACCACGACGGCCGCCGCCTGCAGGGCGCGCGGGCCGCGAGGGGCCCTCGTGGGCGCCGACGAGGGCGCCGTCCCGAGGGGGGCCGGCGCCGTCGTCGTCGGGGTCGCGGTCACCTAGAGCAGACCCGCCTTGGTCATCAGGTCGATGACCTTGGGGCCGTTGAGGGTGAACGGGTCGATCTCGGGCGCCTCGAGCGAGTCCAGCGGAGGCAGGGCGGGGTCGGAGGCCGAGCCCCTGCCCACCGCGTACTCCTTGACGTCGGTGGTGCGCAGCATCTTCTGGCCCTGGGGGCCGGTGACGAACGCGAGGAACTTCTGGGCGTCGGCGGCGTGCTTGCTGCTCTTGAGGACCCCGCCCCCGCTGAGGCTGACGAAGGCGCCGGGGTCCTGGTTCTTGAAGTAGTGCAGCTTCGTGTTGCCGCTGCTGCTCTTCTGGAGGGCCTGGTCGCGGTACCAGTAGTAGTGGTAGATGACCCCCATCGCCGACTGCCCGGCGTTGACGGCCTTCATGGTCGCGATGTTGTTCTGGTAGACCTTCGCGTTCGACTTCAGGGCCCGTAGCCAGGCCTCGGTCCGCTGCTCGCCCTCCTGCGCCAGGACGGCCGAGACGATGGCCTGGAAGTCGGCGCCCCCGGCGGCCGCACCCCACTGGCCGGCGTACCTGGGGTCGGCGAGGTCCATCAGCGAGGCCGGGAGGTCGGCCTCCTTGATCTTGCCCGGGTTGTAGACCAGCACCGTCGCGCGCGCCGCGATGCCGACCCAGTCCTTCGACGAGGGCACGTACCGGGCCCCGACCTGGGCCACCGTGGCGGGGTCGACCGGCGCCAGCAGCCCGGCCTGCTCGACGGTGGTCATCGCGGGGGAGTTCTCGGTCAGGAAGACGTCGGCGGGGGAGCCCGCGCCCTCCTCGACGATCTGCGCGCCCATCGAGGAGTCGTTGCCGTAGCGGATCTGCACCTGGATGCCGGTCTCCTTCTGGAACTCCTCGCCCCAGGCCTGCGTGAGGTTCTTGTGCTGCGCGCTGTAGATCGTCAGCTTCGAGCCGTCGAGACTGCCGGTGGCCTCGAGGCTGCCGTCACCACAGGCGGAGAGCCCGAGGGTGGCGGCGGCCACCGCCGCGGCGATCAGGGTGGTGCGTCGTCTCACGAGGTTCTCCGGCTCCGGTCGGGGTCACAGGGCGAAGGGAAGGCTTGCCTAACTCCTGGGTCAACGGTAGCCCACCCGGCCCGGTGCGCCACATCCGGGTCCTGCAGTTGCATTAGGTGTGCCTAACCTTATTTACTGCCTCCGTGACCGCGACCGTGGATGCCCCGCTGCGTGCCCCGGCCCTGCCGTGGGTGGCCCGGCTGACCGCTCACGGCGCACGCCCCGCCCTGCACACGCCGGCGGGCACCGTCACGCACGCCGAGCTGGCCGCACGGGTGGCCGCGGCGGCCGCGCGGCTGGCCGGCCCGCGCCGCCTCGTGCTGGTCGAGGGGTCGGGCACGCTCACGGGAGTGGTCTCGCTCCTGGCGGCCCAGGCCGCGGGCCACGTGGTGCTGCTGGTCCCGCCCGGGGCCTCGGCCGCCGCCCTGCGCGCCGCCTACCCGCCCGACGTCGTGGTGGGCGCCACCGGCGAGGTCGAGGTGCTGCGGGCGGAGCCCGCCCACGACCTCCATCCCGACCTCGCCCTGCTGCTGAGCACCAGCGGGTCCACCGGCGCGGCCAAGCTGGTGCGGCTCTCGGCGGCCAACCTGGTCGCCAACACCGAGCAGATCACCGAGGCCCTCGGGGTGCGCCCCGACGACTGTGCCGCGCTCACCCTGCCGCTGACCTACTGCTACGGCCTGTCCGTCCTGACCACGCACCTGGCCGCGGGGGCCTCCCTGCTGCTCACCGACACCTCGGTGGTCGACGAGTGCTTCTGGCGGGCGGCGGCCGCCGCCGGGGTCACCACGCTGCCGGGTGTGCCGCACACCTTCGAGCTGCTCGAGCGCAGCGGGTTCGCCGAGCGCGACCTGCCCCGGCTGCGGACCCTCACCCAGGCCGGGGGCCGGATGGACCCCGAGCGGGTGCGCCGCTTCGCCGAGCTCGGCCGCCGGCGCGGGTTCGACCTCGTGGTGATGTACGGCCAGTGCGAGGCCACGGCACGGATGACGGTGCTGCCGCCCGCGCTGGCCGCGTCCCACCCCGACACCGTGGGTCACCCCGTGCCCGGCGCCAGCATCGACCTCGACGACGGCGAGATCGTCTTCCGCGGCCCCAACGTGATGCTCGGTTACGCGCACAGCCCGGCCGACCTCGCGCTCGGGCGCACCGTCGAGGTGCTGCGCACCGGCGACCTGGGCGAGCGCACCCCCGAGGGGCTGCTGCGGGTCGTCGGTCGCCGGGCGCGCTTCGTCAAGGTGCTCGGCCACCGGGTCGACCTCGACTGCCTCGAGCAGCGGCTGCGCGACGGCGGGATGGACGCGCGCTGCGCCGGGCGTGACGGGCTGGTGGTCGTGGGGGCCCGTGGGGTGTGCGGGGTCGCGGAGGCCGAGCGGGTGCGCCGGGCAGCCTCGGTGCGCTCGGGCGTGCCGCGCGACGCGGTGCAGGTCGTGCCGGTCGAGGAGCTGCCGCTGCTCGAGAACGGCAAGCCCGACGCCGCCGCCCTGCTCGGCCTGGCCGAGTCCACCGACGGCCTCGCCGCCGGGGGCGACGCCGTCGGCGTGGCCGCGCTCTACGGCGACCTGCTCGGCGGCCCGGTGGGCCCGGGCGCCACCTTCGTCTCCCTGGGCGGCGACTCGCTGTCGTACGTCGAGGTGTCCATCCGGCTCGAGGAGCTGCTCGGGCGGCTGCCGACCGGGTGGCACCGGATGCCGGTGACCGAGCTCGAGGCGCTGCGCGACGACGCGCGGCGCCCCCGCCGTTGGGTGACCCTCGAGACCAGCATCTGGCTGCGGGCGCTGGCCATCGTGCTGGTCGTCGGCACCCACGCCCACCTGTTCACGATGCAGGGCACGGCCAACGCCCTGCTGGTCCTGGCCGGCTTCCAGCTGGCCCGGTTCCAGCTGGCGGGTACCGACCCGGTGCTCCGCTCGCGCCGGGTGCTGGGGGCGGCGGTGCGGGTCGCGGTGCCGAGCCTCGTCGTCATCGCGGTGGCGTACTTCGTCGGCGGCTACTACGAGCCGCGCAACCTGCTGCTGGCCAACTGGGTGCTGGGCGAGGCGCGGCTGGGACCCCCCTGGCGGTTCTGGTTCGTCGAGGCACTGGTCTTCGCGCTCGTCGTGGTGGCCCTGCTGGCCCGCAGCCGGGTGGGCGCGCGGCTCGACGCGCGCTTCCCCTTCGCCCTGCCGCTGGCCCTCTGCGGGGCTGCGTTCGTCGCGTTCCGCATCCCCTGGGTCCCGCTCCCGGTGCCGCGGATGCAGGGCTCGGCCCTGGTCGTCCTGCACCTGTTCCTGCTCGGCTGGGCGCTGGCCCGAGCCCGCGGGCCGCGGCAGCGGCTGGTGGGCAGCGCGGTCGTGCTGCTCATGGTCGGCACCTTCTCGGGCAACCACCTGCGCGACGGGCTCACCATCGCCGTCGTCCTGACGCTGCTGTGGCTGCCCACCTCGCGGGTCCCCGCCGTGGTGGTCCCGGTGGTGCGGGTGCTGGCGGCCGCGTCGCTCTACGTCTACGTCATCCACTGGCAGGCGCTCGAGCTGCTGTGGGGGCATCCGGCCGCGGCCTTCGCCGGCTCGCTCACCCTCGGCGTCGCCTACTGGTGGGTGTGGACCCGGTGGGTCACGCGCGCCGCCCGAGCGGTGACCGCCCGGTGGCGGGCTCAGAGGGGGACCGAGGACTCCTCGACGCGCGGGCCGCGCAGCGCGCCGCCGGCCCAGTCCTCCGGTCGCTCCACGAGGTCGAGCAGCGCGAGCACGTCGGCGGGCCAGATCTCGTCGGTGGTCCCGGCGAGCTCGGCCCGGGTCCACCAGCGCGTCTCGGCGATGCAGAGCCGCTCCTCCTCGGTGTAGCCCGAGCTGTCGACCTCGAACGGCGGTAGGCGCACCGCGAAGAACACCTCGGTCTGGTCGACGACCTTGTCGCTGTAGCCGTGCACCACCTGGCGCTCCAGCAGCGGCCCGCGCACGGCGGCGCGGTCGACGAGCTGCCCGGTCTCCTCGGCCAGCTCGCGCACCACGGCGTCGAGGTCGTCCTCGCCCGGGTCGACCCCGCCGCCGGGGGTGTCCCACCAGTGCGCGACCGGGTCCAGGCCCAGGTCGGAGTCGAGGAAGAGCAGCAGGCGGTCGTCCTCGTCGAGCACCAGGACCCGGACGGCGCGGCGGGCGAACCGCTGTCGGTCCTCGGGCGCCGGGACGACGAAGCCTGGCTGCCCGGGCAGGGGAGGGGTGGCCATGCCCACACGCTAGCCTCGCGAGATGCGCGAGACCCTGTGGCTCGGCCCGGCCTGGTGCCCCGAGCAGGGCCGGCTCGGCGCCGTGCTGGCGGTGGACGGCCGCATCGCCGCCGTGGGGGATGCCGCGGCCGCACGCGCCGGTGAGCCCGGGGTCGAGGTCGTCGACGTCGGCGACGGGGTCCTGCTGCCGGGCTTCGGCGACGGCCACGCCCATCCGCTGTTCGGGGGGCTCGAGGCCGAGGGGCCGGCGGTGAGCGGGCTCACGAGCGTCGAGGCCGTGGTGGCCGAGGTCGCGCGCTGGGCGGCCGAGCACCCCGAGGCGGCGTGGGTGCAGGCGGCGTCCTACGACTCGACCCTGGCCCCCGACGGGCTCTTCGACGCCCACTGGCTCGACGCCGCCGTGCCCGACCGGCCGGTGATGCTGCGGGCCGGCGACTACCACACGGCGTGGGTCAACAGCCGGGCCCTCACGCTGGCCGGCATCGACGCGACCACGCCCGAGCCCGAGCTCGGCGAGATCCCGCGCCGGCCCGACGGCACACCGCTGGGCACGCTGCGCGAGTGGGGGGCCGTCGACCTGGTGGCCGCCGTCGCGCCGGGGCACCCGCTCGACGTACGGGTGGGCGCGCTGGCGCGCGCCACCCGGCACCTGGCCGGGCTCGGCGTCACGTGGGTGCAGGACGCCTGGGTCGAGGCCGGCGACGTCGAGACCTACCTCGCGGCGTCGGCGCGGGGCGCCCTGCACTGCGCGGTCAACCTGGCGCTCTACGCCGACCCGCGGCGCGGCCTCGACCAGGTCGGGGCGCTGGTGCGGCTGCGCGAGCGGGTCCGGGCCCACGGCGACCCGCTGCTCACGGCCGAGACCGTCAAGCTCTTCGCCGATGGGGTCGTCGAGGGCGGCACCGCGGCGCTGCTCGAGCCCTACGTAGGGCCCGGCTGTACCCACACCGGGATGCTGGTCTGGGCGCCCGACGAGCTCGCCGCCGTCGTGACGGCGCTCGACGCCGAGGGCTTCCAGGCCCACGTGCACACCATCGGCGACCGGGCGGTGCGGGTGGCCCTGGACGCCCTCGAGCACGCGGCGCGGGCCAACGGGCCGCGGGACCGGCGCCCGGTGCTGGCCCACCTCCAGCTCGTCGCCGAGGAGGACCGGCCGCGACTGGCCGCGCTGGGGGTCGTCGCCAACGCCGAGCCGCTCTGGGCGCAGCTCGACGCCGTGATGGAGGACCTCACCGTGCCGCGCCTCGGTGCCGAGCGGGTCGCGGCGCAGTACCCCTGGGCCACCCTCACCGCGCTGGGCACGGCCCTGTCGTTCGGGTCCGACTGGCCGGTGAGCTCGGCCGACCCCCTGGAGGGCATCGCCGTCGCGTGCTCGCGCCAGACCGGCGGGCCGGCACCCTGCGGGTCGGCGACGACGCCGACCTGGTGCACCTCGACCGCGACCCCTTCGCCGTGGCCGACCCCCGCGACCTCGACGCCGTGCGCGTCAGCGCCACCTGGCTGCGCGGCGTGCGGGTGGGGGCCGTCAGGGGCGGGTGAGCCGGGCCCGCAGGCCCTCGACCTCGTCCTCGCTCCAGCCCTGGTCGCGCAGCCAGCCCGGAGCCCCGCCCCAGCCGTCGGCGACGGCGTCGAGGATGGCCTCCATGGTCTCGGCCCGGGGGGTCTGGTCGGCCACGGCCTGCTTGGCCAGCCACGGGCCGTGCGAGTCGGTACCGGCGATGCGGGCGATGATCGCCTCGATGCGCTCGGCCGAGAGGGCGTAGTCCTCGACGATCGCCTCGCGGGGCACGCCGGCCACGTCGAGGGCCATCGCCACCACGGTCCCGGTGCGGTCCTTGCCGGCCGCGCAGTGCACGACGGCGGCGCCGCGCGCCTGCGCGACCACGCGGAGGGCCGCCGACACCGAGTCGGGGCGCTGGTCGAGGTAGCCCAGGTAGTGCCGTGCCCAGAAGGTCGCGTCGCGCGCCTCCTGTTCCTCGCGCGCCGGCAGGGCCAGGGCCCGGGCGGCGATCTCGTCGGCCGACTCCGGTGCGCGTGGGGGCAGCAGCGAGTGGTGGTGGTGGGTCAGCGCGTCGACGCGGCGCAGCGGGCCCTCGCCCTCGAGGTGCAGCTCGGTCTCGGTGCGCAGGTCGATGATGTCGGTGACCCCGAGCTCCTCGACGACGCGGGTGACGTCGGCGTCGGTGAGGTCCTGCAGGTTGTCCGAGCGGATGAGGCGCCGGGGCACCACGGTGCCGCCCCCGCGGGTGGGCAGGCCCCCCAGGTCGCGCATGTTGACGAGGCCGTCGAGGTCGATCCAGCGTTCCGTCACGGGCTCCATGGTAGGAGCCGGGCGCGGGACGTCCGGCGGCGGGCGTGACAATGGGACGGTGCCCCGACTCCCCGACGGCGACCCCGCGCCGCTGAGCGGCGAGCTGCCGCCCGACGCCCTCGCCCGGCTCGGCGACGGCGCCTTCGGCATCTACCTGCACGTGCCCTTCTGCGCCGTGCGCTGCGGCTACTGCGACTTCAACACCTACACCCTCCCCGAGCTCGGCCCCGGCGCGTCGACCGACGACTTCGCCGACACCGCCCTGCGCGAGGTCGACCTCGCCCGTCGGGTGCTGGGCGACGCCGCCCCGGTCGTCGACACCGTCTTCGTGGGGGGCGGCACCCCCACCCTGCTGGCCGCCGCCGACCTGGTCCGCCTGCTCGACGGCGTGCGCGAGCGGTTCGGCCTCGCGCCCGGCGCCGAGGTGACCACCGAGGCCAACCCCGACTCGGTCGCGCCCGCCTCGCTCGAGACCCTGGCCGCCGGCGGCTTCACCCGGGTGAGCATCGGGATGCAGTCGGCCGTGCCCCACGTGCTGGCCACCCTCGACCGCACCCACGACCCGGCGCGGGTCGGCGCCGCCGTCGCCGCCGCCCGCGCCGCCGGGCTCGCGACCAGCCTCGACCTCATCTACGGGACGCCGGGGGAGTCCCTCGACGACTGGCGCACCAGCCTCGAGGCGGCCCTCGCGCACGAGCCCGACCACGTGTCGGCCTACGCGCTGGTGGTCGAGGAGGGCACCCGGATGGCGGTGCAGGTGCGGCGCGGCGAGCTGCCGATGCCCGACGGGGACGACGAGGCCGAGAAGTACGAGCTGGCCGACACGCTGCTGGCCGCGGCCGGCTACGGCTGGTACGAGGTCAGCAACTGGGCCCGCACCCCCGCCGACCGCTGCCGCCACAACGAGGGCTACTGGCGGGGCGGCGACTGGTGGGGCGTCGGGCCCGGCGCGCACGGCCACGTCGGCGGCGTCCGCTGGTGGAACGTCAAGCATCCGCGCGCCTACGCCGCGCGGCTGGCCGCGGGGGAGTCGCCGGCCGCGGGCCGCGAGGTCCTGACCGCCGAGCAGCGCCTCGACGAGGACGTGCTGCTCGGGGTGCGCCTGCGGGAAGGGCTCGACCTGGCCCGGCTCGAGGACGCGGGGCGCCTGGCCGTGGCGGGGCTGGTGGCCGACGGCCTGCTCGACGGTGCGGCCGCCGTGCGGGACCGCCGCGCCGTGCTGACCCGGCGGGGCCGGCTGCTCGCCGACACCGTCGTGCGCCGGCTGCTCGGCCTCTGAGGGTCGGCAGCCGGCGCACGGGGCGGTGCGGAGAAGCGCTCGGTCAGCGCACGAACGTCGGGACCAGCGGCGGGTTCCACCACTCGCCGTTGTTCGCCTTGACCGCACCGAGCACGTGCAGGATGAGCGCGCCGACGAAGACCACGATCAGGATCGGGATGCCGATGAGGGCGCCGATGATCGTGATCGTGAGGATCCAGCCGATGACCGAGCCGATGAAGGCCGCGATCTGCACGTTGAGCGAGTTCGCCGCGTGGGCCCGCACGAAGGGGCCGCGGTCCTTGTACATCACGTAGATGACGAGGCTGCCGACGAACCCGAGGAAACCGGCCGAGGCGACCATCGCGACGGCGCCGATGACGTGGCTGAGCATCCCCCAGGTCTTCTCCTCCTGCGGGGAGAGCGGGGCGGCCGCGGGCGGGCCGTAGGCCGGCGGCGTGGCCGGCGGCGGGGGCGGGAGCTGGCCGCTCGGGTACGGCGGCGGGGGAGGGGTGGCGTCGGTGGGCGCCGCGAAGGGCGGCGGCGGGGGTGTGTCCGTGGTCTTGCCGAGCTCCACCCGGTCGGATACGGGCGGGGGCGGCGGGGTCACGACCTCGGTGGGCTCGCCCTGGGGGCGGTCGTCGTGCGGCGTGGTGTCGCTCATGTGTTCCTCCTGGAAGGGGTCTGGACCCATCACACACCCGACGCGCACCGTCCGGTGGCGGTTCCGGGGGCGCGTCGGGGTCGGGCTCGGGGTCGGGTCAGGGCCGACCCCTACTCAGGGGCGGTCACGAAGTCGATGAGCTCCTCGACCCGACCCAGCAGCTCGGGCTCGAGGTCGGCGTAGGAGTCGACCGAGGCCAGGATGCGCTGCCACGCCCTCGCGACGTCGGCCTGGGTGCGGTGCGGCCAGCCCAGGTGGGCGCAGATCCCGTGCTTCCACGAGGTGCCGCGCGGGATGACCGGCCAGGCGTCCATCCCGAGCCGCTGCGGCTTCACCGACTGCCACACGTCGACGTAGGGATGCCCGACGACCAGGACGTGGTCGGCGTACGGCCGTACCCGGCGGGCCTCGTCGACGACCCGCGACTCCTTGGTGCCCGGTACGAGGTGGTCGACGAGCACGCCCATCCGGCGGCCGGGCTCCGGCGCGACCTCGCGGATGACGGCGGCCAGGTCGTCGACGCCGTCGAGCATCTCGACCACCACCCCCTCGACCCGCAGGTCGTCGCCCCAGACCTTCTCGACCAGCTCGGCGTCGTGCCTGCCCTCGACGTACAGGCGCGACCCACGAGCCACCCGGGCCCGGGCCCCGGCGACGGCCACGGAGCCGCTGGCGGTGCGGGCCGACGCGGCCCGGGCGATGGCCAGCCGCGCCTCGGCGGCGACCCGCGGTGGCACCAGCCTGACGGGCGCGCCGTCGACCAGGAAGCCCGGCCCGAGGGGGAAGCCCTTGAGCCGGCCGCGCCGGTCCTCGAGGTGCACCACGTGCACCCCGCCGGCCTTCTCGACGCGCACCACGGCCCCGACCCAGCCCGTCTCGACGTCCTCGACGACCGTGCCGGGCTCGGCCGCGAGCTCGACCGAGCGCCCGCGCGGGGGCCGCTTCCAGTCGCCCGAGAGCACGTCGGAGCCGTACCTGTCCACCACGGCGGCGACGCTAGTGCGTGACGGGGTCGGCGCCGGGGAGCGGCACGCGCTCCTCGACGGCTTTCGCGTTGTCGGGGGTGGAGTCGTAGGATTGGCACTCGGGCCACGAGAGTGCCAACGCGAGTGCCGCCGCGCACCCGAGGCCCCGCCAGCCCCGACGGACCCGACCGGGAGGAGTACCCACCGATGACCGAGGACCGCCGGCTCCGGGTGCTCCGGGCCATCGTGCAGGACTACGTCGAGACCTCCGAGCCCGTGGGCTCCAAGTCGCTCCTCGAGCGCCACCACCTCGGCGTCTCGGCCGCCACCGTGCGCAACGACATGGCCGCCCTGGAGGAGGAGGGGCTCATCGCCGCACCGCACACCAGCGCCGGCCGCATCCCCACCGACGCCGGCTACCGCGTCTTCGTCGACCGGCTCAGCCAGATCAAGCCGATGACCCCCGCCGAGCAGCGCGCCATCGGCCACTTCCTCGAGGGCGCGGTCGACCTCGACGACGTCGTCGACCGCACGGTGCGGCTGCTGGCCTCGCTGACCCGGCAGGTCGCGGTCGTGCAGTACCCGTCGCTGTCGCGCTCGTCGGTGCGCCACGTCGAGCTCGTCCCGATCGGGGGGCCGCGCCTGCTGGTCGTGCTCATCACCACCACCGGGCGGGTCGAGCAGCGCGTGGTCGACGCCGGCTGCGACCTCCTCGACGAGGCCGGCGAGGCCACCCTGGCCGCGCTGCGCACCGAGCTCAACGCCGCCACCGCCGGCCGCACCCTGGCCGACGCGTCCACCGAGCTGGCCGCCGTGCCCGACCGGGTCGACCCCAGCCGCCGCGAGATCGTCCGGGCCGTGGCCGCCGCGCTCGAGGAGTCGCTCGACGAGGAGCGCGAGGAGCGCGTGGTGCTGGCCGGCACCGCCAACCTCGTGAAGTCCGGCGGCGACTTCACCGCCAGCATCGCGCCGGTCCTCGAGGCCCTCGAGGAGCACGTGGTCCTGCTGAAGCTGCTCGGCACGGTCGCCGAGCAGGGCGGCACCCTGGCCGTGCGCATCGGCGCCGAGAACCCCTACGCCGGGCTGCGCTCGACCTCGATGGTCACCACCGGCTACGGCGCCGGCAGCGACCTCGTCGCCGGCCTGGGCGTCGTCGGCCCCACCCGGATGGACTACGCGGGGGCCATGGCCTCCGTGCGGGCCGTCGCCACCTACGTCTCCCGGATCCTCGCGGACTGACCGCGAGCGACCCCCCGCCCACCGACCCACCCCTGCCGGAGGACCCACCACCCGTGAACGACTACTACGCCGACCTCGGGGTCGCCCGTGACGCGAGCCCCGAGGACATCAAGCGCGCCTACCGCAAGGCCGCCCGGCGCCTGCACCCCGACGTCAACCCGGGCGCCGAGGCCGAGGAGCAGTTCAAGAAGGTCTCCCAGGCCTACGACGTCCTCTCGGACGCCGAGAAGCGCCGCGCCTACGACCTGGGCGCCGACCCCTACGCCGGGGCGGCTGCGGGCTTCGGCCAGGGCTTCTCGTTCAGCGACATCATGGACGCCTTCTTCGGCGGCCAGGGCGGCCCCGGGGGGCCCGGCCCGCGGTCGCGCCAGACCCGCGGCCAGGACGCCCTGGTGCGCCTCGACATCGACCTCGCCGACGCCGCCTTCGGGGCCGAGAAGCAGCTCACCATCGACACCGCGGTGGCCTGCGGCACCTGCCACGGCGAGGGGATGCAGCCCGGCACCTCGACCCGCACCTGCGACGTGTGCGAGGGCCGCGGTGAGATCCGCCAGGTGCAGCGCAGCTTCCTCGGCAACGTCATGACCAGCCGGCCCTGCATGACCTGCCAGGGCTTCGGCCAGGTCATCACCGACCCCTGCTACGAGTGCTCGGGCGACGGCCGGGTCCGCACCCGCCGCACCCTGACCCTCAAGGTCCCGGCGGGCGTCGACACCGGCACCCGCATCCAGCTGGCCGGTGAGGGCGAGGTCGGCCAGGGCGCCGGCCCGGCGGGGGACCTCTACGTCGAGGTGTCGGTCCGCAAGCACCCCACCTTCCAGCGCCGCGGCGACGACCTGCACGCGACCATCGAGGTGCCGATGACCGCGGCCGCGCTGGGCGCGAACCTCGCCATGGAGACCCTCGACGGCAGCCGGGACCTCGACATCGCGCGCGGCACCCAGTCGGGCGACACCATCACCCTGCGCGGCCTGGGCGTCACCCACCTGCGCGGCGGCGGGCGCGGCGACGTCATCGTGCACACCATGGTGCAGACGCCCACCAGGGTCGACGCCGAGCAGGAGGAGCTGCTGCGGCGGCTCGCGGCCCTGCGCGGCGAGGAGCGCCCGGAGGGCCGGCTCGCCAACCCCGGCGACGGCTCGCTGTTCGGCAAGCTGCGCGACGCCTTCAAGGCCCGCTGAGGCCCGGCCGTGACGCTGCCCGTCCACCTCGTGCCCGCGGCCGTGCTCGCCGGGCGGCACGCCGGTGACACGGTGCGCCTCGACGGCCCCGAGGGCCGGCACGCCGTCGCGGTGCGGCGCACCCGGGTGGGGGAGCGGCTGGTCCTCGCCGACGGCGCCGGCCGGGCGGTCGAGGGCGAGGTGGTGGCCGTCGGCCGTGACGAGCTCGACCTGCGGGTGGATGCCGTGCGCGACGAGCCCGAGCCCAGCCCGCGGTTCGTGCTGGTGCAGGCCCTCGCGAAGGGTGGGCGCGACGACCAGGCGGTCGAGGCGGCCACCGAGTGCGGGGTCGACGAGGTCGTGCCCTGGCAGGCCTCGCGCAGCATCGTCCAGTGGCGCGGCGAGCGGGGCGAGAAGGCCCGGCGCGGGTGGGACGCCGTGCTGGTCGCCGCCACCAAGCAGTCGCGCCGCGCCCGGCGGCCGGTGCTGGCCGCCACCGCGTCGACCGCCGACCTGGTCGAGCGGGTGCGGGATGCCGCCGCGGCGTACGTGCTGCACGAGGACGCCAGCGAGCCGTTGGCCGGCGTCGCGCTGCCCGCCACGGGCGACGTGGTCCTCGTGGTCGGGCCCGAGGGCGGCATCGCGCCCGAGGAGGTGGCCGCGCTCGAGGCGGCCGGGGCACGCGCCGTGCGGCTGGGGGCTACCGTGCTGCGGGCGTCGAGCGCGGGGCCGGCCGCGCTGGCGGTCCTCAGCGGGATGGGCCGCTGGCGCTGAGTCGGCGCGCCGGGGGCGCGGTCAGCGCACGGTGAAGGACACGACGTCGGAGGCCGAGGCGGAGCCGTCCTTCGGGCTGAGGGCGACCACCCGGACGGAGTACGACCCGGCCGCGAGCCGCCCGAGGTCCACCGAGTAGGTGCCGCGGGCGGGGGCCCCCGCCGACGCCGTGACCGGGATGGGTCGCGGCAGCGGGAAGGCCTGCGAGTGGTTCGGCACCACCGTCACCGACAGGGACGCCTCGAAGACCGAGGCCTCACCACGGACGACGACCGGGCGGCCCGCCGGTACGACGGCCCCGGCGGTCGGGCTGGTGATCCACACGTCGGCGAGGACCGTCCACCACTGGTCGGCCGGGGGACGGGTGACCACCCGCAGCACCTGCCCGCCTGCACGTACCGTGACCGGGAGGTTGCCGCGGCCGAGCACCGCCTGGGCGGTCCACCCCACCTGGTCGAGGGCGAGGGAGTCGACGGCGCTCGAGACGGGTTGCGCGGGGCCGCTCAGGTCGACGGTGACGCCGCTCGCGGTCACCCGCACCCGCGAGACGTCGACGCCCTCCCACGGCGGGGTGTCGACGAGCGGGACCGGGGCGTCGAGCGCGGCGTCGACGGCGACGCGGACGCGCTGGTCCGCTGCCGTGGCGGCGGTCGCGACCCAGGCGCGGCGCAGGCCGAAGCGCCCGTCGGGGACGTCGACGACCTCGGAGCCGACCACGTAGACGGGAACGGGGCCGCCCGCAGCGACGACGGACGGGGCCGGGGAGGTGCTCGGCGTGGCGGTCGGGATCGACGTGGTGCTGGCCGACGGTGCGGGCGACGACAGGGGCGATGCCGACGGCAGCGGCATCGCGGGGGTGGCCGCCCGCTCGGTGCCGAACGGGTGCACGACCCACACCCCGCCGACCACCGCGGCCACGGCGGCGGCGGCCACGAGCGGGGCCCACCGCCGAGCCCGCCGGGAGCGTGCGACCTCGAGCACGTCGTCGAGGCGGTCGGGCGGGTCGACCAGGTGGGCCCGCCCGCGCAGCGCGGCGCGCAGCCGCTCCTCGTCGCGTGAGGTGGTCATCGGGTCCATCACCGCTCCTGTCCGGCCCGCAGCGCGGCGAGGCCGCGGTGGGCGTGGGTCTTGACCGAGCCCGGCGAGATGCCCAGGGCGTCGGCGATCTCGGCCTCGGAGAGGTCGAGGTAGTAGCGCAGGACGAGCACCTCGCGCTGGCGCTGCGGCAGGCGGGTCAGCGCGCCCACGAGCTCGTCGCGCTGCTCGGCGGCCACCACGGTGTCGGACGGGGAGAGCGCCAGCACGACGCGCTCCGCCGCCAGGGCCGCGGCGTAGCGCTGGCGGACCCCGCGCCGGCGCAGGGCCGACCGGGCACCGTTGACCACCGAGCGCCGCAGGTAGGCCGCCGCCGCGGCCGGGTCGTCGAGGCGCCCCCAGCGCCGGTGCAGCGAGACGTAGGCGTCCTGCACCACCTCCTCGGCGTCCTGCTCGTCGTGCAGCAGCAACCAGGCGAGGCGGACCAGGCCGCGCGCGTGCGCGGCGTACAGGTCGCCGATCGCGAGGTCGAGCCCGCGGCGCTGGTCCACGGCTGCCATTGTCATACCCCACAGACGCGTGGCGCGGACATCCGGTTGACACGGGGTGGCGCGGCACCTCCTGGGCCCTAGGGTCGGGGGATGACCGAGACCGTCGCCGACTGCCTGTTCTGCCGGATCGTCGCGGGCCAGATCCCCGCCACCGTCGTCGCCGAGACTGAGCACTCGCTCGCCTTCCGCGACATCGACGGCCAGGCCCCCACGCACGTGCTGGTCGTCCCGCGCCGGCACGTGCCCGACGCCGTCTCGCTGGCCACCGCGTCGGCGCGCGAGCTCGCCGACGTCGTCACGCTCGCGGCGCGGGTGGCCGCGGAGGAGGGGCTCGAGGGCTACCGGCTCGTCGCCAACACCGGAGCCGCGGCCCAGCAGTCGGTCTTCCACGCCCACCTGCACGTCCTGGGCGGTCGGGAGCTCACCTGGCCCCCCGGCTGACCGTGCCGTTTCCCGGATGTCCGGCGTCGGTGCCGCCCCGTAGACTGGGCGCACGATGACAGACGCCTCCTCCCACGAGCCCGTGTCCCCCGCGGCGGCCGGCTCCACCCAGCCCCACGTGCCCCAGCACACCGTCACGATCCCGGCCGACGTCTCGATGGTGTCCCTCCTCGGCCCGCGCGACGAGCTGCTGCGCACCATGGAGCGGATGTTCCCGTTGGTGCAGCTGCACGTGCGCGGCAACGAGTTCCACATCGGGGGCCCGAGCGCCGAGGTCGCCCTCGTCGAGCGCCTGCTCGACGAGCTGCTGCTCGTCCTCGACGGCGGCCAGCCGCTCAACCGCGACGCCGTCGAGCGCTCGATCATGATGCTGCGCACCCAGACCGTCGAGCGGCCCGCCGACGTGCTGACGATGAACATCGTCAGCAACCGTGGGCGCACCATTCGTCCCAAGACGCTCGGGCAGAAGCAGTACGTCGACGCCATCGACGCCAACACCGTCGTCTTCGGCATCGGCCCCGCGGGCACCGGCAAGACCTACCTGGCGATGGCCAAGGCCGTGGCGGCCCTGCAGGCCAAGCAGGTCAACCGGATCATCCTCACCCGCCCCGCGGTCGAGGCCGGCGAGCGGCTGGGCTTCCTGCCCGGCACCCTCAACGACAAGATCGACCCCTACCTGCGCCCGCTGTACGACGCGCTGCACGACATGGTCGACCCCGAGTCGATCCCGCGCCTGCTGGCGGCCGGCACCATCGAGGTCGCCCCGCTGGCCTACATGCGCGGGCGCACGCTCAACGGCGCGTTCATCATCCTCGACGAGGCCCAGAACACCTCGCCCGAGCAGATGAAGATGTTCCTCACCCGCCTCGGCTTCGGTTCCAAGATGGTCGTCACCGGCGACGTCACCCAGGTCGACCTGCCCGGCGGCACGCAGAGCGGGCTGCGGGTCGTGCGCGACATCCTGGTCGACATCGACGACGTGCACTTCTGCGAGCTCACCGCCGTCGACGTCGTGCGCCACCGCCTGGTCGGTGACATCGTCGACGCCTACGGCCGGTGGGACGCCGTGCAGCAGCGGCACAGCGGGCGCGGTGCGCGCGAGGGCCAGCCCCGCCGGCTGCCGGCGCGCGCCCGGTCCACCGAGCAGGACCGGCCCGACGCGTGAGCATCGACGTCCTCAACGAGACCGAGTTCGTCCTCGACGAGCTCGAGCTCGTGGCGTGTGCCCGGTACGTGCTCGAGTCGATGAAGGTCCACCCCCAGGCCGAGCTGTGCCTGCGGCTGGTCGACGAGCCGGCCATGGAGACCCTGCACGTGCAGTGGATGGACCTGCCCGGCCCCACCGACGTCATGAGCTTCCCAATGGACGAGCTGCGCCCGGGGCGCGACGGCGTCCCCCCGCAGGAGGGCGTCCTCGGCGACATCGTGCTGTGCCCCAGCGTCGCGGCCGCACAGGCCCGCGAGGCCGGCCACGCCACCGAAGAGGAGCTGCTGCTGCTGACGACGCACGGCATCCTGCACCTCCTGGGCTTCGACCACGCCGAGCCCGACGACGAGAAGGAGATGTTCGAGCTGCAGCGCCAGCTCCTGCTCACCTTCCTCGCCACCCGCGGCCGCCCGGGCGCCTGAGCGCGTCGTGATGGTCCGCTTCGTCCTGGCGGCGCTGCTCGCCACCGTGCTGGCCTTCCTCATCTCGATGGCCGAGTCGGCCTTCCAGCGGATGTCGCGGGTGCGCGCCGAGGAGCTCGAAGACGAAGGACGCCCCGGTGCCACCGCCCTGGTGCGCGTCGTCGGCGACACCGCGGCCTACCTCTCGGTGCTCTCGTTCCTGCGCGTCATCGCCGAGTCCACGGTGGCCGTCATGGTCACGCTGGCGGCGGTCGACGCCGTCGAGGGCACGACCCTGCCGTTCCTGGTAGCCATCGGCGTCATGGCGCTGATCTCGTTCGCGATCGTCGGGGTCTCGCCGGGCACCCTGGGGCGCCAGCACAGCACGCGGGTCGCGCTGCTGGCCGCGCCGGTCGCCATCTGGCTGCGCCGCGTGCTGGGGCCGTTCTCGCGCCTCCTCATCGCCCTCACCAACGCCGTCACCCCCGGAACGGGCTTCCGTGACGGGCCGTTCGAGAGCGAGTCCGAGCTGCGCGACCTGGTCGACGTCGCCCGCGACAACCGGCTCATCGAGGCCGACGAGCGCGCCATGATCCACAGCGTCTTCGAGCTCGGCGACACCTACACCCGCGAGGTCATGGTGCCGCGCACCGACATGGTCGCCATCGAGGACGACCGGCTGCTGCGCCAGGCGATGAGGCTATTCCTGCGTTCGGGGTTCTCGCGCATCCCCGTGGTCGGCGAGAGCGTCGACGACGTGGTCGGCATCCTGTACCTCAAGGACGTCATCGAGCGCACCAACGCCGACCCCGAGGCCGAGACGCTGCCGGTCACCGAGCTGATGCGGCCGGCGCGCTTCGTGCCGGACAGCAAGCCCGTCGACGCACTGCTGCGCGAGATGCAGCTCGAGCAGACCCACCTCGGCGTCGTCGTCGACGAGTACGGAGGCACCGCCGGCATCGTGACGATCGAGGACATCATCGAGGAGATCGTCGGCGAGATCACCGACGAGTACGACCGCGAGGCGCCCGAGGTCGAGGTGCTGCCCGACGGCCGCACCCGGGTCGCGGCCACGATGCACGTCGACGACCTCGTCGAGCTGTTCGGGGTCGACCTCGACGAGGACGAGGTCGACACCGTCGGCGGCCTCATCGGCAAGACCACCGGCCTAGTGCCGATCCTGGGCTCCACCTGCGAGGTGGCGGGGCTGCGGCTCACCGCCGAGCGGATGTCCGGGCGGCGCCACCGGGTGGCGACCGTGCTCGTCGAGCGCGTCGTGGCCGAGCCGGCCGAGAACCACGAGCTCGAGGAGCGGGTCGGATGAGCAGCCACGACACATCGGTCGGCGACGGCCCCGGAGGCAGCGGCTACCTGGCGGGGTTCGCCTGCCTGGTGGGGCGCCCCAACGCGGGCAAGTCGACCCTCACCAACGCCCTGGTGGGGCACAAGGTCGCGATCACCTCGAGCAAGCCCCAGACGACCCGGCACACCATCCGCGGCATCGTCAGCACCGCGGGCAGCCAGCTGATCCTGGTCGACACCCCCGGGCTGCACCGCCCGCGGACCCTGCTGGGCGAGCGGCTCAACGACCTGGTGCGCGCGACGCTGCTCGAGGTCGACGTCATCGGTTTCTGCCTCCCGGCCGACCAGCGGGTGGGGCCGGGCGACCAGTACATCGCGGCCGAGCTGGCCGAGCTGCAGCGGGCGAAGCGCACCCCGGTCGTCGCGCTCGCCACCAAGTCCGACACCGTGTCGAAGCAGCGCCTGGCCGAGCACCTCATCGCCCTCGACCGGCTGGGTACCTGGGACGCGATCGTCCCGTGCTCCGCGACCCAGGACGACCAGGTCGACGTCGTCGCCCGGGTGCTGTCGGGCTACCTGCCGCCCTCGCCCGGCCCGCTCTACCCCGACGGCGTGCTCACCGACGAGCCCGAGGCCGTCATGGTCGCCGAGCTGGTGCGCGAGGCCGCCCTCGAGGGCGTGCGCGACGAGCTGCCGCACAGCCTGGCCGTCGTCGTCGACGAGATGGTGCCGCGTGAGGGGCGCCCGGCCGACGACCCCCTGCTCGACGTGCGGGTGCACGTCTTCGTCGAGCGCGACAGCCAGAAGGCCATCGTCATCGGCCGGGGCGGGTCGCGGCTGCGCGAGGTCGGCACCAACGCCCGGCACGGCATCGAGGCGCTGCTGGGGCAGCGGGTCCACCTCGACCTGCACGTCAAGGTCGCCAAGGACTGGCAGCGCGACCCCAAGCAGCTGCAGCGCCTCGGGTTCTGAGGCCCGCAGGGTCAGTGCGTGCCGCCGCCGATGAGGGCGATGGCGTGCGACCGGTTGCGGGCCCCGAGCCGTCGGACGATCTCGGCGACCTCGGCCGAGACGGTGCGGGCCGAGACGGCGAGCTCGCGGGCGATCTCGGCGTCGGTGGCACCGTCGGTGAGCAGGAAGCCGATGTCGACCATGCGGGGAGTGAACGTGGGCTCCTCGCCCGGCTCGTGCACCGCCGCGGACTCGGCCCACATGGCTTCGAAGCAGGTGGCCGCAGCACCGACCACCGCCGGGGAGGTGCTGCGCCATACCTGGCCGGCCTGCTGGTCGCCGTGCGGGGCGCCAACGAACACCAGCCGGGTGTCGACCAGGAGCAGGGGGCCGACCACGTGGGCCACCCGTCCCTGCGGATGCAGGCCCGCCAGCATCGGCAGCCGGGTCAGGCTGCGCGGGTCGGTGACGTAGCGGGTGTCGAGGTCACGACGGCGCTCGAGAGCGGCCAGGCTGCGGGCTGCGCGCGCCTCCTGCCAGTGCGGAACCCGGGTCACGTGCCACAGGCTGCGACGGACGGACGCGGCCAGGGCCTCGGCCCCCTCGGTGAGGGACTCCTGGACCGAGCCGAGGCGGACGAATCGCTCGTCGCCGGCGAGCAGCCGGGCGTGGACCCAACGGAAGAAGTCGCGCTGGCTGCCGGGGGTCGCCGCAGTGCTGCCGGGGCTCATCCGCTGCCGCCGACGAGCACCGCGATGGCGTGGCCCCGGCTGCGGGCCCCGCACCACTGGATGATCCGGCGGACCTCGGCCGACGTGGTGCGAGCCCCGATGCCGAGCTCCTCGGCGATCTCACGGTCGCTGCTGCCGTCGGCCAGCGCCAGGGCGACGTCGAGCAGGCGGGCGGTGAGCAGCGGGCGGGTCGTGACGTCGGTGACGGGGCGGGCGGCGTGCCAGGACAGGAGGAACACCTCCCGCGCGCACGCGACGAGCGTGGGGTCGGTGGTCTCCCAGAGGGTGGGGGCGAGCCAGGAGCCGGGGGGGCCGGTGAGGAAGGCGTGCTGGTCGTCGGTGATCACCATGGGTCCGGGCGCGGGGCCCACCCGGGCGCCGGGGACGAGGCTGGCGAGCAGCGGGCACAGCCGCTCGGCGCGGGGCGAGAAGACGTGGCGGTGCTCGGGGACGGGGTGGAGCCGGGCCGCCTCGCGCCCGGACCGCAGGCCGTTCAGCGTCGTCTCGGTGTGGAGGCTCCACACCCGCGTGGTCACCTGGCTCGCCCTCCGCAGGATGAGCTCGTTCGCGTCGACGGACGACCCGAGCAGCCGGAAGCGGTCGTCGCCGGCGAGCATGAGGTCGGCCACGCGGTGGAGGAACGTCGCGGCGTCCACGCTCCGCGACCCCTGACGCGCCGTCGACACCACTGACCTCCTGGCTGCTCCGCGCCCGGCGCGGTCCGGCCGCCACTGTAACGGGAAGCACCGACGGCCGGGCCTCTTGCGAGTTCTCGCAATGTCGCTGGCGTGGCGCCCGCCCGGGAGTGCACTGTGGTGGCGCGCGGCGGCCAGGTGGCCGTCGGCACGCCGTGGACTCCGGGGCGGAGGGCAGGCGTGGCCGGGCAGGCTGTCCAGGGGTGGGAGCAGCCCGGCCACGCCAGGTCGGGTGCCCGGATCGTGAGCCGCGGTCCCGGCATCCGGGCGGTTCCCTAGACTCGTCCCCATGCGAGTCGGAGTCTTCGGTGCGACCGGTCAGGTCGGCAACGTCATGCGGACCCTCCTGCACGAACGGGGGTTCCCGGTCGAGGAGATGCGCTACTTCGCGTCGGCCCGGTCGGCCGGCACGACCCTGCCCTGGGCCGGGCGCGACGTCACCGTCGAGGACACCGCCACCGCCGACTTCTCGGGGCTCGACGTCGCGCTGTTCTCCAACGGCGGCGCGACGTCCAAGGAGTGGGCGCCGCGGGTGGCGGCCGCCGGTGCGGTCGTCGTCGACAACTCCAGCGCCTGGCGCCGCGACCCCGAGGTCCCGCTGGTGGTCTCGGAGGTCAATGCCGGTGACCTCGACGACCTCCCCAAGGGCATTGTCGCGAACCCCAACTGCACCACGATGGCCGCCATGCCGGTGCTCAAGCCGCTGCACGACCTGGCCGGGCTGGTGCGGCTGCACGTCAGCAGCTACCAGGCGGTGTCCGGCTCGGGCGGGGTGGGCCTGACCGAGCTCGACGGCCAGCTGCGCGGCGGCTACGCGTCCGGCGACCCCAAGGACCTCGCGCTCGACGGCTCGGCCCTGACGCTGCCGGCGCCGCAGGTGTACGCCGTCCCCGTCGGCTTCAACGTCATCCCCCTCGCGGGCTCGATCGTCGACGACGGCAGCGGCGAGACCGACGAGGAGCAGAAGCTGCGCAACGAGTCGCGCAAGATCCTGCACATCCCCGAGCTGCGGGTCTCGGGCACGTGCGTGCGGGTGCCGGTGTTCACCGGGCACAGCCTCGCCATCCACGCCGAGTTCTCCGGTGACCTCTCGCCCGAGGAGGCGCTCGAGATGCTGGGCCGCTCGCCCGGGGTCGTGGTCACCGACGTGCCCAACCCGCTCCAGGCCGCGGGCCGCGACGAGGTCTTCGTCGGGCGGGTGCGCGCCGACCAGGCCGCCCCCGAGGGCAAGGGCCTCGTGCTGTTCGTCGTGGGCGACAACCTGCGCAAGGGGGCCGCGCTGAACGCGGTCCAGATCGCCGAGGAGCTGCTCACCCGCCGCTGACGTCACCCGCCGCTGACGTCACCCGCCGCTGACGTCACCCTCCGCGAGGGAGGTCCTGGGCCAGCCCCGCGAGGCGCTCCTCGGCCCGCCGCAGCCACGGCAGGATGCCGGCGCGTCGGTTCGTCTCGACCGCCAGGCGGTACGCCGCCGCGGCCGCCTCGCGCTCGCCGAGGGCCTCACGGCCACGCCCGACGAAGTAGGCCACCGACCCGGCGCAGTCATTGGACCCGTAGCTGACGATCTCGTCCTGCCAGGGCTCGACGCGCTGCAGGACGGCCCGTGCCCCCTCGGTGTCCCCGACCATGGCCAGGACCTCGAGCTGCAGACACTCCCCGTAGAGGGACGCGTAGTGCCACGCGCCGGCGGGGACCGGGTCGGCGAGCAGCGCCAGCGCCACCGAGAGCTCGCCCCCGGACTCCACGAGCGCGTGGGCGACGACGTTGCGCAGCACGGTGTTGGAGTGCGCCTGGGCGAGCCGGACGATGTCGTCCGGTACGGCTGCGCCGAGGCCGGTGCTGCGCAGGGACGCCAGGGCGAGGAGCTCGTCGAGGCCCACGAGCGAGCTGCGGGCGTGCGCCCTCGCCGCTCGCTCCCCGAGCGCGGCGGCCTCGGGGCCCTCGCGCGAGAGGGCCCGGTAGAACAGGAACCACGCGATGGGGACGTCGACGCCGGTGTGCCGTAGCCGCCGGGCCAGCTCGACCGCACGCGCCATCTGGCGGTCGGCGGTGTCGGCGTCACCGGCCTGCAGGTGCGCCACGGCGGCGCCGAACCGGGCGTGCAGCTCCTGCTCCTGCGTCAGCGGGAGCGCGAGCAGCTCCTCGGCCAAGCCGATCCGCTCCGCGGCCGCCCCGGGCCGACCGAAGATGAGCAGCTCGCGCAGCCCGATCACCGACGAGAGCAGGTCCTGGTCGCCCACCCCGCGGGCCACCTCGACCGCGCGGGCGGAGTAGCCCTCGGCCTCGGCCAGGCGCCACTCGTAGGCCATCTCGAGGCTCAGGCTCGCGAGCACCTTGGCCTGCAGGGGGCCCGGTCCGAGCTGCGTGAGGCACTCGACGAGGGTGGCGATCATGTCGCGGTCGCTGGTCCCGAACTCCCGCCAGTGCCAGACGCCGGCCCCCCGGAAACTCGTCGCGGCGTCGGCCACGAGCTCCACGTCGCCCAACGCCGACCCGAGGGCGACGGCGGCGTCCAGCGCCGTGCGAGCCCCCACGACGTCGCCGGTGCGGTAGCGGGCCATGGCCAGTCCGAGGAGGAGACCGAACCGGCGCCGCTCGTCCTGCTCGGGGCTTCGGTCGTCGGCCGCGAGGGCCTCTTCCCAGTGGGTGCGGGCACGGTCGAAGGCTCCGCGGCCCTCCGCGATGCGCGCCGCCGCCACCGAGTGCCGGATGGCGCCGGCCGCCAGCTCGGGGCGCACCACGCTGCCCAACGAGAGGTGGTGTGCGACATCGGCGACGAGGTCCGGTTCGGCGGCGAGGCGGCCCTCGAGGACCTCGCCCCAGGCGCCGTGCAGGCGCCCGCGGCGGGTCTGGCTGAGCCCGGTGTACAGCGTCTCGCGCACCAGCGCGTGGATGAACCGGTAGCGGCCCGCCCCGTCGTGCTCCTCCACGATCCGTGCCTCCAGGGCGAGGTCGAGGAGCTCGAGCGCGGCGTCGGGCTCCACTCCCGCCACCGTCGAGACCTGGTCGAGCCGGAACTCCCGCCCGCACACCGACGCGTAGGCCAGCAGTGCCCTCAACCCCTCCGGGAACCGTGCGATGCGCAGGCGCAGCACGTCCTCGACCCCGTGGGGGACGGACATCTCGCGTGCCGCCTCGGGGGTCAGGGTCCCCTCGGCGTCCAGGAACCGCACCAACTCGATGACGAAGAACGGGTTGCCGTCGGTGCGGTCCGCGACGACGGCGCCCAGCTCGTCGGTCATCTCCGGGCCGGCCAGCCCGGCGACGAGTGCCTGCACCTGGTGCGGAGCCAGCCCCTCGAGGTGGACGCGACGCGCGGAGCACCGGGCCAGCGCGGCGAGGCAGGCGCGCAGACCGGGCGGTGCCTCCTCGGGGATGCGCACCGAGGC
Source organism: Phycicoccus duodecadis (assembly GCF_002846495.1). Lineage (NCBI taxonomy): Bacteria > Bacillati > Actinomycetota > Actinomycetes > Micrococcales > Intrasporangiaceae > Phycicoccus > Phycicoccus duodecadis. Next base: position 3,274,106 of record NZ_PJNE01000001.1, read on the forward strand.
CAGCAGCAGGACGCGAGCGGATCGCAGTGCGTCACCGGCGTAGGCCAGCAGCTGGAGGGACGCGGTGTCCGCCCAGTGCAGGTCCTCGAGGATCACCATCAGCGGTTGTTCGTCGGCGCTGTCGGCCATCAGCCGGCAGACGGCGTCGTAGGTGCGCAGGGCCGCCGACGGGGCGTCCGTCGTGGCCCCGACCGTCGCCGTGCCCAGCAGGGCCGCCACTTCCGGTGACGGATGGGTGCCCGCGAGCGCCCGCACCACGGGGACCCAGGGCCAGTAGGCCGGAGAGACGTCCGCCTCGTGACACCGCCCCCAGAGGACGCGGACGCCGAGCTGCTCGGCCTCCTCCGCCGCGGCGAGCAGGACGCGGGTCTTGCCGATCCCCGCCTCCCCGGTGACCACGGCGACGGAGCCCCGGCGAGCGGCCAGCAGGGCGACCTGGTCCCGGACCAGCGCGAGGACGTCCTGCCTCCCGACCAGACCGCTCGCCTCCGCCGCCACGGCCGGGTCCTGCGCGAGGGGTGCGGCGGGGCCGGCCAGGGTCGGCGCCTGGGCCAGGAGGTCGAGCTCCAGCTGTTGCAGCTCGGGGGAGAGGTCGACACCGAGCTCACCGACCAGGACGTCGCGGGCGCGGCGCACCGCGGCGAGGGCGTCGGCCTGCCGACCGGTGCGGTAGAGGGCGACGGCGAGCAGCTTCCACGCGCCCTCCCGGAACGGGTGCTCGGCCAGCAGGGTCTCGAGCTCACCGGTGACCAGGGGAGCTCGTCCCAGAGCCAGCATCGCCTCGGCCCGTGTCTCCACGAGGGCCCAGCGCAGCTCGCCCAGCCGAGCGGCAGCGGCCTGGACCACGGCGCTCCCGGAGACCTCGGCGTACGGCGTGCCGGCCCACAGGCCGAGCGCCTCGTCGCAGGCTCGCAGAGCGCGCTCGCTCTCGCCTTCGCGCACCAGCTCGAGGGCCTGGGCCACGAGGAGGGCGAACCGGCCGGCGTCGAGCACCTCCGGGCCGACTCGGAGGCAGTAGCCGTTCGCCGAGCTCACCAGGACGGTGGGCGGCGCGCCGGTGGCGCGCCCCGGTTCCAACACCGCGCGCAGCCGCGAGACGGCGACCTGCAGGGAGGCCCGCGCCGACTCGGGCGGCCGCTCCCCCCACACCTCATCGATGAGCCTCTCGGCGGAGACCACCTGGCCTCGCAGCGCGACGAGCACGGCCAGGACGGCGCGTTCCCGGCGTCCGCGCAGATCCTGCTCGACGCCGTCCTGCCGCACCGAGACCCGGCCCAGCACACAGAGGGACAGGCTCGTCACGAGCGCCGAAGATACCGGACGGGCGCCGGGGGGTCACCGGTTGGCGAACGGTAAGCACGGGCCCCGACAGGGACAGAGGTCGATAAGCGGGGGCGGCCAGGGTTCGGGAATCCGAACCACCTACCGCTGGAGCCCACCATGAACCGCACGACCCACACCACCCCCCGCCCCGGCCTGCTGCGCCTGGCCGTCGCGTCCACGCTCGGTGTCGCCCTGCTGGCGGCCTCCGCCGTCGCCGGGGTCCCGGCGATGGCGCACGACGCCGAGGCGACGCCGACCGGATCCTCCGCCCACTCCCGCGACGGGGCCGGCGCCCAGCTCGCGGCGCTGAAGAAGTCCCTCGCCGTCTACCAGGACGTGACCGCGGCGACGGCGGCCGGCTTCATCCCCGTCTCGGAGTGCACCGTCTCCGACGCCGGCGGCATGGGGGTGCACTACCTCAACCCCGCCCTCGCCGCTCAGGCGCCCGACCCCGCCCGTCCCGCCATCCTGCTCTACGCCCCGACGAGCACCGGCGGCCTGCGCCTGCTGGGTGCCGAGTGGTTCCAGGCGGACGCGGACCAGGACCTCAGCACCGACGCCGACCGTCCGAGCCTGTTCGGCCAGCCGTTCAACGGCCCGATGGCGGGGCACGACCCGATGATGCCCGTCCACTACGACCTGCACGTCTGGCTCTACGACAGCAACCCGGACGGCGTGTTCGCCCCCTGGAACCCCTCGGTCCACTGCTGAGCACCGGCAGCCGACCCCTCATCCCGACCTCTCATCCGACCCCCAACTCGCAACCGACCCCGATCCGGACCTCAGAAAGGCCATCGCCATGACCGACATCGACACCCGTCCATCCCTCACGACCGACCGACCGCCGGCGGGGGGCCCCGCCCCGGGGCCGGAGACCGCGCTGTGCGAGCTCGAGGCCGTCCTGCCCGGGCAGGTGCTCCGGCCGGGCGGCCCCGGCTGGGAGTCGGCCCGCCGCGGCTGGGCCGTCAACGTCGACCAGCAGCCCCTGGCCGTCGTCACCGTGCAAGACCCGGAGGACGTCGTCGCCGCCGTCCGGTGCGCCGGCCGGCACGGCCTCAGCGTCTCCACCCAGCCCGTGGGGCACGGAGCGACGACCGCCCTCACCGGAACCGTCCTGCTGCGTACCGGCGCACTGCAGGACCTCGACGTCGACGTCGAGCGACGCGTCGCCCGCGTGGGTGCCGGGGTCAAGTGGGGCACGCTGCTCGCCGCCCTGGAGCCCACCGGCCTGACGGCCCTGGCCGGCAGCAGCCCCGACCCCAGCGTGGTCGGGTTCACCCTCGGCGGCGGGCTCAGCTGGTTCAGCCGCGCGCTCGGGCTGTGCGCGCACAGCACGGTCGCCTTCGACCTGGTGGACGCCCGGGGCGTGCGTCGACGCATCTCGGCGGCCAGCGACCCCGACCTGTTCTGGGCCCTGCGGGGTGGCGGAGGTGACTTCGGCGTCGTCCTCGCCGTCGAGGTGGCGCTGCACGAGGCCGGCCCGCTCCTCGGCGGTCGCCTGCTGTGGCCCCTGGAGATGGCCCGCCCGGTGCTGCAGGCGTTCCGGCGCATCACCGCCGAAGCCCCCGACGAGCTCAGCCTGTGGGCGCACCTGTTCCGCTTCCCCCCGTTGCCGGAGCTCCCCGAGCTGCTGCGCGGTCGCGCCTTCATCTCGGTGGACCTGACCTTCCTCGGTGCGCCGGCGGAGCTCGACGGCCTGCTCGCACCCCTGCGGCAGCTGCCGGTGCTCGTCCTGGACACCGTTGGCCGCGTGCCGCTGTCCGAGCTCGGCGGCATCGCGGCCGAACCCGTCGACCCGATGCCGACGCAGGAGTACTCCGAGCTGCTGCGGACACTGGACGCCGCCACCGTGGACCGCCTCGTCGACGCTGCGGGTGCCGGTGTCGAGCTCCCCCTCGCCGTCGTGCAGATCCGCCACCTCGGTGGCGCGCTCGCGCGAGCCACCACGGAGGACGGGCCCAACGGGGCCGTACCGGAGGAGTACTCCGTGTTCTGCCTCGGCGTCCCGGTGGCGCCCGGCCTGCCGGAGGCGATCGACGCCGCCTTCGACACCGTGCGGGCCGCCCTCGGCGAACAGCGCGCCGGACGGGCCTTCTTCAACTTCCTGGGGCACGAGTCCGACCTCGGCTCCACCTTCAGCGCACCCGCCCGCGAGCGGCTGCGCCGGGTGAAGGCCGAGACCGACCCCTCGGGACTCTTCCGCAGCAACCGCCCGGTCTGACGAGGGAGGTGGCCCCCGTGCCTGGCACGGGGGCCCTGTCGGTGGTCGCGTCTAGGTTTGGTCCATGGAGGGGATCCGCAGCGCAGGGCTCGACCGGGGGACGGTCGAGGGTTCCACGTGCGTCGCGGTGGGGCAGGTGGCGCGGTTCCGGGAATCGTTGGCGGACATCGACATCCGCACGATGAGCGACCACGACCGGTTGGCGTTGGTGGCGGAGCTGGAGCGGTTGAAGGGCAGCGCCAGCGCGTGCCAGATGCGCGCCACGGATGCGGTCCGGGTGTCCCGCGAGGAGTCGTCTCCGCAGGACGCGGGCAGGTCGGTGGGGTCCGAGGTGGCGCTCGCGCGGCGGGAGTCGCCGAGTCTGGGGGATCGGTTCGTGGGGGTGTCGCGGGCGTTGGTGGAGGAGATGCCCGAGACGCTGGGGGCGCTGGGGCGGGGCGAGATCGTGGAGCGGCACGCGGTGGAGCTGGTGCGGGAGACCGCGACGTTGTCGCGGGAGGACCGGGTGGAGGTCGACCGTCGGCTGGCGGGGGTGCTGCCACGCTTGGGGTGGCGGGCCGCCGGGCGGGCTGCTCGCCGGGTGGCCGCGGAGCTGGATGCGGCGAGCGTGGTGCGGCGGATGGAGACGGCGGCGCGCTCGCGGCGGGTGTCGGTGCGACCGGCGCCCGACGGGATGGCGTACCTGACCGTCCTGGGCCCGCTGCGGGAGGTCGTGGGGGCGTACGCCGCGGTGCAGGCCCGGGCCCGGGCGGTCGTCGGGGGGCAGTGCGAGGACGAGGGTGCGGACGGTCGCGGGGTGGGTGCGGTGGCCGCCGACACGGCGCTGCGGCTGATGGCGGGTCTGGCACCGGGGCAGGTGCAGCCGGTGGAGGTGCAGCTGGTGATGACCGACCGGGCGTTGCTGGGCACCGGCGACGGTGCGAGGTCGGTGTTCGAGCCGGCGCGGGTCCCGGGGCAGGGGAGCGTGCCGGCGCCGGTGGCGCGGTCGTGGGTGCGGGATGCCGGGCCGGCGTCGGTCTGGGTGCGCCGTCTCTACACCTCGCCGGGCGGTCGGGATCTGGTGGCGATGGACTCGCGGCGGCGGCTCTTCGGCGGTCTGCTGCGGCGGATGCTGGTCCTGCGTGACGACGTGTGCAGCACCCCGTGGTGTGACGCGCCGATCGTGCACGCCGACCACACGCACCCGGTCCGCGCGGGTGGTGTGACCAGCTTCGGCAACGGCGGCGGCCGATGCGCCCGCTGCAACGGGGTCAAGGAGGCCGACGGGTGGCGCGTGCGCGTGGTGAAGAGCCCGGTAAGGGGGTCGCCGCTGGTCCTGGAGACCGTGACCCCGAGCTGCCACCGCTACCGGTCGACCTCGCCGCCCCTGCTCGGCTGGGGCAGCGACTCACCGAAGCTCGCGACGAACGCCCCGCCACCACCGACCCGGCGCGGAGCGGACCCACCGACCCCGTCACCGCTGGAACGACATCTCGAGGCGCTCCTGGGCGCCTGAGGGGACGAGGGGAGCGGGCCTACAGTGGCGGCATGACCACCGAGGACGAGTTCCGGGCTGCGGTCGCGTCGGTCTCCGGGCTGACCCAGGACCCCGGCAACGACACCAAGCTGCGCCTGTACGCGCTCTACAAGCAGGCCACCGAGGGCGACGTCACCGGCGACCGTCCCGGCTTCATCGACTTCGTCGGCCGCGCCAAGTACGACGCGTGGGCCGGCGTGCGCGGGATGGACGCCGAGGCTGCTCGGGCCGGGTACGTCGACCTGGTGGCGGGACTCACCCGGGCCTAGTCAGGCGGGGGAGGGCCCGTCCGCCGCCTCGTGGTCGTGCACCAGGTGCACCCAGGTGGCCGCGACCCGCATCCCCACGCGTTGGTAGAGGCCCAACGCCCCGGTGCGGCTGTCGGTCGACAGCTCACTGCGCACCGCGCCGTGCTCGCGCGCGCCCCGGAAGCCGTCGGCCAGCAGCGCCTGCGCGAGCCCGCGCCCCCGGTGCTCGCGCGCCACCGCCACCTGGCCGATGAAGCCACACCCGCGTTCGTCGACGACGGTGAAGCAGGCCCCCACCACCGCGTCCTGGACGACCACCACCCGCAGGTTCCACGGCTCGAATCCCGGCCGGCGCACCGTCCCCGCGGCCCACTCGTCGAACGTCTCACCGGTGCGGTCCGACCACTCCGCGAACGCCGTCTGGATGACCTCGTACGCCCCCTCCAGGTCGCGCGACGTCTCGGCCATGCGCACCGAGTACCCCACGGGCAGCGCGCGGTCGGTGATCTCGGCCCCTTCCGGCAGCTCGAGCACCCACGACGTCCACCCGGGTCGGTACCCGCGCCCCTCGAGCAGGCGCTGCCCGGCCGAGCCCCGGGGCACGGTCTGCCCCACCGAGGCCGCGCCGACCGCCGCCGACCGACGCTCGGCCCACCCTGCCAGCCACGTCCCGACCCCGAGCCCCCGTGCGGCCCGCGTCACCGCCGCCTCGGCCCGCGTCCCCCGCCGCGCCACCTCGACCGCCCCCACCAGCACCCCTGCGGCGTCGAGCACCCCCACCGTGTCGTGCGCCAGGTCCATGCTCGGCCGCGACCAGTCGGCCTCGATGTCGGCCCGCTCGAGCGCGACCATCCCGCTGTCCGCGACCTGCGCCGCCGCGTAGACCGCGTACGCGGCGTCGAGGTCGGCGAGCCCGAGCGGACGGGCGGTGTATCCGGCGGGCAGGGCGTCGCTCAGCGCGTGGGTCGGGTCGCTCACGCGCACCAGCGTGGCGGACGGCGGCCCGGCCCCGCATCCCCATTACCGGTGGTAGACCAGCACCATGCGCCTGCCCGAGATCCCCCGGTACCCTCTCACCTTCGGCCCCAGCCCGGTGCATCCCCTGAAGCGGCTGAGCGAGCACCTGGGCGGCGCGCAGGTCTGGGCCAAGCGGGAGGACGTCAACAGCGGCCTCGCCTTCGGCGGCAACAAGGTGCGCAAGCTCGAGTACATCGTCCCCGACGTCCTCGCCAGCGGCGCCGACACCCTGGTCTCCATCGGCGGCTACCAGTCGAACCACACCCGCCAGGTGGCCGCCGTGGCCGCCCACCTCGGCCTGAAGTGCCGCCTGGTGCAGGAGAAGTGGGTCCCCTGGGACGACCCGGTCAACGACAAGGTCGGCAACATCCTGCTGAGCCGGATGATGGGCGCCGACTCCCGGCTCGACCCGGCCGGGTTCGACATCGGCATCCGCGACTCGTGGAAGGACGCCCTCCGCGAGGTCGAGGAGGCCGGCGGCACCCCGTACGCCATCCCGGCCGGGGCCAGTGAACACCCCCTCGGGGGAGTGGGTTTCGCGAACTGGGCCTTCGAGGTCGCCGAGCAGGAGAAGGCACTCGGCGTGCACTTCGACACCATCGTGGTCTGCACCGTCACGTGCTCGACCCACGCGGGGATGGTCGCCGGGTTCGCGGCGCTCGAGGACCTCATCGGCGTGCGTCGCCGCGTCATCGGCATCGACGCCTCGGCCACCCTCGAGAAGACCCGTGCGCAGCTCGAGCGCATTGCCCGCCGCACCGCCGAGGTCATCGAGCTCGGCCGTGAGCTGCGCGAGGACGAGCTCACCCTCCTGCCCGACTGGGCCGGCGACCGGTACGGCATCCCCGTCGACTCGACGATGGAGGCCATCCGCCTCGGCGCCGAGCTGGAGGCGATGATCACCGACCCCGTGTACGAGGGGAAGTCGCTGGCCGGGCTGGTCGACCTCGTCCGCAGCGCCGACATCCCCAAGGACTCCACCGTCCTCTACGCCCACCTCGGCGGCCAGCCCGCGATCAATGCCTACCACTCGCTGTGGCCGGGCCGGTGACCCCTGCGGCACCGCCGTCCCGCATCGTGGCCGGGCCCCCGCCCGGGGTTGGCGCGGTCCGGGGCGCGTGGCATGCTCGACCCGTGCGAACCACTCGCCTCCTCCTTCGCTGCCGCGACGGGGCCTGACACCGGCCGCCCCTCGTCGCGGAGTCCGTGCTGCACCAGGTCGGCCCACCCGCAGACGAGACGAAGGCGACGAGACGCGATGATCCACCCCCAGCAGCCCTCCGGGATGCCGACCCAGAAGTACGTGCCGTTCCAGCAGCAGATCCAGGTCGAGCTCCCCGACCGCACCTGGCCCGAGAAGGTCATGACCCAGGCCCCGCGCTGGTGCGCGGTCGACCTGCGCGACGGCAACCAGGCGCTCATCGACCCCATGGACTCCGAGCGCAAGATGCAGATGTTCAAGCTGCTCGTGCGGATGGGCTACAAGGAGATCGAGGTCGGCTTCCCCAGCGCCAGCCAGACCGACTTCGACTTCTGCCGCGAGCTCATCGAGGGCGGCCACATCCCCGACGACGTGACCATCCAGGTGCTCACCCAGAGCCGCGACCACCTCATCGAGCGCACCTTCGACGCCATCCGCGGGAGCAAGCAGGCGATCGTGCACTTCTACAACTCCACCTCGGTGCTGCAGCGCCGGGTGGTGTTCGGGATGGACCAGGACGGCATCGTCGACATCGCCCTCCAGGCCGCGCGGCTGTGCCGGAAGCTCGAGGAGACCGTCCCCGACACCGACGTCTACTACGAGTACTCGCCCGAGTCCTGCACCGGCACCGAGCTCGAGTTCGCCGTGCGCATCTGCAACGAGGTCATCGACGTCATCGACCCGACGCCGGACCACAAGATGATCATCAACCTCCCCGCGACCGTCGAGATGGCGACCCCCAACGTCTACGCCGACTCCATCGAGTGGATGATCCGCCACCTCGAGCGGCGCGAGTCGGTGGTGGTGAGCCTGCACCCGCACAACGACCGCGGTGAGGGCGTGGCGGCGGCCGAGCTCGGCTACCTGGCCGGCGCCGACCGCATCGAGGGCTGTCTCTTCGGCAACGGCGAGCGCACCGGCAACGTGTGCCTCGTGACCTTGGGGATGAACCTGTTCAGCCAGGGCATCGACCCGCAGATCGACTTCTCCGACATGGCCGGGATCCGGCGCACCGTCGAGCACTGCAACCAGCTGCCCGTGCACGAGCGGCACCCGTGGGGCGGCGATCTCGTCTACACGGCCTTCTCGGGGTCCCACCAGGACGCCATCAAGAAGGGCTTCGAGGACATGGAGAAGCGGGCGGCGGCGGCCGGCACCGGTATCGACGACCTCGACTGGGGCGTGCCGTACCTGCCGATCGACCCGCACGACATCGGCCGCTCCTACGAGGCCGTGGTGCGGGTCAACAGCCAGTCGGGCAAGGGCGGGGTCTCGTACCTGCTCAAGGCCGAGCACGGGCTCGACCTGCCGCGCCGCCTCCAGGTGGAGTTCAGCGGAGTGGTCCAGCGCCGAACCGACAGCGAGGGCGGCGAGCTCACCGGCCCGCAGATCTGGGAGATGTTCGAAGACGAGTACCTGCACGCCGAGGACTCCGAGCGGCGCTGGGCCCACTTCGCGCCCCTGCGCTCGACCATCACCGGCAACGACGACGGGATGGACCGCATCGAGGCAACGGTGCTGGTCGACGGCGTCGAGACCGACATCAGCGGCCGGGGCAACGGCCCCATCGACGCCTTCACCGCGGCCCTGGCGACGCTGGGGGTCGACGTGCGGGTGCTCGACTACCACGAGCACGCGCTGTCGGCCGGCGGTGACGCCCGTGCCGCGGCCTACGTCGAGTGCGCCGTCGGCGAGCGGGTCCTGTGGGGCGTCGGGCTGCACGAGTCGATCGTCAAGGCCTCGCTGCGCGCCATCCTCTCGGCGGTCAACCGGGCCCAGCGCGACGGGGCGCTCGCCGACCGCTGAGTCAGCGGACGCCGCGGACGCGGAACTGGATGCTGATGCGCGGGCCGACCGACCTGGCCGTCTTCGGCACGCAGTGGTCCCAGGTGCGCTGGCACGAGCCGCCCATCACCACCAGGTCGCCGTGCCCGGCCGGCACCCGCACCGACTCCCCGCCCTCGCGCGGGCGCAGCAAAAGGTCGCGGGGCGAGCCGACCGAGAGGATGGCGACCATCGTGTCCTGCTCACGGCTGCGCCCGATGCGGTCGCCGTGCCACGCCACCGAGTCCTGCCCGTCGCGGTAGAGGCACAGCCCGGCGGTGACGAACGGCTCGCCGAGCTCGGCCGCGTAGTGGGCCGAGAGGGCGTCGCGGCACTCCTCGAGCGCCAGGTGCGGGAGCGGGTCGCCCTCACCGTAGAAGCTGAGCAGCCGCGGCACGTCGACGATGGAGTCGTACATCTGGCGACGCTCCGCGAACCACGGCACGTCACGGCGCAGCGCCTCGTACAGCTCGTCGGCGCCGCCCACCCAGGCCGTGCGCTGGTCGACCCAGGCGCCGTGCGTCAGATCGCGCCGGGTGACGGTGGCGCCGAGGGGACGCACCTCGATCCCGTCGGCGAGGTCGAGGAGGGAGCCCTGGAGGACGGCCATGCCCCCACCGTACGGGGGAATCGAACGTCTGTCCAGGTTCGACGGCGCGCCGGCCCAGCCGCCGGTACGGGGCTCGGGGGAGGCGGCCGCGCGATGGAGTGGCCCCATGAGCGCACACCCGCTGTCCGGAGCCGTCGTCGCCGTGGTCGGAGCCTCGGGGGTGCTGGGCTCGCACCTCGCGCGCGGTGCCGCCGCCCGCGGCGCCTCCGTCGTCCTCGTGGGGCGCGACGGGCAGCGGCTGCGGGCGGTGCTCGACGGCGCGGAGGTCGTCGTGGGCGAGCTCGCCGACGCCACCCTGGGCGAGCGGCTGGTCGAGACCGCCACCCGCGCGCACGGCCGCCTCGACGGCGTCGTGAACGCCGCCGGGGTCGCGGCCTTCGGGGCGCTGGTGGACACGCCGGACGCCGTCGTCGAGGAGCTCTTCCTCACCAACGTCGTCGGCCCGCTCTTCCTCGCGCGCCGGGTCGTGCCCGCCCTCGCGCGGAGCCGGGGCTTCCTGGTGAACCTCAGCGCCGTCCTGGCCGAGCAGCCGATGGCCGGGATGGCGGCCTACTCGGCGACCAAGGCCGCCCTGACGGCGGCCGACCGCGCCCTCGTGAAGGAGCTGCGCCGCACGGGCGTCGACGTCATCGACGTGCGGCCGCCCCACACCGAGACCGGGCTGGTCGGGCGCGGCCTCTCGGGCGAGGCGCCGCGCCTGCCCCAGGGCCTCGAGCCGTCGGTCGTGGCCGAGGCGGTACTCGACGCGGTCGAGGCGGGCACCCGCGAGCTGGCCTCGACCGACTTCGGCTGACCGCCCGCGGTCCCCGCGCGGGCATCCGGTTGGATGGCGCCGTGGCGACGACGCGGACGGGGACGGTGGAGGACCAGGTCGACGTCGCCCTCGACCTGGCCGGCGTGCGCGCCTGGCTGGTCGCACACGCGGTCCCCGGGGTCGACGCCGTCGCCACCGACCCGGATGGCGGGACGCGGCACCGTCGCCCGGTCTCGACCTGTGAGGGAAGGGCCGCCCTCGAGGTCGTGCTGCCGGCCGCCGGGACGGCCACCCTGCGCGCGAGGGGGGCCGGTGCCGAGGCGGCGCTCGCCGCAGGACGGCGCTGGCTGGGTCTCGATCTCGACCCTCGGCCCGCGGCGGCGACCCTGGCCGGCGACCCGGACCTGGGTCCCCTCGTCCGCGCCCGCCCCCTGCTGCGCGTGCCGGGGGCGCCGGACCCGTTCGAGGCGGCCGCCGACGTCGTCGTGGGGCAGCACGTCTCGGTCGCCGCAGGGCGCGTCTTCGCCGGGCGGCTGGCCGCCGTCGCCGGCGTGGACCGTGGCCCGGCCGAGGCCGGTCGGGTGGCCGCCCTCGACCCCGACGACCTCCAGCGGGCGACCGGCGTCACCGGCGCGCGGGCCCGAACCCTCGTGGCCCTGGCCCGCGCGGTGGCCGACGGGCTCGACCTCGGCCCGTCCCCGGACGACGACGCCCGCGCCGCCACTCGGGCGGCCCTGCTGGCGCTGCCCGGCGTCGGTCCCTGGACCGCCGACCTCGTGGCGATGCGCTGCCTGCGCGACCCCGACGTCTTCCTGCCCGGCGACCTGGTGCTGCGCCGCGCCATGGGCGGCGTCACGGCCGCCGAGGCCGGCCGGAGGGCGCGGGCCTGGGCGCCGCACCGCAGCCTGGCGGTGGTGCACCTCTGGACCCACCACGCCCTCGACCCACCGGCCGCGCGTTGAGCGGCGGGGGAGCACCGCGTTGTCGGCCCCGCCCCCGACAATGGGTCCGTGCCCCTCTACCGCGACGAGGCGATCGTCCTGCGCACCCACAAGCTGGGTGAGGCCGACCGCATCGTCACCGTCCTGTCGCGCCGCCTCGGCAAGCTGCGGATGGTCGGCAAGGGCGTGCGACGCACCAAGTCACGCTTCGGCGCGCGGCTCGAGCCGGGGATGCACATCGACGTCCAGTGCTACGAGGGCCGCAACCTCGACACCGTGACCCAGGTCGAGACCCTCGACTCCTGGGGCGAGACGATCTCGCGCGACTACCGGTCGTGGACCTCGGCGGTCGCGGTCCTCGAGACCTGCGACCGGCTCACCGAGGAGCGCGAGCCGGCGCTCCAGCAGTACCTGCTGCTGGCGGGCGCCCTGCGCTCGATGGCCGACCGCGACCACGACGCCGGGCTGGTCCTCGACGCCTACCTGCTGCGGGCGATGGCCATCGGCGGCTACGCCCCGAGCTTCCACGACTGCGCCAAGTGCGGGGCGCCCGGGCCGCACCGCGCCTTCCACGTCGCGGCCGGCGGTGTGGTGTGCCCCGTCTGCCGCCCGCCCGGCTCGGCCGCCCCGGCCCCCGAGACGCTGCGCCTGCTCGCCGCGCTGCTGGCCGGCGACTGGGCTCCGGCCGACGCCTCCGACGACCGGCACCGCCACGAGGGCAGCGGCCTGACCGCCGCGTTCCTCCAGTGGCATCTCGAACGCGGCATCCGCAGCCTCCGTATGGTGGAGCGGTGAGCGGCCCCACCCCCTACGCGCGCCCCTTCCCGCACCCCAGCGGCGCCGTGGCTCCGGTCGTCGACGCCGCGAAGCTCCCGCGGCACGTGGCGGTCGTCATGGACGGCAACGGCCGCTGGGCCAACCAGCGCGGCCTGCCCCGCACCAAGGGGCACGAGGCCGGCGAGGCCGCCCTGCTCGACGTCGTCGCGGGCGCCATCGAGGTGGGGGTCACGCACCTGTCGGCCTACGCCTTCAGCACCGAGAACTGGAAGCGCAGCCCCGACGAGGTGCGCTTCCTCATGGGCTTCAACCGCGACGTCATCCGCCGCCGCCGCGACCACCTGCACGAGTGGGGGGTGCGGATGCGGTGGGTCGGGCGCCGCCCGCGGCTGTGGGGCTCGGTCATCAAGGAGCTCGAGACGGCCCAGGAGCTCACCCGGCACAACACCGGCCTGACGCTCTACTTCTGCGTCAACTACGGCGGCCGGGCCGAGATCGGCGACGCGGTGGGGCGCATCGCCCACGACGTCGCGGCCGGCCGGCTCAAGGCCTCCAGCGTCGACGAGCGCACCGTGGCCCGCTACCTGCCCGAGCCCGACATGCCCGACGTCGACCTCTTCGTGCGCTCGTCGGGTGAGCAGCGCACCAGCAACTTCCTGCTGTGGCAGAGCGCGTACGCCGAGATGGTCTTCCAGAACCGGCTCTGGCCCGACTACGACCGGCGCGACCTCTGGGCCGCCGTGCAGGAGTACGTCGACCGCGAGCGCCGCTACGGCGGGGCCGTCGACGCTCCTACCGCGGGTCCCTGACGGCGCAGGCGGCGCAGAGACCGTCGATCTCGAGGGTGTGCCGTACGTGGCTGAAGCCGTGGTCGCGGGCGACCGCCTCGGCCCAGCGTTCGACGGCGTCGCCGGTGACCTCGACCGTCAGCCCGCAGCCCCGGCAGACGACGTGGTGGTGGTGCTGCTCGCTGGCGCAGGCCCGGTAGACGGACTCTCCCTCGGTGGTACGGATGACGTCGACCTCACCGTCGGCCGCCATCGCCTGCAGGTTGCGGTAGACGGTGGCCAGCCCGACCCGGGTGCCGGACGCCGACAGCGAGGCGTGGATGTCCTGGGCCGAGCGGAACTCGGCGGTCCCGGCCAGCTCGTCGCTGAGCGCCGCGCGTTGGCGGGTGGGGCGCCGCTCGGGGCGGGTGCTCGCGTCGGTCATCGCGTCCCCACCTCCTCGTGCTCGCCGTGCTCGTCGTAGTGCTCTTCGTGGGCCGCGTGGCGGTGCCCGTCGTGCAGGTAGTCGACGTGGTCGCCGTGCTCGACCGCCGCGTGCCCGCACACCGGGCCGTGCTCGTGGTCGTGCCGCTCGGCCCGGGCGTGGGCGGCGCGCCGCAGCCGCGCCACGACGGTGGCGCCGAGGTTGACCACGAGGAACGCCGCGATGGCGAGCAGCACGATGGTGCCGCCCGACGGGGTCTCGGCCTGGTACGACACGACCACGCCGCCGACGCTGCACAGCACGCCGAGCAGCACCGCCCACCGCACGCTGGCGGCGAAGCTGCGGGCCAGCAGCTGGGCCGTGGCGTTGGGGATGATCATCAGGGCGCTGATGAGCAGCAGCCCGACGACCCGCATCGAGACGACCACGGTCACCGCGGTGAGCACGGCCAGCACGAGGTTGTAGGCCATCACGGGCATCCCGGCGGCGCGCGCGTACTCCTCGTCGTTGGCCACGGCGAAGAAGCGAGGCCGCAGCAGCACCGTGGTGACCAGCACGACCACGGCCAGCACCGCGAGGACCAGGAGGTCACCGGAGCTCGTCGTGAGGATGGCGCCGAACAGGTAGGCCGTGAGGTTGGCCGGGCTGGTGGCCGTCGACTTCGCGATGAGGACCACTCCGAGGGCGATGCCGCCGTAGAACATCACGGCCAGCGCGACGTCGCCGCTGGTCCGGCCCGAGGCCCGGATGAGCTCGATGGCGACCCCGGCGGCCACGGCCGCCAGCAGGGCGGTGAAGACCGGTTGCTGCCCGGTGAGGATGCCGACCGCCACGCCGGCCAGCGCGACGTGGCCCATCCCGTCGCCGATCAGCGACATCCGGCGCTGCACCAGGAAGGTGCCCACGAGCGGGGCGGCGATCCCGGCGAGGAGCGCGGCCAGGAGGGCCTGGCGCATGAAGGCGAGGTCGAGCATCTCGGTCATCGGGGGGCCTTCGGTGCGGGGTCGAGCGGGCCGTCACCGAGCACCCGGCGGCCGGCCGGGGAGCTCGCCGGGTGGTCGTGGTCGTGGTGGTGGCCCGAGCCGGACCCGTGCGCCCGGAGGTGCTCCCGGTACTCGGCCGGGGAGCCGTCGAAGTCGAGGTGCCCGGCGTCCATGCAGACGATGCGGGTGACGACGTCGGAGAGGGCGTCGAGCTCGTGGGTGACGACGAGCATCGAGGTACCGTCGGCCGCCAGCCGCCGCAGCACGTCGGCCAGGGCGAGCTGGTTGACCTGGTCGACGCCGGCGGTGGGCTCGTCCATCACGAGCAGGTCGGGGCGCCCGGCCAGGGCGCGCGCGATGAGCACGCGGCGCTGCTGCCCGCCCGAGAGCGCGGCGACCTCCTCGTCGGCCCGGTCGGCCAGGCCCACGGCGGCGATGGCCGCCCTGACGACGTCGCGGTCCTCGCTCGACGCGGGCCGCCACCAGGGCCGGTGGGGGAGACGGCCGACGGCGACGATCTCGGTGACGGTGGCCCGCACGGCCGCCGACAGCGAGTGCCGCTGCGGCACGTAGCCGATACGGGTGTGCTCGTGGAACTGCTCGCGCGGGGTGCCCAGCAGCAGCACCTCCCCACCCTGGTGCTCGGTGAGACCGAGCAGGCCGCGCACGAGGGTCGACTTGCCCGAGCCGTTGGGCCCCAGCAGCGCCACGACCTCGCCCGGGCGCACCGTCAGGTCGACGCCGGTCACCACCGTGCGGCCGGGGTACCCGAAGGACGCGGACCGCAGCTCGACGAGGGAGGCGGGGCTCAGGGGCACTGCTGCCCGGCCCTCAGGGTGGCGAGGTTGCTCCGCATCACCTCAAGGTAGTCGTTGCCACGCGACGCCGACGTGATCCCCTCGACGGGGTCGAGCACCGCCACCGTCGCTCCGGTCTCGCGGGCCAGGGTGTCGGCCAGGGCGGGGGAGGCGAGGGTCTCGGTGTAGACCGTCGTCACGCCGTGCTCGCGGACGTAGGCCGCGAGGTCGCGCAGGGTGGCGGCATCGGGCTCGGCGTCCGGGCTCAGCCCCGCGATGCCCTCCTGGCGCAGCCCGTAGCGCTGGGCGAGGTAGGCGAACGCGACGTGCCCGGTCACCAGGTCGTCGCTGCGGCAGGACGCGAGCCCGGAGCGCAGCTCCTGGTCGAGGGCGTCGAGCCGCCCGACGAGCGTGGCGGCGTTGGCGCGGTACTCGGCGGCGTGCGCCGGATCGGTGGCGGCGAAGCGCTCACCGATGGCGGTGACGACCTTCTCGAAGCGCACCGGGTCGAGCCAGAAGTGCGGGTCCCGCGCGCTGCCGGTCCCGCCGTCCGCGGCGGCGGTGATGCTGAGGTCGGCGGCCGGGGCCACGTCGAAACCGGCGTCCTTCGCCTGGCTGCGCACCGCGTCGTCGACGGCCGGCTGGAAGCCCGAGAGGTAGACGACGACCTTCGAGGCGCCCAGGGAACCGACGTCCTTGGGGGTCAGCTCGAGGTCGTGGGGCTCGGCGCCGGGCTTGGTCAGCGAGGTCACGCTGACGCGGTCGCCGCCGACCTGCTCGGAGGCCCACTGCAGCGGGTAGAAGGACGCGGTCACCGCGAGCCGGTCGCCGGACGGGCCCGACCCGGTGGCGCTGCCGCAGGCCGTGAGGGCCAGCAGGGCGACGCCGGAGAGGGCGAGGACGACGCGGTTCATGACAACGATTCTCAACAGGAATGAGAACCGTTGTCAAGTTGGCGAGGGCGACGCTCGGGTCTCAGGCGCGGGGGAACGCCTGGGTCACCAGCACGGCCACGACGAGCCCGATGACGGCGACCCGCATCAGCCGCTCGACGCCGGTGAGCCGCGGCCAGGCGAGGGCCAGGATCCACGCGAGCAGCAGCACGACGACCGCCACGAGCAGCCAGCCGGGGGGCGGCAGCAGCACGCCGGCCACCAGCAGGGCCAGCACCGCCAGGAAGGGGACGAAGCGGGGGAGGCCGCTCAGCCACGACACCGCGGGCAGGCTGGCACGCTCGAAGGACTCACGCAGGCTCGACACGGTGGACCACCCTACGGGCTGGCCGCGAAACCGGTTCGGAGCGCCCGTCGCGCGCCGGATAGCCTGTGCGCCATGGCCAACCCCACGTCCGTCGTCGACACCGTCGTCTCCCTCTGCAAGCGCCGCGGCTTCGTCTTCCCCTGCGGCGAGATCTACGGCGGCACGCGCTCGGCCTGGGACTACGGGCCGCTCGGGGTCGAGCTCAAGGAGAACATCAAGCGGCAGTGGTGGCGCTCGATGGTCACCAGCCGTGAGGACGTCGTGGGCCTCGACTCCTCGATCATCCTGCCGCGCCAGACCTGGGTCGCCTCGGGCCACGTCGGCGAGTTCACCGACCCCCTCACCGAGTGCCAGAGCTGCCACAAGCGCTTCCGGGTCGACCACATGCAGGAGGCACTGGCCGACAGGGAGGCCAAGAAGGGCAAGGAGGTCGACCCCGACTCCATCGCGCTGGCCGACATCGCCTGCCCGAACTGCGGCACCCGCGGGCAGTGGACCGAGCCGCGCGAGTTCAACATGATGCTCAAGACCTACCTCGGCGTCATCGAGGACGAGTCGGGGCTGCACTACCTGCGCCCCGAGACCGCCCAGGGCATCTTCATCAACTTCCTCAACGTCATGCAGGCCTCGCGTCGCAAGCCGCCGTTCGGCATCGCCCAGACCGGCAAGAGCTTCCGCAACGAGATCACGCCGGGCAACTTCATCTTCCGCACCCGCGAGTTCGAGCAGATGGAGATGGAGTTCTTCGTCAAGCCCGGCGAGGACGAGCAGTGGCACGAGTACTGGATCGAGGAGCGGATGCGCTGGTACACCGACCTCGGCATCGACCCCGAGAACCTGCGCGTCTACGAGCACCCGCAGGAGAAGCTCTCGCACTACTCCAAGCGCACCGTCGACATCGAGTACCGCTTCGGCTTCACCGGCAGCGAGTGGGGCGAGCTCGAGGGCATCGCCAACCGCACCGACTTCGACCTCAGCACGCACAGCAAGCACTCGGGCACCGACCTGGTCTACTTCGACCAGACCTCCGGCGAGAAGTACACCCCGTACGTCATCGAGCCGGCGGCCGGGCTGTCGCGCAGCCTGATGACGTTCCTCGTCGACGCCTACAGCGAGGACGAGGCCCCCAACACCAAGGGCGGGGTCGACAAGCGCGTCTCGCTCAAGCTCGACCCGCGCCTGGCGCCGGTCAAGGCCGCGGTGCTGCCGCTGTCGCGCAACGCCGACCTCTCGCCCAAGGCCCGCGACCTCGCCGCCGCCCTGCGCAAGCACTGGAACATCGAGTTCGACGACGCGGGGGCCATCGGCCGCCGCTACCGCCGCCAGGACGAGATCGGCACCCCGTTCTGCCTCACCGTCGACTTCGACACCCTCGAGGACCAGGCCGTCACCATCCGCGAGCGCGACACGATGGGCCAGGAGCGGGTGGGGCTCGACCAGGTCGAGGGCTACCTCGCGCAGCGTCTCGTCGGCTGCTGAGGCGCCGCGGGCCCGGGCTCAGGCGCCCGGGCCGAAGGCGTCCCAGACGTCCCGGGCCTCCTCGGGGCGCCCCGCCCGGTCGAGGGCGCGCGCGAGCGCCCCGGCCGCCTCGACCCGCTCGCGGTGCAGGCCGTGGGCGTGCAGCTCGGTGAGTGAGGCCCGCAGCCGCGGCTCGGCCTCCTCGAGCCGGTCGGCGTCGGCCAGCACCGCGCCCGCCTCGGCGCGCAGCACCCGCTCGAAGTCGCCTCCGACCAGGGCCTCGGCCCGTGCGAGCCGCGCCACCGCGTCGTCGGTGCGCCCCCGGCGGGCCAGCAGGTGCGCGCCCTGACGCAGGATGTCGGGCTCGTGCACCTCGGGGTCGAACGCGGCGTCGGGGTCGTCGGCCGGGTGCTCCCGGTCGAACCGCTCCACGTCGCCCAGAACGGCGTCAAGGGCGGTGATCCCGGCGTCGAGGTCCTCGCCGGAGGCCTGCAGCGCCGCGCGTGAGCGGGCGGCGGCGAACACGACGTCGGTGGTCCCGCCGGCCCGGGCCTTGTCGACGGCGTCGTCGAGGTGCGCTGCCGCCGCCTCGAGCTCGTCGGCCTCCCAGGCCGCCATCCCGGCCCGGTACTGCGCATGGCTCGCCTCCTCGAGCCGACCTGCGGCCTCGAAACCGGCCGAGGCGGTGGCGAAGGCCGTGCGCGCGCCGCGCCACGTCCCGAGCGCGCTGTCGGCGTTGCCCAGGGCCCAGGCGGTCGGGCCCACGAGGTCGGGCACGTGCTGGTGGATGAGGGGCAGCGCCGCCTCGAGCAGCTCGGCCGCCTCGGCCGGGCGCCCGGTCTCGACCCAGGCCAGGCCCAGGTGCCGCTGGGCGACCGCCAGGGCCACCGGGTCCCGCAGCCGGGCCGAGACCGCGACGGCGTCGGCGGCGCGGGGCTCGAGCCGTTCCCAGGCCGAGAGGTCGACCAGCAGGTCGCAGTAGGGGAGGAGCACGGCCAGGCGCGGCCCGTCGGCGGACCCGACGGCGGCCAGCGCCTGCTCGTGCAGGTCGGCGGCCCGGTCGAGGTCGCCCGCGGCCCGGGCCATCCGGGCCCGGAGGTCGAGGGCCTGGCCCCGCAGGACCGGGTGGGCACCGACCAGGCGTTCGGCCTCCTCGACCAGGGCGGTCGGGCCGGCCGGGCCGCCGTCGTAGGCCAAGGGGGCCGCGTCGAGGAGGCACAGGGCCTGCCGCGGGGCCAGGCCCAGCCCGGCGTACAACGAGGCCGCGTGCCGCAGCCGCGCGACCGCGTCGGCCGGGCGGGTGGTCAGCGCGTACCACCGCCAGAGCGCGGCGGCGACCTCGGCGTGCCCGTCGGCCTCGGCGCCGGCGGCCAGCGACTCGGCCTCGTCGCGGGCGGCCCGGGCCTCGGGGGAGCCGGGGCCGTGGGCGTCGAGGGCCGCGCGCACCGCGAGCACCGCCAGGTCCCCGCGCGCGTGCCGGAGCGCTCCCTCGTCGCCGGCCCGGCGGGCGAGCCGCTCCGCGAGCCGGAGCCGCTCGGCCTCACGTTCGGGGTCGCGCAGCAGGTGGGCGCTGACCCGGTCGAGGGTGGAGGCCGCTGCCAGGGCGGCGGCGTCGTCGCCGTCCTCGAGGCCGGGCAGGACGCGTTCGCGGGCGGCCAGCCAGCCCCGGAGGGCGGTCTCGAGCGCCGGGTCGACGGCCCGCTGCGCGTCCCGGACGCCCTCCGCCAGGGCCACGACGTCGGCCCCCGTCGTGGGGGCCGGGGCGGAGCGGCCGGCGTCGGTGGGGACGGACGTGAGGTGGGTCGGGGGCAGGGTCGGGCCGTCCGCGACCAGCGCGTCGGAGCAGGCGGCCAGCAGCCGTCGCGAGGTGACGACGGTGCCGCTGCGCGCGTCGAACCGGGCCGCGAGGTCCTCGGCCACGCGGGCGAGCTCGTCCTGCACCTCGACGATGGGACGGCCACCGATCTCGTCGGCGGCCAGCCCGAGGCGCCGGGCGTGGTGCAGCACCCACGCGGCGGTGCCGGCGAACCACATCCGGTCGGCGGCCGTGTGCAGCTCGTCGAGCCAGCCCAGCCGGGGGAGCAGCAGGTCGTAGGCGCGGTCGGTGTTGCCCATCCGCACCAGCACCCGCAGGCAGCGCGCCACGGTGTCGGCCAGCGCCACGTCGTCGGCCACGTCGTACCAGGACCGGCGGAAGGAGGCCGCGGCGCCGTCGAGGTCGCCCAGGCCCGAGCGGATCTCGGCGTCGTGGGACTGGCTGACCTGGGGCTCCTCGGCGCACGTCATACCGCCCGACACCACCCTGGCGAGCACCTCGAGGGCGCGGTGGGGGTCGGACTCGAGGGCGAGCAGGGCCTGGCCGCGGGCCTCGCACGCCGCGCAGTCGCTGCGCCCGTCGCGCGGGGTCTCGAGCCACCGGGCGAGCTCGGCGTCGCGCTCGGCGGGCTCGTCGAGGGCCACGGCCAGCCACGCCCGCGCCGCGTGCACCGGGCGCAGGTGGTAGCCGTCGCCGGTGAACGCCTCCGCCAGGTCGTCGACGGCCGCCCGCCAGGCCGCCAGTGGCACCTCGGGCAGCTTCTCGATCTTCTCGACCGCCCACTTCAGCTTCCAGAGCACGTCGTCGCGCTCGGCCTGTACCAGCCCGTGCTCGGCGCCCAGGGCCCCCCGCAGCCAGGCGACGTGCGTCAGCATCTCCGGGCTGTCGGGGACGTGGAAGAGCGCCGCCGACAGGTCGGTGCGGGCCACGTACTCCTCGGCGAACGAGCCGTGCCGCTGGGCGAGCCGCAGGGCTGCCTGGTGGCCGCGGACGCGGGCCGGCCCGGGTGGCTCGCGGTCGGCGGCGAGCGAGACGTCGGCGAACTCGGGGGAGACGAGGTCCCACTGCATTCAGCCACCTCCGGTGATGACGTGGTCGATGAGGGCGGGCAGCGCGCGCGCGAGGAGGGCGCTGTCGAACGGGGTGCGCGGGTGACCGCCGGCGAGCAGCGCGTGGGCGTAGAGCGCCTCGAGGGCCAGGCGCTGCAGCGTGGGGTCGGCGCCGGCCAGGCGGCGCACCGAGGGGTTGGCCGCGTTGAGCACGAAGGCGGGCCCGGCGGCCGTCGGGTCCGCGAGCGAGGCCAGGGCGGCGCCCCAGGGGCCGTCGGCCAGGCCGGCCAGGTCGGCCACCGAGCGCCGGTCGCGGTCGCGCTCGGCGGCGTCTCCGACGAGGAGCATCGCCTGCAGCGACTCCGGCCGGAACCGCCGCACGATGGGCTCGGCCTCGGCCCGTGCCAGCACCGCGCGGGCGACGTCGAGGAGCGGGAGGAACACCGCCTCCGCGTCGGCGTCGAGACGGTCGACGTGCGTGGTGAGCTCCTCGGGCGGCATCCGGCGTGACTCGGCACCGGGGGTGCGGGCCACGAACCGCTCGACGATGGCCGCGTCGTAGGCGTAGCCGGCGTTGAGGACCGGGATGCCCTGCGCGGCCGCGACCGTGGCCACCTGGCGGAAGTGCTCGAGCGTGTCGACGTAGGTGATGATCCGCTGCTGGGCGGCGAACTCGGTGAGGGTCGCGGTGCCCGTGGTGGTCTCCCACGGCAGCACGTCGGCGACGACGTCGAGCATGGCGTCGTCCTGCGCCGCCATCGCCTTCGCCCCGAGGTGGTGCACCGCGAAGAACGCCTGGGCGCGCGGCCGGTCGGTGGCCGCCATCCGCAGCAGCCACGTGCGCAGCTGGGCGCCGAGCCGGTCGCGCACGGCGTCGAGGGTCGCGTCGGTGCGCAGGGCCTCCCGTGAGGCGGTGAGCCCGAGCCCCGACACGTCGACGACCGCGCGGACGAACGTCGCCCAGGGCGGTAGCAGGTCGTGGTCGTTCTCGGTCACGAGCATCCGCTGGGCGTACACGCGGGCCGTGGGGCGCGCGGCCGAGGCGGTCGGGACGACGTACGCGTACCCCCGCAGCCCCGTCGCCGGGTCGGCCAGCGGCACCACGTCGAGGGGCGCGAAGCCGAGGACGTCCTGGCACCAGGCCGCCGCCCGGCCGAGCAGCGGGGCGCCGTCGGCCTCCTCCCACGGGAAGCGGGCGCGGGCGCAGCGCACCGGCCCGTCGGCCGTCTCGACCACGAGGTCGACGTCGAGGTGGCGGGCGTAGGTGGCGACCAGGCGGAGCACGGAGGCGGCCCGCAGGAGCTCGGCGGCGCTCCCGCGGGGGGCGAGCGACACCGTGGTGCCGGGGGTCCCTCTGGCGGTGGTGCGCTCGAGGGTGTAGCCGCCGTCGTCGCGCCCGCGCCAGCGCACCGCGTGGGCGGCGCCGGCCGTCTCGGTCTCGACCGCGATCTCGTCGGTGACCAGGAAGCACGAGAGCAGCCCGATGCCGAAGCGGCCCAGGTAGGAGTCGCGCGCCATCCCCAGGGCGTCGCGCTTGGTCGAGGCCCCGATGGTCGACAGGGCCGTGCGGACCCCGTGCTCGTCGAGCCCGATGCCCGCGTCGACGACGTGCAGCCGGCCGTCGGCGGAGACGTCGGCCGGCACGACCCGCACCGTGGCCGGAGCGGACGGGTCGTGCTCGCGGCGGGCCGTGGAGGCGTCGACGGCGTTCTGCACCAGCTCGCGCAGGTACACCCGCGGGCTCGAGTACAGGTGGTGCGAGAGGAGGTCGACGACCCCCCGCAGGTCGACGTGGAACACCTCGTCCGCCTCGGCCATGCCTCGATCGAACCAGATGGCGGCCCTCGGTGGGGTGCCGCTGACGCCCGGTCGGGCCCAGAACGGCCGGTGTGGTCCACGATGGGAGCGTGAGCGACGCGAAGGTGGCCCGGTGACCGGGGAGGGCGCGCGCCGTCGCCGCGACGACGTCGCCGACTTCCTCCAGTTCGCCGCCGCCCGCCAGACCCCGGTCCTGCGGGCCGCGACCGTGGTGGCCCGCGATCCTCGGGCCGCGCACGAGGCGGCGGTGCGCACCCTGGCCGCGCTCGCCGCCGACTGGCCCCGGGTGCGCGAGGAGGGGCCGGAGGGCCACCTGCGCCGCCGGCTCTACCGCGAGGCCCTGGCCGTGGCGCCGCCGGCACCCGAGACCCTCGCCGGCGGCGACCCCGGGCCGGCCGAGGGGGCGGAGGCGCGCCGGTCCGCGGCGGGCCGGGTCCTGGACGTCCTCCCGCCCCGGGCGCGGGCGGTCGCGGCGCTGCGCTGGCTCGACGACCGGGCCGACACCGCGACGGCCGAGATCCTGGGCGTGCCGGTGGAGCAGGTCCACGACGACGCGGTGCTCGTGCTGGCGCGGCTCGGCGCGGTCGACGAACGGCCGGAGCCCCGCCCGGCGACCGAGGACGAGGCGCGCGACCTGCTCGAGCTCGTGGCCGAGGCCGTCCCCGACGCCGACCTCGGCCCGGAGGCGGTGGAGGCCGCGCGGGCGCGACGGCGCACGACCCGGCGCCGGGTGGTGCTGGCGGGCGGGGCCGTCGTGGCCGCCGGGGCGACGGCGCTCGCGCTTCGGCCCTCCGGCACGCCGGTCCGCCCTCGTCCGTCGCCCACCTCGCCCCTGGCCGAGGGCCGGCTCCCCGAGGTGCCGCTGGCCGGCGCCACGGTGCACCTGGCGCCGGCGCCCGACGACGAGCCGTCCCTCCCGCCCTACCCCGACGCCGCCGAGCTGGCCCTGCCCGAGCGGCTCGGCCCCGGGCGCGACGCGCTCGAGGCGCTCTCGCCCGCCGGCACCCGGGCGTCGGTGCGGGCGGTCTTCCTGCTGCGCGTCGACGTCGACCGCTACCAGCCGGCGGTGTTCCTGCCCCGGCAGACCCCTGCGCCGCTGCTGGTGTCGATGGCGCCGCTACGGAGCACCACCGACCCCGACGGCAACCGTGGCTACCCGCTGGGCCCCCGGGCGATCGACGACGACCGGCACCGCGTCGCCTTCGCCCAGCCGGGCGGCGTGGTGGTGCTCGAGCTGCGCAGCGCGAGGGCCCACCGCTACCCGGTGCCCGAGCAGCACCTCACCGGTGCCGGCTGGGCCAACGACGGCCGCACGGTGGTCGCCACGGGGGGCAAGGACAACTGGCTCGTCGACACGCGCACCGGGGAGGTGTCGAGCACGATCCTGCCCGTGAACGCCGGGTTCGCCGACCTCCAGGCGCTCGAGGGGGGCACCGTGGTACGCGGGTTCTCCGGCCGCGGCACCATCGTCGACACCACCTCGGTCGACGGGCCCGCGCTCGAGGTGCAGGGCAGCTGCGTGTCCAACACCGAGGGCTGGACGTGCGGGGCGGTCTACCTCGGGCCGGTGCCGAGCACCGGCGGCCGGCAGCAGGGCCTGGCCGCCGTGCAGCGCGACGGGCGGCCCCGGCTGCGCATCCTGGCCGCGTCGACGGCACGCGGGGTGATGGCCGAGGCCTACCGGCCGCTGGGCTGGGGGCCGCGCGACACCGCCCTGCTGGAGTCGCTCTCGACCGACGAGAGCGGTCGGCCGGTGCTGCGGCTGCTGGCCTGGGACGTCATCGAGGCGCGCCTCTACCGGGTGGCGACCGTGACCACCCCGGCCTACCCGGCCGACGGGGCGTCGGACGACCCGTTCACCGGCGTCTGGGCCCTCTGAGGCGTGGGGGCGGCGGTCAGCCGGGCTCGGGCCCGGTGGCGACCGGGCGCGCCGGGTCGGCCACCCACTCGCTCCACGAGCCGACGTAGGGGATGGCGTCGATACGGGCGGTGTGCAGGGCCAGGGCCATCTGGGCGGCGGTCACGCCCGAGCCGCAGCTGGTCCCGACCGGGGTGTCGCGGTGCACGCCGGCCTGCGCCGCCCGGGCCCGGATGCGGTCGGGCGGCAGGAAGGTGCCGTCGTCGGCCAGCAGCTCGGTCATCGGCAGGTTGACGGCGCCCGGGACGTGCCCGGCCACGGGGTCGATCGGCTCGACCTCACCGCGGTAGCGCTCGGCGGACCGGACGTCGAGGAGCACGCCCGCCCGCGCCATCTCGGCCGCGCTGGTCGGGCCGAGCACCGGCACCGACCCGGGGCGCACCGTGAGGGTGCCGGGGTGGGGCGCCGCAGGCTCGCTCGTGGCCGGGTGCCCCGCGCGCACCCAGGCCGCGAGGCCGCCGTCGAGGACCCGCACCTGCGGATGGGCGGCCCACCGCAGCACCCACCAGGCCCGGGCGGCCGACAGCGAGGTGCGCTGGTCGTAGACGACCACCTCGGTGTCGTCGTCGAGCCCACAGGCACGCAGCGCCGCCTGGAGCACCTCGGGGTCGGGCAGCGGGTGCCGGCCGCGGTCGCCCGGAGGCCCCGCCAAGGCGGTGTCGAGGTCGAGGAACGGCGCACCCGGCAGGTGTGCCTCGGCGTAGAGCTCGCGCCCCGGCGTCCCCACGAGGTTGTACTGGACGTCGACGACGCGGACCTCCTCGCGGGCGAGGGCCACGGCCAGGTCGTCGGCGGAGATCAGCGCGCTCACGCCGCCATCCAACCACCGGGCCGCCCCCCGCCCCGCCGCACGTGGCGGGTCAGCGCCGGACCCGGTAACGGACGTGGACCGCACCGGGGGAGGCCTCGACCTCGACCGGCTCCAGCCCGACATCCGCGAGGTCGGGCGTGAGCAGCGGCTCGCCGGCGCCCAGAGCCACCGGGATGTGGTCGAGCGTGAGCCCGTCGAGCTCGCCGGCCGCCAGGGCCTGCCGCACGGCGGAGGCGCCCCCCGCGATGTCGACGTCGCCGTCACCGGCCGCACGCGCGGCGGCCAGGGCCTGCGGCAGACCGCCCGTGACGAAGTGGAACGTGGTCCCGCCCTCCATCTCC